>NZ_JBFAWD010000033.1:0-24440 GCF_040680135.1 Nocardia sp. NPDC052112 | reverse complement strand
GCTCCGGCCTCGGTGACCACCGTGGAGCGAGTCTTACGAGCGAACACGCAGCGCCGAAGGCGCTGCCAAAATTACAGCGCGCGACGCTGTTCGAATTCCTTCTCGAATTCGGCATCGTCGGCCTGGGGTGTGCGGAAAAGGAAGGCGAAGACGCTCCAGCCGATGATCGCGACCAGGACGAAGCTCACCAGGCGGTAGACGAAGGCAGCGGCGACGGCCTGGGAGGCGGGCAGGGCCGCCCCCGCGGTGAGGCCGTAAATGAGCGTCGCGTCGACGTAGACGATGCCGCCGGGCGCGAACGGGATCGAGCCGACGGCCTTACCGGCGGTGAATGCGATCAGCAGCCCGGCCCATTTCGGATCGGCGCCCACCGCGTAGCAGGCAGCGCCGAGGCAGGCCACATCGGCAAAGCGGTGCACCAGCGCCCAGGCCGCGACCATGGCACCGTCGCGTTTGCCGAGATCTACCGATTCCAGTTGCGCGAGCATATCGGCGATCTTGTTCATGCCCTGTTCGGCGGGGCGTTTGCGGATCCGGTTGAGCAGCGCGAGCCCGCGGCGCAGCACGGCCTCCAATGCGCCCGGATTCTTCGAGAGATAGTTGCCCGCCCACACCAGCGCGATCACACCGGCCAGCGACAAGATGAGCTTGAACGGCCCGACTCGGTTGCCCACCAGCAGCGCGCCACCGACGCCGAGCAGTGCGAGTCCGGCGGTCGCGATCACACCGGACATCACCAACTGCCACGAGGCGACGATCGGACTCGCACCCCAGCGGCGGGTCTGGCGATAGGTGAAGGCGGTGGAGAAGACCTGTCCGGCGGGTAGCGTCACCGACATCGCGGTGGCGCCGTAGACGACGGCGACGGATTTGTGCTGGCGGATCTCGACACCGCCCGCATGCAGCAGTTGCTTCTGTACCCGGCTGAATCCGCTCATCGACAGTGCCTGCATCCAGATACAGGCGGTGACCCAGCCCCAGTGGATTTCGGTGAGCTTATTCCAGGAATCGTGCAATCGCGGCCAGAGGTAGTAACCCTCGCCGATCAGCAGCGCCAGCAAGGCGATGCCTGCCACCCATTTGAGCCACCGCAATTTGCTCCGGCGACCATGTTTCGCCGGTCTGCCGGTGGGGTCGTCGGACGGCTGCGGCGCAGGATCGCCGGCTAGTTCCCCATTGGCCGTCACGCGGTCAGCCTAACGAACTGACTGTTTCGCTGTCTGCATCGACGTGCGCCCCATCCTTCGGCCACGCCAACCTGGTCTTTCGCCGCCGCCCGCGCAGCTGGACTTCGTCGCCTGTCAGCCAAAAGTCCTGCTCACTTTCATCGGCGAAATACAGCGCGCTGCCCGAGGCGAGTACGCGTCCGGGTTGATCCTTGGCCAGTTCGGTCAGCCGTGATGCCTCGTTCACCGGATCGCCGATCACGGTGTATTCGAAACGGTTTGCGGCACCGATATTTCCGGCTACGGCCAGGCCCGCCGAAACGCCGATACCGATATCGAGTCCGGGCACTTCGCGCAGGACTTCGCGCAGTTCACGGGCGGCGGCCAGGGCGGCGGTCGGTGCGTCCGGGCGGTCCAGCGGCGCGCCGAAGATCGCCAGTGCGGCATCGCCGACGAATTTGTTGACGAAGCCGTGGTGCCGATCGATGACGTCGACCACGATGCGGAAGAACTCGTTGAGCAGGCTGACCACCTCGGTCGGCGGTCGCTCCGCGGCGGTCGCGGTGGACCCGACCATATCTACGAACAGCACCGCCACGAATCGGGTCTCGCCGCCGAGTTCGGTGCCGTAATCGAGGGCACGCTGGGCCACCTCCTCGCCGACGTGCTGGCCGAACAGTTCCTGCAGCTGGCGCCGCTTGGCGGCCTCTTCCATCATGCGGTTGAAGCCGACCTGCAGCAGTCCGATCTCACTGCCGTCGAATACCTCGACCTGTACGTCGCGGGCGCCCTCCTGCACCCGGTCGATGGCCTGGCTGAGCTGGCGCACCGGGTCGGAGATGCTGGATCCGGTCAGCATCGACAGCGCCAGCGCCTGCATGATCACCACCCCGCACAGCAGCAGAATCGAAATGGCCAGCGATTGCGCGGAGAACTTCACATCCGACGAGATCTGGGTGACGCACAGCAGCACGATGGCGATGGTGGGGGCGAAGGTGCCCATGCCCCAGGTCATCCCCATCCTGGTGCCGACGCCCGGCGTCAGTGTGTGGTCGAATGAGCCCTCGGTGAGGGCCTGTGCGGCGACCGGGCGCAGAATCCGCTCGCCGAGCATGTAGGTGAAACCGAAGACAATTGTCGCGGCCATACATTCGGTGACGATGACCGCGCCCGCCAGCTCGGGCGCGTCCGCGATGATGGTGGCCGCCAGGATGGCGCCGCCGATCAACCACAGCACCAGATGCAGGATCGCCTGGCGCAGCGGTGCGTGCAGCGCGGCCATCTGCTCTTGATGGCTCGGTGGCCCACCGCGCATCTGCCAGCGCATGACCGGACGCAGCATGAGTGCCGAAGCGGCCAGGCTCAGCAAACCACCGGTGGTGAAAACCAGACCGGGAATCACCAGGCCAGTGCGTCGGGCACCGGCCGCCTCACCTTCGGGAACCGGGAGTCCATATTGGATGAACGCCCACACCAGGACCGCGCCGAAGGCATTGGCCAACAGCATCGATGTCAGGTACAGCGGCCAGCGCGTTCGCATGGTCTGTTTGACCGCTTCCAGGGGCGCTGACACGGTGACCAATCTAGCGTTTCGATCATTCGAGCATGTCCGCGGCGCTCTGCGGCCACTAGGCTCGCGGAGGTGACCGACCAGAAGGTAAGTGCTGTCGAAAAAGCCACTGCTGCGCGGTCGGCTGCTGATTCCGTACACCCGTTCGTCCGAGTTAGCGCCGAATGGGCGTGGCGGCTGCTGGTGATGTTCGCCGCGCTGATCGCGATCTCGATGGTGGTGCAGAAATTGGCGACGGTCGCGATACCGCTCGCCATCGGCCTGCTGGCCGCCGCATTGCTGGCGCCGCTGGTGGATTGGATGCAGCGGCTCGGAGTACCGAGGTCGGTGGGGGTTTTCGTCGCGCTGGTCGGATCACTCGGGGTGGTCGCGGGGATCATGACCTTCGTCGTCGAGCAGTTCATCGAGGGCGTACCGCAGCTGTCCGACGAAATCACCCACAGCGTTCACGAGATTCAGGACTGGCTGATCAATGGTCCGCTGCATCTGAGCAATGAGCAGATTCGGAATGCGGGCGACACGATCGTCAAAACGATCCAATCGAACAGGGAAGGTCTCACCAGCGGGGCATTGACCACCGCGACGGTGATCGGACATGTGCTCACCGGCGCGTTCTTGACGCTTTTCATTCTCATCTTCTTTCTTTACAGCGGCGATCAGATCTGGCACTTCGTGACCCGGATCGTGCCGACCCCGCAGCGGGAAAAGGTGCGCACCGCAGGACAACTCGGCTTCGGCACGCTGGTCGGATTCGTCCGCGCGACTGTGGTGGTCGCGCTCGTCGATGCCATCGGCATCGGTGCGGGCCTGGCGATTCTCGGGGTGCCGCTGGCACTGCCGCTGGCCTCGCTGGTGTTCATCAGCGCGTTCATCCCGATCGTCGGTGCGTTCCTGGCCGGGACCATCGCGGTATTCATCGCATTGGTGACCCAGGGCTGGGTGACCGCGGTAATCGTGCTCGGCATCATCATCGCGGTGATGCAGCTGGAAAGCCATGTGCTGCAACCACTGCTGCTCGGGCGGGCGGTGAGCATCCATCCGCTCGCGGTGGTGCTGGCCATTGCCGCGGGCATCGTGGTCGGCGGGATCGCGGGTGGTCTGTTGGCGGTGCCGTTCGTCGCGGTGATGAATACCGCGATTCGGTCGCTGCTCTCCGAAAGCCCGGAGGAGGCGTTCGAGGAATTGCACACCGGCGACGGGGGCCGAATGTATGCCGCGGAGCCGGATGAACCGGAGCCCGGCCGGTTCGATGTGGACGCGACATTGGTCCGGGAGATGAACCGGGAGGACCGGTCGGATGACGCGGTCGGGCCCGACTGAGGCCAGCGCAGCCGAGCTGAGCGCGGCCGATGCGGCGACCGCGCCGCTGTGGCGTGCGGTGCAGGCATTGCGGCTGGTCACGCTGCTCTACGCGGTCGGCCAGCAGCTCGCCTCGGTGCGGTACTACCAGCATCAGCAGCTGAGCTGGGTGCTGATGGCGGTAATGGCGGTGTGGTCCGGTGTGTCGGCATTCATGTTGTCGCAGTGGCACTTTTCCGATGTGGCGCGGTTGCGTTCGTGGGTGGTGATCGGCGATCACATCGTGGTGATCGCGCTGATCGCCTCGACCCGGTTGGTCGCCGATTACGGCTGGTATCACGAACATCAGACGCTGCCTACCACGCTGTGGGTGGCCAATGCCGTTGTCTCCGCGGCCATTCTGCGCGGCCCGCTCGCGGGTGTGCTGTCCGGGCTGTTGATAGCGGCGGTGATCGTGACGGTGCGCGAGCAATGGGGTCAGGATGTGTGGGCCGATGCGACCGCGCCGGTGCTCGTCTCCATCGGGCTGGCCCTCGGACTCGCGGCCAATACCGCGCGTCGCGCGCAAGGGCAGCTGGAACGAGCCGTTCGATTGACCGCGGCAGCCGAGGAGCGGGAGCGGCTGGCTCGTGAAGTGCACGATGGCGTGCTACAGGTGCTCAGCTACATCAAACGGCGTGGCAACGAGATCGGCGGTCCCACGGAGGAATTGGCACAGCGGGCGGCCGAACAGGAAGTGGCACTGCGGGTTTTGATCTCCGAACAGGGCAAACACGGAGATGCCGGTGGTGCCGATGCCGATCTGCGGCCGCAGCTGACCGTACACGCGACGCCATCGGTCTTCGTTTCGACGCCGGGTGAGCCGGTGCGGGTCGGGCGTTGGATAGCGGGTGAGATCGCGGCAGCGGTGGCCAACGCACTGTCCAACGTCGCACTGCATGCCGGACCGGATGCGAAAGCCTATGTGCTGCTGGAGGACACCGGTGACGAGCTGATCATCAGTGTGCGTGATGACGGTGTCGGCATCGCACCGGGCCGCCTGGCCGAGGCAGAAGCCGAGGGCCGCATGGGTGTATCGCGTTCCATAATCGGACGCATCGAGACACTGGGTGGAACGGCGGTATTGCTGACCGAGGAAGCCGGTGGCGTCGGCTTCGGCACCGAATGGGAATTCCGGATACCGCGGGCAGGTCCGATGTGAGCGCTTGCGATGCGACCACACCAGGCCGGTGCAGGTGTTTCGGCGTGACCGCGCGCTGTGCCGCCTCGCCCATCGGTCGAGGTATACAGGTGCGTCGAGCACGGAGGAGGACGGTGTGACCGGTGGTAACCGTGAATCGTGGTCGACGATCGGTGCGCGTGGCACACACGAGCTCGAGCGCGCCGTGCCGGACAGTGTGACCAGCGGCGGTGCGGCCGAGGCGATTTCGGCGATGCCGGTGCACGGCCATCCGTTGGTGGCGCGGTCGGCGGCGCGCGACCTCGCTGAGGCACGGTTGTCGTCGCGCCGACCAGGCGTGGAATTCGATCGGGGATGCGCTGCTTCGCTGGTCAATTCACATCGGCTCGGTGTTCGAGCGTACGGAGGAGGACGCGGTGAGCGGTAGTAATGCGGCCGAGGTGATTTCGGTCATGGTGGTGGACGACCATCCCATGTGGCGCGATGGGGTTTCGCGTGATCTGGCCGAGGCCGGGTTCGTGGTTGCCGCGACGGCGGATGGAGTGGGGGCGGCTACCCGGCGGGCGGCGGCGGTGCGGCCGATGGTGGTGTTGATGGATATGCAGTTGCCCGATGGGAATGGGGCGCAGGCCACCGCGGAGGTGTTGCGGGTCTCGCCGGAGAGTCGGGTGCTGGTGTTGTCGGCGTCGGCCGAGCGCGATGATGTGCTGGACGCGATCAAGGCGGGGGCCTCGGGTTATCTGGTGAAGAGCGCGTCGGCCAGCGAGTTGATCGAGGCGGTGCGGGCCACCGCGGCGGGGCAACCGGTCTTTACGCCCGGCCTGGCCGGTCTGGTGCTCGGCGAGTATCGGCGAATGGCGAGCGCACCTGCCGAACCGAATGAACCGCACCGCCCCGCACTCACCGAACGGGAAACCGAGGTCCTGCGGATGGTGGCGAAAGGCTTGTCCGCCAAGCAGATCGCAGCACGCCTCGGCCTCAGCCATCGAACCGTCGAAAACCACGTCCAAGCCACCCTACGAAAACTGCAACTCGCCAACCGCGTCGAACTGACCCGCTACGCCATCGAGCAGGGCCTCGAATAATTCGAATAACCGCCCACACCGGTACCTGGCACCCCGCACATGGGCTGCCCGTTGGCAAGACAGGGTGCCCGGTACCGGTATGGGGTGGGGTGGGGATCGGGGATTGCCCTGATGCGGTGGGGGTGGTGGGGTCGGTAGGCTCGGTTTATGGGTGGATCCGATTCGGTATCCGGCGGTGTCGGCTCGGGGGACGTGGTCGGCGATCGTGAGTTGCGCGTTTCCGATGCCGAGCGCGAGCATGTGGGTCAGTTGCTGCAGCGGGCCGTCGGGCTCGGCATGCTGTCCCTCGGCGAGTTCACCGAGCGGATGGATACCGCGCTGGCCGCCAAGACTCGCGGCGAACTCAATGCCGTGCTGGTGGATCTGCCCGGTGTGCGACTCGTCGGCCAGCCTGCCGCACCGCCCTCGACATTCGTGAATTCCGCGCCCGCCTTCACGAAGCGGGTCTCACCGCCGCCGTCGGTCCCGTCGCAGGTCACACCGGGGAATGTGATCCGCAGTCGGTTGTCCGGTGTCAATCGCCGCGGTCCATGGCAGGTGGCGCCCGCGCTGCATCTGAACAACTGGCTCTCCGGCGTCACCCTCGATTTCACCGAGGCGGTCATGTCCACCCAAGTCGTCGAGGTGCACGTCGACGACTACCTCAGCTCGCTGACCCTGATCGTTCCGGCCGAGGCCACCGTCGACCTCAATGCCGTCGACCTGATCGGCTCCAGCGTCAACAACAAGGTCCGCACCGGCCCACCCCTCGGCCCGCTGCACATTGTCGTGCAAGGCCGGATCCGTTTCGGCTCGATCACCGCCAAACACTCCCTGCGCGCCCAATGGCGCAAGTTGATGGGCAGTTAGCGCCAAGACCTCGAGCGGCTGCCCGAAGGTGGATCGGGGCCCGTGTGCAGGTCGGCCGCCCGTTCCCGATCGATTTCGAACTGCCCGAAGTCACCTGGCAGCCAGCTGATCTCGACGTGGCTCAGGTGTTGACGCCGATGCGTCGGGCGAAGGCGCGCAAGGGGACTCGGCGGTCGTGGTCGAGCAGTTCGGAGACGATGTACCGGGGCAGGGACTGGTATTTGATCCAGTCGGCGCCGCCGACGCGTTCGGCGTCGAGCAGGGCGGCGAGGGCCCGCTTGTGTTGACCGGTGCGGGTCAGGGCGACGGCCGTATCGGTGAGGTGACGGGCGCGGGAGGCCTGCGGCAGACCGCAATTCGCGGGCATATCCTGCGCGGCGGTCAATGCCTCCGGGTAGCGTTCGGAGCTGACATTCACATCGACCGTCTGCATGACGACTTGTGAAGGGCCGAAATAGGTTTCGTAGTCATGGCGATCGGCGCCGATGCGCAGCGCGACCTCACCCGCCGCTTGGACCAGCGACAACGCCTCGGGAACGTGCTGTGCTCGACCAGCCGCGGTAGCGCCCTGCAAGACCAGCGATCCGTACGCGGACAGATGTGCCGGGGACTCGTCACCGTCGGGCTCCAGATTCGCCGCGGCGCGCAGCGCGACCTTGCCCGACTCCTCATAGCGGCCCTGTACCAGCAGTTGCCAGGCGACCGAACCGCGAATGGTGGCCAGCAGCAGCGGATCATTGCCGAGCTCGGCGGCCGCCAGTGCCTGCCGGATCGCGAGGAACGCGGGATCGGTCTGCCCGAGATGGACCAGCGTGCAGCCGGTGACCCAATACATTCGTGCGAGTAGCTCATTCGCTGATGCGACCGCGCCGTTGCGGGCGGCGTGCACCGTTGCCCGCAATTGGGTGAGCCCGGTCGGCAGGATCGAGGTGAGCAGTTCGTAGTGGCCGGTCCAGTAGGCGCCCCACGCGTAATCGACTGCGCGGCTGCCCTCGTCGAGGCCGATCGCATCCTCGTGCGGTATTTCACCGAGCAGATCGTCGACCGGGGTCAGCGCGCGCCGGATCGCGACGATACCGGCATCCGGATTGCCGGAGGGGATGCCGTGTCGCTTGCCCACCAGGTCGGAGATATCGACATCCAATGCGCGCGCGAGTTTTTGCAGGCTGGCGATCGACGCGGTCTGGCGGCCACCCTGTTCCAGTTTGCGCACCAGGTCGACGCTGACACCGGCTTGGTCGGCGAGTTGGCGCTGGGTGAGCGCCTTGCCGCGGAACTGTCTTATCCGCACGCCGATCGACGAATCGTCCATTTAGACAAGTCCTTTGTTACATCCTTGTTTCAGGGTACGACGTTAAGTGATCGCGCTCACCCGAAGTGGGACATTACGTACGACTCATTGATGCTCAGTTGGAATACCGTTGCCTTTCTGCAACTTTGAGAATGCAAAGGGCGGCGGCAATGATTACCATGCCGAATACCACCGTGCGAGCTCTCCGCGCCGATCGCGCGCTCGAGCCGGGTGTCCAGACCAGTCGATCCGCGCGCCACACCCAGCGCGTCCGCGAGCAGCACGGTCCGCTACGCAGAGGGGGCTGCCCGTTCTGCGGACGGGGGGCGGAGTAAGCCATGTTCGAGCGCTGTCACTCGCCCCACGAAATCGCGCATATGCTGCGACATCGCTATGGACTGCCGGTCCAACTGCTGGCCGGTCGCCCGACGATCACTACCGGCTCCATCCTCGGCGCCCTGGTGATGCCACCGGATCTGGGCCGCAAGGTGCTGGCCACCCTCGACCGGACCTACACGGCCCCGGTGGTCGCCGACCCGGGCGAACGCACCTGGACCTTCCTCGTCGCACCGCCGAGCCCGGCCACCCCGGTCGAGCTCAGCGTGCGTCGTTGTCTGGCCGGGCAGCAGGTGACCGTCATCCCCGCCGGTCGCCACGTCCTACTCCCCAGTACCGATTCCCAACTCGGCTGGCATTGGGCGGGCGAACCAACCCCCGGCGTCTTCCGCATGCCACCGCGCTCCGCGGTGATCAATGCGGTCTATCAGGTCACCGGCAGGCGGTCCCACAGCCTGTAATCGAACCGATCGGACCCCCGCCGTGCCATGACCGAGCGGGGGTCGATCGGTGGCGGCCGGCATCGTCGCACCGGGTGACCCGATCGCGCAGCCGGTGTTCGAGTAGATCCCGGATGAGTACCAGTGGTTTCTACTCATGTTCTCGCGGGCTGGGGAAATCAGCATTGACGTCATGACTACGTCTATCGATCCCGCGCTGATTTCGCGGTTGTCCGGGGAGTTCGCTGCGTTGGGAACGCAGATGGGTGTCCTCGGCCGAGACTTGGATTTGTTACGAGCGCAGCTCGCCGCGGATTTGGCTGCGGCACCCACGGTTTCGAAGGACCGGACCGGCTTCTCGGTTCGCGGGGAGTATCCGCTCGGGCCGATCCCGATGCCAACCGGTACCGGTTGCGTGCCCGGGTCCGGAGTTCCAGCAGTCGCGGGCAGCCATCACGTTTCGCCGGCTGCTCCGATGGCCGAACCAATGCCCGGCGCTGGGCAGACATCGGAGGTGACGGCCGCATCCGCGAGCGACCGGATATCGCCATTGCCGCAAGCCGCAGGTACCGCGATGGCACCGACCACCGAGGCGCCCCCTGACGCTGCCGGCGTGCCAGCGGCAGGTGTGGTGCCGAGTGTTCCCGCAGCGTCCGCCGGGGGTGGGTCAGCGAACCCGGGTACTCGTGGTGCGCCTGTCGGCGACGCGGTGCCAGGCGTTCCGGTCCTGCCCGCAGGGGGCGTGCCCGAACACTCAGTTCCTGCGGGCGGTCCGGTTGTGCCTGTGATGGGTGCGGTTTCGGGTGATTCGGCGGTGCGCGTGGGGGGTGTGTCTGCGGGGGGTGTGGTGCCGCAGCAGTCGGTTGCTGCGGGTGCTCCGGTTGTGCCTGTGGTGGGTGCGGTTTCGGGCGGTTCGGTCGCGTCCGCGGCAGGTGTCCTCCCGGATACTTCTGCAGGGAGTGTGGTGCCGCAGCAGTCAGCTCCTGGGGGTGGTCCAACTGTGCCTGCGGTAGGCGTGGTGCGGGGTGTTCCGGTCGGTCCCGGCGTTGGGGCGATGTCAGCACGGTCGGCTTCTTTCGGTGTTGCGGGCGCTACCGATGTGCCCGGGGTGCCGTCGGCGCCGGTTCCTGCGGGAATGGGGCGGATTCCGATGCCGCCGGCTGTTGGTTCGGGTTGGGCGGTGCCTGGGTATGGGCCATCTGGTGGTGTGGGGATGTCCGGGTGGGCCACGGTGCCGGGTGGGGTGCCTGGGTCTTCGGGGGTGCCGGGCGGGTTTGTGCCGTCGATGTCGCGGCGGGCGGGTGCGGTTCCGCCGGGGGTGCCGCCGCGTCCGCCGGGGTGGGGTGGGGCGGCCGCGGGGAAGACGCCGTGGTGGCAGCAGGAGGGGATGATCAGTCGGGTGCTGGCGGTGGCCGGGGTGGGGGTAACGCTGATCGGGGTGGTGATGCTGTTGGTGCTCGCCGCGCAGGCCGGGTTCTTCGGGCCGGTGCCGAGAGTTATTGCCGGCGCCGTGTTCTCGGTGGGCCTGGTGGGAACCGGGATGCGGGTGTTCGGTCGAGCCGGTGGTCGCGTCGGTGGAATTTCCTTGGCTGCCACGGGCATTGCCGGGGCCTATCTGGATGTGGTCGCGGTGACCTCGATCTACGGTTGGCTGCATCCGGTGGTTGGACTGGCGGTGGCATCGGGTGTTGCGGCGGGCGGGGTCGTGCTGGCGATGCGATGGCAGTCGCAGCCGCTCGCGGTGCTCGTGGTCGCGGGTGCGGCGCTGTTGTCGCCGTTCGTCACTTCGGAACTGGTGCTGCTGGCATTCCTGATCGTGTTGCAGTCGACCTGTGTGCCGGTGCAATTGGTCCGCGATTGGCCGTTCCTGCATGCGATGCGCACGGCGCCCGCGACATTGGCGACCTTGTTCGCGATTGCCGTTGCCGTCGTCGACGATTCGGCGCAGGCCCGGGTGTGCTGGCTGCTGACCGCCGCGGTGGCGATCGCGGTGATCGGTTTGGTCGGCGGCGTGCTGGTGGTGCGCAAGCGATCCGGCGATATCGTTGCCGCCCTGGCCTTCGCGCTGTCCACGGTGCCGCTCTTGGCGGCCCCCGCGATGTTCGAACGCCACTCGGCAACCTTGGTCGCGGCCGGCTACGCGGCGGTGCTGTTGGTCGTGGCTGCGCTGCGGATAGTGCCGAAATTGCCGGAGTTGCTACGGACTCCGGGATCGATCGCCTTTGTCGCCACGATCGCCGGTTCATTCGCACTGCTCGAAGCATGCGTCGGTGTGACGCGAGTACAGACCCTGCCGATCGCACTGTTCCTGGTCGCGCTCTGCTACCTCGGGTTGGCCGGACAGCGCCGCTCGCGCAGTACCGCCGCCATCGGCGCGGCGTTCACCATGGTCGGCTCGATCGTGTACTTCGCCACCATGACGCCGGAAGCACTTGCGACACAACGGCTTGCACACGAGCGGCTGGGTATCGCGACCGCGCTGGGTGCGGCTCTCGCGCTCGCGGTCATCGCCGCGGCGGTCTGGTGCGCTCGGAGACTCCCCGGCATGGCCAAGGGCGGAACCGACGAATCGACGCTGTTCGTCGTCGCGAGCATCGCGGGCCTGTATGCCGTAACCGCCGCCGCGGTCTCGATCGGCATCGCGACCGGCAGCGCGGACGGCTTTGTCATCGGCCACAGCGCCGCCACCATTTTGTGGATGGCCGCCGCGACCGCCGCGCTGTTCTTCGGTCTGCGCAACCTGTCCCGCTCGGCGGCCGTCGCCAAACTGGCCCTCGGTTCCGGACTCCTCGTCACCGCGGCCGCTCTGGCCAAACTGTTCCTCTTCGACCTCGCCACCCTCGACGGCCTGGTCCGAGTGGCAGCCTTCTTGGTGGTAGGGATCCTGCTGCTCCTGGCGGGCACTCGCTACGCCCGAGCCTTCGCCGAAGCCGGTGCCACAAAACCGGATTCAGCAGCGACACCCCGCTGACGCTTGCGGCGGTCCGCTCGATGGCGGGCACGGCATCGCCATCGAGCGAGGAAACCAACGCGACCGGATCTTCGTATCTGCGAATGTCCGGTCTCGTTGGGCTCGGGCAATCTCGTTGAATCGACTCGGGGGTGTCACGCACTCGGCTGCTCGAGCCCGCCGCAGATCAGGTCGGCGATGCGTTCGCGCAAGTTCTCGTCGATCGGCTCATGGGTGCGCAGGACGCGCAGATGGAATGGAAATCAACAACGGCACATCGGAATTTCGCCACCCGTGCCGCCACGATCTCCCGCCGGCACGCCCGCACCGCGGTGCGGACATTCGAATGCCGCGGCTTACCCGCTCGGAAGGAAGTGTGCTGCTGGACCAGTTCCTATGTGCGGCAGCGAAGCAGCCGCCGCACAACGCGTTATTCGCGATCCCGGCGCCGCAGCAGCTCATTCACGCTGACCGTCCGTCCGTCCGCGCTGTGGTGCCGACCTTCGTCGGGATGGCCGATGCGGCGACGGTTGGACCTCAGCTCGGCCATCCAGTTCTCGATGCTGCTGCGGTTCTCGTCCGCCGCGTCGTCATTCGAAGCGGCGGGCCGTCCCGGCGCCGAATGATGGGTCGGATGGTCCGAAGCCGGGATCGGCGTCGGCGGAACCGGCGGCGGGGGCGGTGTCGGCGTGGGCGGAATGGGACGAGTCGGCTCGGCCGCCTCCGAAATCATCGGAACCGGCCGCGGCCGAATGGGTTCGGGTAGGGGCGGCGCCGAATGTCCGGGCGGTGCGGCTTGCCCGAATGGCAACCCAGGTCCGGCTTGCCCGGACGGCAACCCCGGCGCAGGTGGCGCTGGCGGCCCGGACGGCAACCCCGACGACGCAGGTCGCGCGGGCGGCCCAGGCGGTGGCGTGTGCAACGGCGAATTCGCCCGCGGCCGAGTCGGATCGTGCGGCGTGACCGGCGGCCGTGGCGGCACCGGTGGCTCGGCCGGGATCTTCATCATATGTTGGGTGGGCGCATCCGCCTCGATCTCCTCGACCGTGCGCGGCCGCCGTGGCGAACGCGACCGAGTGTCGACGTCATCGGTGAGCGCGGGCATCTGCATCGTCACCGGGTCGGTAATCGGCGTGGTCTTCACCAGGTCGACGACCTCGCCCCCACCAGGACGCTCATCGTCCAGAATCGGCTCGCCGAGCCCGACCTTCTGCTGCACCTTCTTCATCCACGCCGGTGCCCACCAGCAATCGTCGCCGAGCAGTTTCATGGTGGCCGGGACGAGCAGCATGCGCAGAATCGTGGCGTCGATGAACAGTGCCGCGATCATGCCGTAGGCCAGATACTGCATCATGACCAGATCGGAGAACGCGAACGCGCCGGTCACCACGAGCAGGATGAGCGCCGCCGCGGTGATGATGCGTCCGGTCTGCGCGGTACCGATGCGAACCGCCTCGGTAGTCGAAGCCCCCTGCGTGCGCGCTTCGACCATGCGCGACAACAGGAATACCTCGTAGTCGGTCGAAAGACCGTAGATAACCGCGATGATCAGTACCAATACCGGCGACATGATCGGCTGCGGCGTGAAATTCAACAGGCTCGCGCCATGTCCGTCGATGAAGATCCACGTCAAAATGCCGAGCGTGGAACCCAATCCGAGCGCGCTCATCAATGCGGCCTTGATCGGCAGCACCAGTGAGCCGAAGGTGAGGAACATCAGCAGCGTGGTGACGAACAGCACCAGCGCGATCATCAACGGCATCCGGTGCAGCAGCGCGTCGATGCTGTCCTTCTGGATCGCGGGCTGTCCGCCGACATACATCTGCACGTCGTCGGGCACCTCGAGGGAGCGCAGATAGTCGATGGTCGGATCGAAATTCTCCGAGTCCGCGAGCGTCGCACTGGTGCGGTAGATGGTGGGGTCGGAGGTCGAACGCGACGGCACGTCGAAGGTGCCGTTCAAGCCGGGCGCTTGTTTGGCCGCGGTCCACACCTTGCCGACGTCACTGCTGTTCTCGGAGACGAAGACGAGCTGGATCGGATCGGACTTGCGTAGCGGGAAGATCGAATCGAACTTCGCCTGCGCGAGCCGGGTCGCGTTATCCGGCGGCAGATACCGCTCGTTGATACCGCCGAACGCCAGATTCTTGACCGGAATGATCAGCAGCAGCAACAGGATGCAGATCGGGATCGCGATCTTGAGCGGATGCTGCATCACCCAGCGAGTCGACTTGCCCCAGAGGCTGTTCTCGACGTCTTCGGCGGTCTTGGTCTTGCGGAAGCGCTTGAGCCCGAGCATATCCACCCGCGACCCGAGAATGCTGAGCATCGCGGGCAGGATGGTGATGGCGGTCAGCGCGGCGAGCGAGACGGTCGCGATGGAGCCGTAGGCGATCGATTTGAGGAAGCCCTGCGGGAACAGCAGCATGCCGCCGAGGCTGGCGATGATCATGGTCGCGGAGAACACCACCGTGCGACCCGCGGTCATCACCGAACGGCGCACGGCCGCGCGCGTGTCGTAGCCCTCGGCGAGTTCCTCACGGAACCGGCTCACGATGAACAGCCCGTAGTCGATGGCCAGACCGAGACCGATCATCGAAACGACCGGCGAGACAAACGAGTTGACCTCGGTGAATTGGGTGACGAACCGCACGATGCCCCAGGCGCCGATCACGGTGAGACCACCGACGATCAGCGGCAGCGCCGCCGCGACCACACCACCGAAGATGAAGAACAGCAGTACCGCGACCGCGGGGATCGCCAGGATCTCCATCCGCTTCTGGTCGGCGGCCATGGTGTCGTTCAGCGTCCCCGCCACCGCCTGCAGGCCCGCTACCTGTACATCGACGCCCGGAATGGCGAAGGTATCCTTCACTTTCCGGAAGTTGCGCACCAGATCGGTGTCGTTATCGCCCTGGATGGCGATCGAGGCGAAGGTGTACTTCTTATCCTTCGAACCGAACGTCAACGGTGATGCCGGACCGGATTCGGTCTGCCAGTAGGCGCCATTGATCTTGGCGATCTCATCTGGATGTTCGCGCGGCAGCTTGTTGAGGCTGTCGACGACCTGCTGCCGGAATTCGGGATCATCGATCGTCTTACCGTCCGGCGCGGTATAGAGCACGATCACATCGCTGTTGTGATCGCGTCCGAACGCCCCGTCGGACAACTTGGCCGCCTTGGCCGATTGCGACGTGGGGTCATCCCACCCGCTGGAGCTGAGATGGTCTTCCAAGCCGAGGCCGTAACCGCCAAGTGCCAAGAGTGCGGCCGCGACAATGCCGATGACGGCGAAGCGCAGCCGATAGACCAGATCGCCCCAGCGTGTGAACACTAAGCGACTCCTTGGGCAGGGCGAGAGGTGAGCAGCGCCGACAGCGGCCGGAACGGCTGCAGCCAGGCACCCTCGTCGGGCAGCGAGTCGAGGCTGACCCGGGGCAGCGGTTCACGGAACACGCCCGGGATGTCCTCGAGATCTATGAACTCGAGAGTATCGGATGTTACGGCCCAACTCGCATGCTCACGGAAGCCGAGTATCTGAACGGGGATTCCGTTGGCGGCCAATCGTTCGAGCGGTTCGCGGAATGCCTGGCCATCGGCGGAGGCGACCATGATGCCCGCCAGCCCGGCGCCGCGGCTGCGTAGCTCGATGTGCGCGAGCATATCCGCGTCGACATCGGAGTCCTCATCGATCTTGGGCTTGGCGAAGACCGCGTAGCCGACATTGCGCAGCGCCTCCACCCACGGCCGCACCACATCTGCGGTGCCGGGCGCGATATTGGTGAAGACGGTGGCTTCCGGTTCGACCCGGGTCACGCTGCCCACCGATAGTTCGGCGGTGCGCGCGAGCAGCCAGCGGCCGAGCGCGTCGAAGCGCGGTCGATAGGCGGCGGTCGGGCGGCCGCCGAGGATCGCACCGAGCCCCATATCGAGGTTCGGGGCGTCCCAGACCAACAGCACCCGACGCACATCGGGCGTCACCGCGCCGATCACCTCGGATCCGGTTCCGTGCACCTCCCCGGCAACATCCACGACCTCATGGGCCATCTCACCGACACTCATCATTCGATCTTCCCCCATATGAACTCGTTGATGGCGCTTCCGGCGCGATGTGCCTTGCCTTCGAATTTTGTGACGGGCCTTTCGAAACCGATCGGCGCACTGTCACGATGCTCGGCGCTGACCCCTCCCGTGGTCTCGTTCAGGCCGATGAGCTGCGGTTCTGCCGCGCCGACCGCGGCGATGAATTCCGCGTAGTCGGCATGGTCGGTCGCGACATGCAACACACCGCCGGGTCGCAGGCGATTCGCGATCAATGCGAATGTCGCGGGCTGCAGCAGCCGCCGCTTGTGGTGTCGCGCCTTCGGCCACGGGTCGGGAAAGAAGACTCGAACGCCCGTGAGCGATTGCGCAGCAATCATATTTTCCAACACATCGACGGCGTCGCCGCGCAGCAGGCGAATGTTGTCGATGTGTTCGCGCTCGATGCGCTGCACCAGTTGCGCGAGACCGGGTTGATAGACCTCGATGCCGAGGAGATTCAGCTGCGGTTCCGCCTGTGCCATCGTGGCGGTGGCGGTACCTGTACCGCAACCGATCTCGATGACGAGCGGGGCGTCCCGGCCGAACCAGGCGGCGGCATCGAGGGGTTCGTCGGCCACATCGCGGCCGATCCGCGGCCAGGTGCGATCCCAGGATTGCTGCTGAGTCGCGGTGAGTGCGCCCCGGCGCGAGCGGAAGCTCGTCACGCGGGGGTACAGGCGAGAGCCCGAGCCCTTTCGGGATCCACCGTCCGCCGGAGCCGCAGCTGTGGACGGCGGTCCGGGAACTGACTCGGCAGTGTGGCTCGCGGCGTCGTTCACGCGGTCCATTGTCCAGCATCGCAGGATGCGGGCAGCAAGCGGTCGTAGCGGATCGCTTGCGGGTGACCCGAGACGACGCCGCGTGCCCCGGTTATGCGGCTTTTACGCGGGGGATTCGCGTCGCGGGCGCGGTCTCCTGACGCAGCGGTTTTCCCAGCGCCACCTTGACCGCGGTGCCGAGCATTTCCCACAGTCCGCGCACCCCGGTCGGCGAGGCGGCGACCGACCACACGGTGCTGTCGCCGGTATCGCGCACCGGTACTCCGGCGAGTCGATCGCCGAGCCAGTCCAGGCTGATCGGGGTGGCCAGCGGGAGCAGCGAGAAGTGTTCGCTGAGCCGATCGCGCACATAGGTGACCTGCGCGCCGCCGCGGCGATACCGCTCCACCTGGCCGTCGACGCCGTCCACGTGGATGATCTGATCGTGCACCGGCTGCACCACCAGCAGCGGGCAGGTCGGGGTGAAGTGACCGAGGCGCAGATCGTCGAGCATGGCCTGCATATCGGGCGCGGCGAGCACCTCGTCGAGTGGACGGCTCAGATGGTGGCCGACATCTCTGTTGACGAGACCGAGCACCGCCGATAGCGGTGTCGACCGTTCGGCGCGTGCGATGAGCCGGTGGCCCTCGGCATCGCAATCGCTGTCGAAGACCGCGGCCAGCGCCGGATAGAGCCTGCGCAGCGCCGCGACCACGATCGCGGGCAGTCCGGCGAAGTGTCCGCCGTTGAGTCGGGTGAAGACCTGGCCCGGATCGCCGACCGGCGCGCCGAGCACCGCACCGACGATATCCAGCTCCGGTGCGTAGGTCGGCGCCATCTCGACCAGCCACGAACTGGCCATGCCGCCACCGGAATAGCCCCAGACCGCGATCCGGGTGTCGGGCCGCAGACCCAGCGGTGCGAAGCGCAGCGCCGCGCGGATCCCGTCGAGTCCGCGGTAACCGGGCTCGCGCGGCGCGCCGAAATTCCCGTGCGGTCCCTCGTGATCGGCAATGCTCACCGCCCAACCCCGGCGCAGTGCATTGGCCACCAGCATCCATTCGAATTGGGTGACCGAGCCGAGTGCGTGGGAACCGCGACGCAGCGCGTAGGAGGGGGAACACCGCTCCGCGACCGCGTCCATGGCGGTCTGGAAGGCCAGTAGTGGGCGGTCCTCGTTCGGGTCCGCGTCGAGCGGCAGCAGGACGGTGGTGACCGCCGCCTCCGGCGTGCCGTGCATATCACAGCTGCGGTAGAGCAGCTGCCAGGCCGAGACCTGCTGCGGCACAAGGCCGAACAGTGCGACTTCGATGCGACGGCTGCGCAGAATGGTGCCGGGCGGACGGGCCGCGAAACCCTTCGGCGGCCGCAGGAACGGATCGGTACTGGGTAGCAGTGGCTTATGATCGCCGGACGCATCCGGCTCAACAGCACCGATGACATCGACAGCCACGGCAACCTCCTCATCGAGACCCGCACGGCGGAACGCGTTCCGCCTGGTCGGCATGCTATTCGGTTGCGGCGCTCCCCCGGGGTCTTGCGTGGTTATGTAAGTTTTTTTCTTTGGGCCCGTCGTACCCGCCGCATCTTCTCTTCGAAAAGTGAAGCTGCGCACCGACTATGGTGCCGACCGTCACGTCAGATTAGGTGACCGGCGGCATCTGTGGGAACCCCGAGGTAGGGGGCTTGCCCCCGCACTAGACTGCGCGCATGGGTAGACCGACTGTGTTCATCACCGGTGCGGCGGCGGGGATCGGCCGGGCCACGGCCCTACTTTTCGCTGCACAGGGGTACCACGTCGGTGCATATGATATCGACGAAGTCGGGCTGACCAGGCTCGCGGCCGACATCCACGCCGCCGACGGCAGTGTGCGCACCGGGGTGCTGGATGTGACGAACGACACGCACTGGGTCGAGCGTCTCGCGGAGTTCAACGGTGACGAGAACCGGCTCGACATCCTTGTCAACAATGCGGGCATTCTGCGCGCGGGTCCGTTCGAATCCCTTGATCTGGCCACCCACCAGGCGATCATCGACGTCAATCTGGGCGGGGTGATAGCGGGTACGCATGCCGCGTTCGGCTACTTGCGCGATACGCCGGGCGCGCAGGTGGTGAATCTGTGCTCGGCATCGGCGATCTACGGTCAGCCCGAACTCGCCAGCTACGGCGCGACGAAGTCCGCGGTCAAAAGCCTCACGGAGGCATTGGATCTCGAATGGGAGCGGCACGATATCCGGGTGATCGCGGTGTGGCCGCTGTTCGTGGCCACCGCCATGGTGGACGGGATGGATACCGCCGCGACCAAATCGCTCGGCGTGCACCTGAGTGCTGAGGATGTCGCGCAGGGGATCTGGGACGCGACCCGCAAGCGCGGACGGCTGCCGCGCGTGCACTACGAAATCGGCGCGCAGGCAAAGGTACTGGCGGCCGCCGCGAAATACGCGCCGAACTGGGCCGTACGAAGCGTGAACAAATACTTGAGCGGCAGCTGATCCTTATCCGGCGACCGGCGAGCGGTCGCTGGCGGCCCGTCAACGCGGTATGTCTGCAAGAATGGCGCACCGAAAAGGGGGTGCGAAGCTTTGCCGACAGCCACCGAATCCGACGGGCCCCGGACCCGACCGGGCGGACCCGCACGGGAAGTCGACCAACTCGACCATCTGCTCGCGACGCTGCGCTCGGGTGCCGATCCGCGGATCGTGGGTCAGGTGGGGACGGCCATCGCGCGGTGGCGGCGGCCGCCGCGCATTCAGGTGACCGGGCGGGCGCATACCGGGCGGACCACGGTGCTGCATGCGCTCGCGCTGATGTCGGCGGTGGAGACGGCGCCGATCGATGAACCGGGTGTGACCGATCCCGAACTCGACGCCGACATCATCGTCTACGTCCTCTCCGGTGCGCCCCAGCCCGCGGATCGGCGGATTCTGTCGGAATTGCCGCCGGAGCGCACGGTGGTGGTGCTGAACAAGGCCGATGCCATCGGGTCCCGGTGGGGTGATGCGGTCGCCGCCGCCGAGCAGTACAGCGGTGGCCTCGGCACCGTCGCCCTGCCGGTGGTCGCCTCGTTGGCGGTGCGCACCAGGGCCGGTGCGGTGAGCGAGGCCGATCTGGCCACACTGCGCCGACTGGCCGAGACCGCGGATCCGGCGCTCACGCTCTCGCCCGACCTGTTCGTCGCGGCATCAGCCGGCCCGGATGTCGCCGAGCGTGAGGAACTGCTGCAACGCTGGGATCTGTACGGCGTGACCTGCGTGCTGTCCGCACTGCGCCAGGACCCCGAACTCGGTCCGCACGCACTGCTGCAGATCATGCACGCGGCCAGCGGTATCGATCCGCTGCACCGTTTGCTGCACCGCCGCTACGAACAGGTCTCGGCACTGCGCGGCGGCGAACTCCTCGACGAACTGGCCCGCCTCGCGGCCCGCGCCGTGCCCGTCGACGGCGCCAACGCACGGGATATGTTGGAGGACTACCTCTTCGGCGACGACGCACTCTGGCTCGGCCTCTGCGCGGGCCTTGCGTGCCCGGAGGTCGCGCACCTGGCCGCCGGATATCGCGCACCCGCTCCCTCCGATGCCGACGACGCCCTCGCCCGCGCCGCCCGCTGGCGCGCGGTGGTCTCCAGCGATATGTCCCCCGCCGCCCGCCGCGCCGCCATCCGCGTCCACCACGGCTACATCCGGCTATGGGAACGGATGAGCAGTGCCGGACTCTGAACAATCGGATTCCGCACTGCCGCTGACGCCGGAGGTCGAGGCGGTCATCGCACGGTGGAATCCGCAGGGGATGGCGCTGTTGCGGGCGGTGCGGGGGACTGGTGTGGCGTCGGCGGTCACGTTGATCGGGCCCGATGACGCCAATACGAGCTTGTTGCGCACCGAGTTGGCTCGGTTCGAGCCGCGGATCGCGCTATCGGATCCGGTGCCCGATGCGAGCGCGGTCGTGGAGACCACGTCGCCGTCGGGAATTGCGCCGTCGGCGGTCGCGCTCATGCTGTTGGACGCGGGTAGCGCCCTCGGCGCGGACACCCTGCATGTGGTGCAACGCCTGCGCGCCGACGGCACCCGGATCCTGCTCGCCATGAACGGCATCCACGCCTACCAGGACTGGCGCGCCGTGCAGGCACACAACCTCGAACTGCTCGCCGCCCAGGGCATCGACGATCTGGAGATCGTGCCGGTATCGACCCGGCTTGCGGTGGCGGGGCGAGCGGCCGGCGATGCGGGCCTGATCGATCGCTCCGGACTCGGCGCGCTGCATGCGGAACTCGCGTCCGCGACCGTCGGCGCCGAATCCGACGACCGGGTCGCCGCCGTCACCACGCGAGTGCTCACCGATACCCGCCGACGGGTCGGCGAACAGGTCGCGGTGCTGCGCTCCGGCACGGAACCGATCCAGTGGCGCGAGGAACGCGCCGTACTGCTCGCCGGACGTGACGGCGGCCGCGCGACCGCCATGTCCACCCTGCGCAGCCAATTGCACCTGGCGAGGGTCGATCTGATGACCGATGTCGGGGCCAGGGTCCGCGCGCTGCACGCTGCCGCCCGGGGCGAACTCGATCGGCTGCGCCGCTCCGCATTCGGCGCCTATCCCGAACGCCTGCAGCAGGCGGTGCACGAGCTGACCGTCGCCGTGGACGGCACCATCGATCAGCGGCTGTCCGAGCTCACCGATCGCCTCGGCGCGGCGCCGGAAAACGACCGCGGCATGCCACCGCGCTGGCGGGATCCCGCACCGCGGGTCGGCCCGGATCCGGAGCCGAGGCACCGAGGTGTCGAAGATCACCTCATGATCGCGCTCGGCGCGTCCGCCGGGGTCGGCATCGGCCGCCTACTGGTCGCTCCGTTCTCGCTCGTACAGGCCCTGGATTTCGCGACCGTTCCGGTGACGCTGCTGCTCGGAGCCGGTGCGGCGGCCTGGGTGGTGCGGGCCCGCGGCCAAGTCGCCGACCGCGCGCACCTTCGTCAATGGGTCTCCGACGCGCTGGTGAATGTGAAGGCCCAGTTGGAGCAGCGCGTCGCCACGGCACTGGTGGAATCGGAGACCGCGCTATCGGACCGCATCATCCGCGCGAGTACCGAGCGAATCGTCGAAATCGACCGTCAGGTGGCCGAATTGGAGGCCAGATTGCGTCGCGCCGCGGCCGAGCAACCGGGGCAGCTTGCCGCCTGCGAACGCGATATCGCCATCCTCGACCGGTATCGGACTTCTTTTGATTAGGTAACTTAGTGGGTACTCCTGGGGGAACCCGATTCCGTACTGGTCGTCACATCGCGTTAACCTCTAAAGCAGGAACCTGGGCGTCCGCTTCGTCCTTGTACGCGGTCCAGCCATGACGCGCTTTCGACTGGTCGTAGCGGGTGCCTTCCCGCCAACGGTGGCGCTCGGTGTGTTCGCGCTGGTCATGGGCCTTATCGTAGCGACTGCTCGCAGGTCGCTCGAAATGGTCAGCCTAGGCGGGGACACCGTGAACCGCCCATCTCAGGAGAGTTTTCATGACCTCAGCGACCATTCCTGGTCTTCGGAATTCCGACGGCAAGCAGCCGACCGAGCACAGCGAACTACTCGCCTGGGTACAGGAAGTCGCAGAACTCACTCAGCCGGATCGAGTGGTCTGGGCGGATGGTTCCGATGAGGAGTGGGATCGGCTGACCACCCAGCTCGTCGCGGCGGGCACCTTCAAGAAGCTCAACGAGGAGAAGAAGCCGAACTCGTTCCTCGCCCTCTCCGATCCCTCCGATGTGGCGCGTGTCGAATCCCGCACCTACATCTGTTCGAAGACCGAGGCCGACGCGGGCCCGACCAACAACTGGGTCGACCCCACCGAGATGCGCGCCACCATGGCCGAGCTGTACCGCGGCTCGATGAAGGGCCGCACCATGTACGTGGTGCCGTTCTGCATGGGCCCGCTCGGCGCCGAGGACCCCAAGCTGGGCGTGGAGATCACCGACTCCGAGTACGTCGTGGTCTCGATGCGCGTGATGACCCGCATGGGCACTGCCGCGCTGCAGAAGCTCGGCATCGATAAGCCGTTCGTGAAGGCGCTGCACTCCGTCGGCGCACCGCTGGCCGACGGCCAGGCCGATGTGCCGTGGCCGTGCAACGACAGCAAGTACATCACCCACTTCCCCGAGGACCGCGAGATCTGGAGCTACGGCTCCGGCTACGGCGGCAACGCGCTGCTCGGCAAGAAGTGCTACTCCCTACGCATTGCCTCGGCCATGGCCCACGATGAGGGCTGGCTGGCCGAGCACATGCTGATCCTCAAGCTGATCTCCCCTGAGAACAAGGCGTACTACATCGCCGCGGCCTTCCCGAGCGCCTGCGGCAAGACCAACCTCGCGATGATCCAGCCGACGGTTCCCGGCTGGCGCGCGGAGACCCTGGGCGATGACATCGCCTGGATGCGTTTCGGCAAGGACGGCCGCCTGTACGCGGTGAATCCGGAGTTCGGATTCTTCGGCGTCGCGCCGGGCACCAACCGCAGCTCGAACCCGAACGCCATGGCGACCGTCGAGGCGGGCAATACGGTCTACACCAATGTCGCGCTCACCGATAACGGTGACGTCTGGTGGGAGGGTCTGGAGGGCGAGCCCGATCACCTGATCGACTGGAAGGGTAACGACTGGTACCTGCGGGAGACCGAAACCCTTGCCGCGCACCCGAACTCGCGGTACTGCACGCCGATGTCGCAGTGCCCGATCCTGGCTCCCGAGTGGGACGACCCGCAGGGTGTGCCGATTTCGGCCATTCTGTTCGGCGGCCGCCGCAAGACCACGGTCCCGCTGGTGACCGAATCCTTCGATTGGCAGCATGGCGTCTTCATGGGCGCGACGCTGTCGTCCGAGCAGACCGCCGCCGCCGAGGGCAAGGTCGGCACCGTGCGCCGCGACCCGATGGCGATGCTGCCGTTCATGGGCTACCACGTCGGTGACTACTTGAACCACTGGATCAATGTCGGCAAGAACGCCGATGCGAACAAGCTGCCGAAGATCTTCTACGTCAACTGGTTCCGTCGCGGTGGCGACGGCCGCTTCCTGTGGCCCGGATTCGGTGAGAACTCCCGCGTGCTGGAGTGGATCGTCGGCCGGATCGAGGGTTCCGCGCAGGCCGAGCCGACCGCGATCGGCAATGTGCCCACCGCCGCCCAGCTCGACCTCGAGGGTCTGAAGGTCGACCCGGCCGATGTCGACGAGGCGCTCGCCGTCGACGCCCAGGAATGGCGCAAGGAGATCCCGCTCATCGAGGAGTGGTTCGAATTCGTCGGCGAAAAGCTGCCTTCCGGCGTGCGCGACGAGTTCGAGGCCCTGAAGGAGCGTCTGGGCTGAATCTTTGGCAGCGCCTTCGGCGCTGCGTGTTCGCGGCCCCCTTCGGTCTCGCGTCCGAGCCGTCGAGACTCGCGCCTGCGGCGCATGCGCTTCGACGGCTCGGA
>NZ_JBFAWD010000032.1:0-91963 GCF_040680135.1 Nocardia sp. NPDC052112 | reverse complement strand
TCCTCGTTGCTGAACTCGCGACCGTCCGGTCTGCGCACGACGTCGAACAAATGGGTCAATCTCGACGCCAACACTGCGACTGTTTCGTCCACCGAACGCCTTCCCGTCAACTGCTGATGCCTTCGAATCATTATCGCTTCACGACCGTTGACAGGCCAGACCGAGCGTGGTGCAATCATTTTTATCAACTGAGGTGAATAGGAAAATGGCATCGCAGTCACACATGTTGACATGCAGCCAGATTGCGTTATGCCGTGGCGGGAGGACCGGCAGTGGACACGAGCCGCACCGGAGGGCCGATCACTGGCGGGTCCTCGGTTCCCCGAAACATTGCTCGGCACCGATACGAGGAGACCCCGGCCCTGGCTGTCCACCGAATACATCACAGTCCCGGCACCGCAGCGGCTGGGGACCGCCCGCGGAACGATATCGCCGGTGTACGTCGGAGTGTGCAGTGACCAGTTCTGGGGGTGCGGATTTCGCTGGGTTGGTCGATCGAATCGTGGAGGGGGTGCGTGAGGTCGCGCCGGTGGGGTGGCGGCGGTTGGAGGCGTCGTTCGCGGTGACGGTGGTCACTGAATCGGCGTTGCTGGTGGCCGATGAAGGTACCCGGTCGGTTCGGTGCCCGGTACCGGATGTGGTGTGGGCGCTGGTGCGTCGGCATCGGGAGTTGTCGGCGGGGTCGGATGGCGGGCCGTGGTGGCGGTTGGGGGTGCGGATCGATGCGAAAGGCGCCGAGATCGTCGCCGATTACGGTGCGGAGCCGTTTCCGGGTGAGCAGTTGTTCGCGCCGGAGGCGTATCTGGCTGATTTGGCGTGTTTTCCGCGGGATCGGTTGCCGGTGTGGTTGGCGGCCTACATCGGGCGTGGTGAGCGTTTGTCGCGGTCGCCGCGGGCGGCCGCCAACAGCATTCGGGCGGAGCAGCGTGCGGGTGTGGCGGCGGTGGCCGTGGATGGTGAGTTGCTGGGATTGGGGGTGTTGTGGGCGCGGTGGGCGGTGTTGGCGGCGGCGTTTGTGGCGGTGGGGTCGGGGCGGGGGCCGCGGATCGGACCGTCGGTGGCTGTTTTCGAAAGCTCGGGGCACAGTGGTTCGACGTTGACTTTGCTGCCTGGTGGGCGGGCGGTGTTGTCGGGTGGTGTGTGGGATGCGCCGGTGTTGGACGCTGCCTATAACGGCGGTGCGGCGATGCCGGAGTTGTTCGCGGGGGCGCCTGTTTGGGTTGCTGATCCGGTGCTGAATCCGCGGGTGGCGACTGGTTTGCTGTCGTTTTGTTACTGGTGGGAGGCCGGGCGGTGGTATCGGGGTGGGTCGGGGCCGGTGTCGGAGTGTGCGCCGGGGTTGCCGGCGGTGTGGACGGTCGCCACTGTGGCCGGTGTCGTGGACAGCCTGCTGGAGGGCCGGCGCGGTACGCGCGAAGGGGTCGAGTTGTTGGTGTCGGCGGCGCAGGCGGGGGCGGTGACGCGTGAGGCGTGCGTGCAGGCCTTCGGTGCGGATGTCGATATCGATGCTGCCTTGTTCCAGTTCATGCTGGCGGACCTGGTCGCCGAGCACGCCGCTGGGGTGAACGGGGGCGATGCGTTGGATCTGGTTCGTGAACACATCCGTCGCCATGGTTACGACACGACGGGTTATTCGTTGTCGGGGTTGCGGGCCGATCGGGTCAGTGTGGGCTGGTTGGTGCGTTCGCCGGTGCCCGAGGGTGAGTTGGTTTTGGACCGCGCTGTGTTCTATGTCGCCGACGACGGTGTGGTGGAGCGTTCGACCACGTCGGTGCCATTGTCGGTGTTCATCACCGATTTCGAGCGACGGCTGCGGCTGCGTGGGAACAACCGAGCCTGACCGGAAGGCGGTGGTGAGGTGAACGGTGAGGTTCGGTTGGATCCGGACAGCCTGCGCAGTCAGGGGGCGCGGCTGGCCGAGCTCGGTGACCGGGTGGGGCAAACCTATGTGGGACTGCGTGATTGTCTGATCCACGCCGAGGGCAGTTGGGGTGATGATGATCTGGGTCTCGCGTTCGCCGAGCAGTTCAAACCGCATGCCGAGCAGTTGCTGACCAATCTGGCGGCGATGCAGGAAAGTCTGCACGGCACAGCTACCGGAATCATCGACGCCGCGAACCAATTCCAAGCGCAGGACGCCTCCACCGCCAGCCGGATCGGCACCACAGCTCAGGACCTCGACTCCGTCGGCGCCCCGGCTGCGCCGATGCCGGACACCAGCACAGCCACCCCGACGTTTGTGGGCACGCAACCAGCCGTGACTCCCGATCCGGCAGCGCCCCCTCCGGCGGCGGGCGCCCCGGCCTATCCCACCGACCCGGCCCGCCCCAGCGAACGATCCACCCCCGACCGGGCACGGCCACCGGATACGTCCACGCGACAGTCCACGCCACAGGGCGATCCGCAACGCCCGAATCCTTTCGACCGAACGGGCCGAGGGCCGGATCGGGCAGGCCGAGAGGGCCGGGGCACCTCCGACAACCCCGCTGCGAACTCGGGCCGCCGTCCACCATCGCCCACCGTGTTCCCTCCGTCCGCCCCGGTATCCCCGCCAACCGCCACACGGAATGCGGCCACGTCCGTACCGCCGCCAGCGGCCGGCGTGGGGCGGCGTGACACCCCGTGGACCGGGCAAGGGCCCCGGACACCCGGCTCGCCTGCGGGCGCCCAGCCGAATTCCCCGAGCCCTCGGTATGGTTCCCCGCCGCGGACGAACAAGCCCGCCGACGAACCGCCACGCGGGCGTGATCACCGCGGCTCCGGTGGACGAGCGGGTTCCGATCCCATGGTCAGGTGGCTGGCACGGACACTGGCCGAGCACCACGACGTGCAGATCATCGGATTCGACTCCCCCGACCTCCAGGTTCCGGCCGTGCGGGCGTTCGTGGCCGCGGTGGACCGGGTACTCACCGACTACCCGGTCATCACACTCGATATCGTCGCGATCGCCGAACTCGACACCGAATCACGACCAGTGCACTGGAGGTCCGGACCCGACGACCCCCAGCGCCCAGCATGCTCGATCACTCTCGACCAGCGGACCGCGCAGCAACCGAAGCAAGCTACCGCAACCGCGGAAACCGCCGCCGAGCCGGACATCTACGTGGCCACGCTTCGCGAATTCGGGCGGGCACTCGACTTCGCCGGTGGCGGTCTCGCGCGCAGGCAGGCACAACGCGTCCTGATCACGCAATACCTACATCGACAGCAGGGACGACACCACACCCTCGCCGAGACCGTGAGTGGTTACCGGCTGTGGCGTGCCGTGGTAACCGAGAACCCCACCATCCAAGACCGATTCGACGTCAGCCGCGCCCTCGGCGCCGCATTCGCCGAAGTGGTACATCGCGGCGACGAAGCCAGCATCCAGGCGAAAACCCTGCACGCGGTACTGGTCGACGCGGCCTCGCGGCCGAGGTAGGCGGTGCCAGTGGACGGTTCGTTGTTGCTGAACCCGGTCGTGGAGCTGCGGAACTCGTTCGAGGGTTTGCCCACTCCGGTGCGGCGTCCGATCGAGGTGGTGGTGTTCGGAGGAGAGCTGCCGCGTGCCGATATTTCCGGGATGCGTCGAATGGCTGGAGAGTTCCGGGCAAAGGCAGCTGCGCTCAGCGATAATTCGGAGGACGCGAAAGCGTTACTGGCACAAGAGAATACAGTCGGTATGCTCGGCGACCGGCTGCGCGAGACGTTACGTTTACACCAGGATGGAGCGGCCAGGCTCAGCGACGACGCACTGGCCCTGGCCGATCAGACGCAGGCGGCCGCCAACGATGCGGAGAAGACGCTGTGCGTGATGTTCGTCTTCGGAATCGAGTTGGCATGGCGGATCTTCGCTGTGCTGTCCGGTGCCGCCGCTGCCGGTCCGGCCGGGGAAGTGGCGGCTGCTCCGGTGGTGGAGTCGATGCTGGTCGAGGGCCGGGGCGAGGTCGCGCTGATGCGGGCGGGCCTGGAGCAGGCCTACAAGATGGGCGCGGCGAAGACGGCGGCCCGGCTGTCCACGCTGGGGCCGCTCCGGTTCCCTGTCACGTTGGGTAAAGCCGCCGCGTTGCCGGTGGGCGTCGACGCGGGCGTGCAGGCACTGCAGGTCGAGTCCGGTGACCGAACCCGCGCCCTGATCGGACCGGACGATAAGAATCCGACGGGTATCGATCTGACATCGATCAAAGTAGCTGCCTTGTCGGGAGCGGGCGGTGTGGTAGGCGGCATGGCCGCGGGCCAGATCGCGCCGAAGGTGTTACCCCGTATCGAGGGCAGCCGGTTGGCCCTCGGGTTGGTGCGTGGCACTGCCGGCGCGCTGGCGGGTTTGGGTGCGGCCACGTGGGTGACCGGTTGGCCGGACCATTTCGATCATGTGCTGGCGCCGTTGCTCAACGGCGGCTTCGCTGGCGTCGTGCACGCTCACACCGCCACTCACCCGGGATCGGCGGCGCCGGCGGACGCGGTGACCGACGGCGGTGGGGCTTTCACCCGGCCCGACCTGCCCGCAGCCATGTACAGCGAGGACACCACGTCGCCGAGATCGGTTCTCCCACCGGTCGAGGTGTCCGCGGAATCGAAGCAGGCGTGGGCGGCCGCGAAGGCGGCATGGGCGGCGGCCTCGCATCCCGCGGCTACCGGGGGCGAGCAAGCAGAGGTACCCGCGTCCGGCACGCGCGGAAACACCGGGCCGGTAAAGTCCGACGAACGGTCGCCCGCGGTATCGGGCTCGATGCCGCACAATGCGGCGACCGGCCGGGCTCCGGTCGGACTCGACTCCGCAGGGCGTTCGGAGACGAGCGCGCCGAGTCCGCAGCGGGGCGAATCGGTGACCCGCACGAATGCGACAGCGCCACGCCCCGTCGAGGCCAGTGGGGAAACGTCGGCGCCGCCGAAGATTTCGACGAGCACCCCGGCCCGTCAGGTCGGCACCGAGCCTGAAACACCTGCCGCCGGTGTACACCGATCACCAGGGAATCACGAGCATGACAACGCCGGGAAGCTGAGTGCGGCGGCAGATCAGCCCCGCCACGAGACCCCGGTCGACGCGCACCCAGCCACGGGAACCGGAGACGGGCCCGAAACATCTGCCACCGGTGAACACCGGTTGCCAGGGAATGCGGACCATGCTCCCGGGGCCGAACGCAGCGTCCTGGCGGGTCGAACGGGCGACGAGGCGCCGGCCGACCCGGCTGCGGATCCGGTCGACAGTCCCGATTCGCCGACGCCGAGCGCTCGTGATCAGGCGGTCGAGTTGTTGGCCGATTTCCACGCCGGTTCCGGTGATCAGATCCCGGAGCAGCTGCGGTTGTGCAACCTGCCGGACGAGGTGTTGAAGGCCGGATTGTTCGACACCGACACGCAGAAGTCGATGATCGCGACAACGGAGATCATTCGGCGCGGCACGATCAGCGACGCCGTGCCGGGGGGGATGGTATTGCGGGTCGAGCAGGCGGAGGGGGTCTACGCGCTGGCCAAACGTCCGGTCGAGATGAAGCCGGGCGAGGGCAAGTCGCTGGTGTTCATAGCGGCGGCAATGCAACGAGCAGTGCATCGCGGTGAGTGTCTGTTGGTGACGACCGCCGATGGGCTGGCCCACCGGGAATTCACCGAGTATCGACGGCTGCTGACCAATTTCGGGATCGACGTGTTCCGGGCCGACCAGCAGCAGGGTTTCGGGCCGGTCACCCGCGGTCGGCCGGCGGTCGTGGTGGCCACCGGCGAAACGGTCGGGCATCTGTGCAATGCCGGTCACCGGCCGCCGCGCCATGTGTTGATCGATGAGATGGACAGCATAATCGACCGTGGTGAGAGGCAGTTTCTCCGGTCGGAGGGGGTGGAGCAGGCCGCGCCAGAGGCGACGGCACGCGAGGTGTTCGCCGCGCACGATTTCCTCGCCGACGCGCTGGCGAAGGGGGCGTTGTCGCATGAGGATTTCGGTCTCACGCGGATCGTCGAGGAAGTCGACCTGCACTCCGACGGAACCCCTGGGGTCGAGTACTGGTACGACGGTCGGGCGGAATTGACGCCGGGGGGACGGGAGAAGGTCGAGGCGCTTGCGGGCGGGAAACAGTGGTTGGAAGGGATGGGGTTATCGCGGCTCGAGACGGCCGCCGCCGCCGAGTTCACCTGCCGCAAGAGCACCCATTATGTGATGGACGCGGGCAAGATCGTCATCATCGATCAGGGCGAACACGGTCTGCAACGCAACCCGAAGACCTCGAGCGAATCACGGTGGAGCGCCGAGCAGGGCAAGGCGAGCCTGGCTCAGGCCGTCGAGGCCAAGGAGATCCGGGCGGCTGAGGCCATCGGGATGGGCGCCGAGCAGCACCAGATCGTGGTGCGCGCCGACGCCGACTCGGCCAAGAGCATCAACGCGGTAGAAATCTATCGCACGGCGGGCCGCCCGGAGGACCGGTTTTTCGATGAGGTCACCGGCGCCTCGGGCACGCTCGCGGACCTCGACCCCGTGCTGGAAAAGATCTACGGTCTGGAGCAAGCGCACCTGGTCGGCCGGTCTCAGGAGCAGCGGTTGATGGAGGGCGCCCCCGAGGTGGTGGCGAACACCCGCGCCAAGCTGGGCACCATCGCCGAAGGCGCGCACAGAGTATGGCAAGGCGGCCGGGGCAGATCCCAGGAAATCTTGTGCCATCGCAACGATCTGGTCGACAGGCAAGTGCAGGCATTGGTGCGCCAGGGGGTGCCCAGGGAGGCGATCGAGGCGGTCGACGCCGAACGGATCGCCGGGTGGGGCGCGGGGTGGGAAGCCGAGTTGCAGAAGATCTTCGATGCCGCCGGTGAGCAGGGCAAGATCCTGGTGATCAACCGGCAGGGACAGCGCGGTGTCGATATCTCGGTGTCGGAAGCCGTGCAGGCCAAGGGCGGCATGTTCGTGTGGATGACCGAAGTCCCCGAGCAGTCCTACATCCATGAGCAGGCCAAGAACCGCACCGCCCGCAACGGGGACCGCGGGTCCGCGCAGGCGCTGATATCGCCGCAGGACGCGCTGATCCGCAGGGCCATGCACCTGCACGGGGTGCGCACAGCGGCGGTCCGCTACGAACAAGTCGCCGAAGCCCACCGCACCGACCCCACCCCCGAAAATCACAACAACCTGGTCGAGGCCGGCCACAATCTCCGCTCCCTGGTGCCCGAACTGCAAGAGCGTGCTCTCCGCCACGCCACCGCCGACTTCATTCGTCACCACGCGTACGTCACCGACAACCCGGCCACCGTTGTGGCCGCCGCCGAGATGTTCCGCTACCAGGGCAGCACAGACATCGGTCGGATCGGTCAGCCCGACCACCCGCCGGACCAGGCCGCGCGCCTGGCCGGGTTGCTGGGGATCCCGGCCGCAGCCGTCGTTGGGACCGCCGCCGCGCTCGAACAGGACAGCGCTGGTGACCCGCTGGACAGGCTGCTGGAGCAGACCGGCCTGCCGGCCGCCGCGGTGGAGGCGTTGCAGCAGGATGTCGAGGCGACCGCACCCGGGGCGGCTCTGCAGTACGCGCGGCTCACCGACGAGCAGGCCTTGGACCAGTTGGTACCGCAGCGGGACCGTCTGGCCGGGAAACTCGGCTGGGATATCGAGGCCATCGAAGGTGCCGAAGGCATGCGCTTGGTCGAACCCGCCCTGACCGATGCGAGAAACAACCTCGCGAAAGTGCTGGGCTATCCAGCCTCCGACCTTTCCCCCGCCATAGCCCGCGAAATCCTGGGCGAAGCGGTCAGCCACCACTTACCCGCCGAGGGCACCGCCGAGTCGGCCGCCAGCGACGAAACCTCTCGCGGTGATGCCGCCGCCATATCGGCGAACCCCGTATGGGTGGACCAGGTAACCGAAAATCCGGTAACCGAGGACGTTATCGCCGCGGCGTCACACTATCTCGCCACTGCGGCCCTGCTCGACCTCGTCGAGCGGATACACCGCCGCAGCCCCAACAACTGCGTCAACAACGCCGTGACCGGCATGCGCTTGTTGAGCGGGCGCGACATCAAAATGCCGTCCAGCACACTGGCAGGCCACGGCCGTGACGCTGTCAAGAAGGTGTTCGGCGCCCCACTCGCAAATGCCGGATCGCTGGACGAGGTGGCCAAATCACTGAAAACTCGGCCGGGAGGCATCACAGTCCTGGTCTACAAATGGAAAGACACCGCAGTCACAGGCAGCACCGACGCCGACGACCACATGGTGCTGGTGGTCAACGACAGCGAGCCGGGCGAGGCCCCGAAACTGGTCGTGGTCGACCTCGCGGCCTCACGAGACGGCGACACTCGCACCGACTACCGCCCGAAAGACCTCCGCAACCGCCGCGCGCTGCTGGACAAGGCCGTCCCGTTCGACACATGGCGAGACGACCAGCAAAAGTTCATCGGCAGACTGTCCCCGCACCAACGCAGATTCGAAACCATCGATTTCGACGTCGACGGCAACCTCGTCGCCCGGTCGCACCGCGTCGCACCCGCCGCCGAAACCCGGGCCCGGTTCCAAGGCGTCGAGGTCAGTGCGGAGCTGGTGCAGGAAATCAACTCGATACAGCCGGGCTGGCCGGTCGATGGCGACGGCACACCTGGTCTGCCGGCGAGGACCGACGCGCACGACAAGTCGAACATTTCCTGGTCGGCCGAACCCGCCCGCATCGGCAGCCGCCCGCATGAAACCCTGGACCCGGCCCAGCCCTCGCTCGAAACCCGGCAGGAATCAGCGACAGTCTCGGCCATGCCGGAGGCCCTTCAGATGGCCCTCGCCGTGGTTGCCGGTATCCAATGCGGCCCGGACATAGCGCGGGACGCACGGCATTTCGTGATGAGGTGCTACGAGCAGTACCGACAGCGACGAGAAACGGCCTCTCGAGATGGGCACCGGACCACTCTGGTGAACCAGCACGGGCTGACACCCGACGCGGCCGAGCAGGCCGCCAGGGCATACGTCGGGCGCGCCGACATGCGCGCACATATCGATGGTGTCGCCGCCGACGACACCCGACGGCTCATCCACAACATCCGGGCCGAGCGGACAGAAACAAGCCTCCCCCTCCCTGACATTCTGGCCCGCCTCCACAGCGCGGCAGCGACCACTTCCGACGCGCGGACACTCGCGAAAAGCATGAAGGTCGCCCCAGGTGACATCGGGGCACCGGGCACCGAGCACCGAGCACCCGGTGCTCAGATAGGCAGCAGCCCGCCCGAGGGCACCGCCGACAGCCTGGCTACGGAGGTTGACGTCCCTGCTGGCTCGGTGGGCAAGTGGGACAAGGGATTCGGGATCCGCCTCGAACCCGATGGCACCGAGCGCCCGCTCGTCGACGGCGAACCGATCGCATTGCGCGGCGAGTTTTTCCCGGACGGCCGGATCGGAGCGCGGCCGACGGACGGGGGGTCGGGATCGGCGTATGAGCGCTACCGGCAGCGCACCAGGCAATACCACAGCGTCGCGGGGAACTGGCTGAGTGCCAGGTTCGGGGAGCCGTTGTCGACGGCCCTGCAGCCGGGTTCGCCGGTGCTGCGGGCTTGGGCGACCCGGCAGGTCGTCGATCGGCACCGGCTGGCCGAGTTGCTGGGGCTGCGTCCCGACGAGCTTGCCGCCGACTCGCGTCGGCGGCAGGTGTGGGCACAGCTCAATGAGCGGCGCATGCTGGCGAATCCGACGGGACGCGCCATTGCCGAACACGGCCTGTACGTCGATGAGCGCATGGGATGGACCAGCAGCACCGACGCGCCCCGCCATGCACCTGGCGTGGTGCACTCTGCCGCAGACCGGTTCGTGGTGAGCCGTCGGGCCCTCGAGAGCGCCGACCGCGTCGCGTTGCTTGCTTGGCGTCTCGGTTGCTTCGACGAACTGGCGGCGCGACTCGGCGCCGATGAGCAGCGCAGCGCCATCCTGCGACACGCTGAACCGACCGACGACGCGGCCAGGATGCGAAGGGAGTTGGCGAACCGCCTGGAGTCGCTGACCGCGGAGCTGGAAATCCACGAGGACGCACTGGACGCGACCGACACCGCCGGAATTCAGAGGGCCTGCGATTTTCAGGGGCTGGTGTGGTTCGACGTCCGTCCCGGCTCGACCAGCCGAACCCGGCTCGACAGCCTGCTCGATGTGGCGACGGCGGAACTTCGTGCCGCCATCGGCCGCGACCCGGCACAGCTGAGCAGGCACGAGCTGGACGACTACAGGTGGAACTCCGAAGACGGGAACACCACGAGATGGGCGACGGCGTTCGCCGACCTCACCATGATCGCCCGCGGTACCGACCAGGCGCACTACCACGAAAACAGGCTCGCCGCCCTCACCGAACAACTGGACGACGAACTGGCCCGAGTCTTCGGCGCGCCCCCTGGCACCCTTATCCTCGGCGGTCCCTCGGGCGAGGAGGTCATCGAGCTTCTTGCTCAGCGTTACCCCGGCGTCCGGTCACCTGCTGCCGACGTGCTGGCCCGGCATGTCGATACCACCGGAGTCGAGCGGTTCCTGGTGGTCAAGGAGGTCTTCCGCGACGGTGAGCGGTGCGTGTGGCGGCTGCCGTCCGCACTCGAGGCGGTGGCGTTGGACGTGCGTGCCGCAGGTCCGTCGACGATCACCGAAGCCGGCATGGTGGTGGTCGATGCGTCCGTGCGGACCGTTGCGGGTGTCGACGCGAAGGACATCACCGCTGCCCGCTGGTTGACCCGTGGTGAACTCGAGTTCGGAGATGCCCAGCGCATGGTGCATGGCTGGTTCCGGGAAAACTTCTCGTCCGCGCAGCATGCGTTCGATCCGGCCGTCCCGCCGACGGATGTCGCGGGGGAACTCGCGCGGCTCGCATCCCGCCTATTGCTGAGCACGGACGATTTCGAACTCCTCATCCGGGGGCTGACCGACCGACCGATCGACGAGCATAAACGACTAGTCCACTTCTTTCACCTGCTCGCAGACGAGTTCGAGCGCACCCGGATGTTCGCCGAACTCGAAGCCGACCTGGGCGATAGCGATCTGCTCGACCGCTACCTCCACAGGCAGCAGACTCAGGTCAGTCTTGCCGCCAATCCCGAGATCCTGGACGTGATTTCGACTCCGTTGGCGATCAGAATCCTGCTCGACATGGTGAATTCCATTCACTGGAGTGGTGCGACGATCGGCGCCGGAGTCGAATTCTTGGCGAAATCCGAGATAATCGATGCTTTGCGAAAGATCGCCGCGAACAACCCTGGGTTCGCACCGTATTTCGAGAAAAGGATATCGGGAGCGATTGCGGCCGATCTCTACGCCGTCGGACAGGAGTTGCGCCGAGTTGCGGAAATTCCGGCCGGCGCTGTTGATTTGCGTCTACTCACGATGTTCGACGGGTATGTGTCGAAGAATCCGCGCCGACACGATCGGGCCTGGGAGGTACTCGTCTCCATCGATGATCTCTCCCCCGGCTCGGTCCCCCGGACGTTCGCGGGCGAGTTTCTGCGGACCCGTCAAATCGCAAACATCCCGGACGATGTGCGGGCGGAGGTGAAATTCACCGCGCAGCAGTTGCGCGACGTGGAGGACCTCTACATCCGAGGTCCGAGCGGTCGCGAATTCGCTTGTTATGTGGAGACGGTGCGTGCGCTCCCTGTCGGTCAGCGGCCACCGACGATTCGCGCGGCGATGGAGTTCGTCCGAGACGTGACGCCGGAGTTTGCCCGATGCCTTCGCGTTCTGATGGCAGACGGTGCAGATGGTGTCGCGCGCAGTGCACTCGGCTTGCAGCGTTCGGGCGAGGCGGTCCTCGGTGAGCTGAAAGACATTGCGCGCTCCTTCATGAGCGAAGTAAAAGGTGCGCGTCTGTCGGCAGAGAGTCTGGCGAAGGTGCAGTCTTCGGACTTCCTCGCGCGGTTGCTGATCGACGTCACTCACTATGAGTCGATCGTCTGGGGGCGCAATGACATTGCGTCGCTGCGCGAATTGCTCCGCCACCACCACGAGGCAGGGGCGGAAGACCGTATCGCACCGATGCCCGAGGCCTATAGACCCAGCGATGTGGTCGAAGTCGCCAAACTGCGGACTCGCGACAGTGCGTCGGGGCCGCAATGGACCGAGGACGTGCTGACACGTTTCGCCCGGCTGGCGAAGAATCTTCAGGATGCGCGCTCGGCCATGACGGACACGCGCCGGCCGATCACCCATCTGCTCGACAAGCTCGGACGCGACATTGCCGACCATACCGGCACATTGGAGAACTCCATCGCTTCGGGCAGGCTCGCCGACGGCTCGCCCGTGAATGACGCGGCGCATCGGAATATGGTGGCCCGTGCACAGGAGTTGAAGCAACTCATCGCGCCAAAAGATAATGCCGCGAACCAATTTCCCGCGCTGCGTTCACTCAAGGATTTCGAGAATAATTTTCAGCGATTGGCTCGTGTCGGTGAGTTGCATGACGACCTGCGGACAATCTGCTTTGCCTGGGCGATGCAGCGGCATCCGGAATGGGTCGATCGGCTGCGACATATCGGGGCGGGCGAACCGACGCTGGAGGATATCACTCTCGTCCGGGAATTTGTGGAGCACATCACCAATCAGGAGGTGTTCGCACAGTATTTCTCACACCGGCGGGGCGCTCAAACTTTCCGGCGGATGACGAGTGTCGTGGCGCTGGACGAAGCGATAGCGCGCACCCAAGGCGTCGGAGTCGCGAGCGATACCACTCGGCTGCGGTTCGTTCCGACACGGGGGCCGCTGCTCGAGCTTTCCGGGCATATTGCCAGTGCCTGTTGGGCAGGTAAGTATCGTTCGGTCGCCGAGGCGATGCCGAATATGACGGCCGCCATCATGGTCCGCAATCCCGACGACCCGGCGCGCAGCGCTCTGGCCGGCGCGGGCCTGCTCATCGAGACCACCAGCGCATCCGGTGAGCCCCTCCTCCTCATCCGCGGCCTCAATCCGTTGGAGACATATATCAACCACGTCTCCGTCACGGACTTCTACAGCAAGTTCACCGATTGGGCGCACGGCATCGCGAGGGCCAGGGGACGTCGCCTCGCGATCGTCATAGACGATCGCTGCGGCGACGCGGCAACAAATCGCCCCGTGCTCTACGGGTACCTGGCCGAAGCGCGCCCCGAACTGACTCCGATCCGGGTCGATCCTTCGGACACGATTTTCAACGGCTACGACGTCAGCGAATGCGCTTACCTCGTCGGATCGCCCACCGCAGAGCAGCAGCACCGCGAGCCCGATAGTCGCATCGGCAGTCGGCCATCGGAGCATCCGGGCGGTCGCCCGGACGGGTGGATGTGGGAGCGGGGGCTGCCGGGGGCTTCGGCAGATTGGAGCGCCGATGACCTGGTGAGCCCGGCGTCTCCGCCGTTGCCCACGGAGGTGATCGGTCGGGAACTCGATGAGGTGACCGAGATCCTCGGATCGCGGGTGTCTCCGGAGCAGCTCGCTGATCCGGAAGTCCGGCGCGGGGTGGGGTTGGTGGCCGAGGGACTATATATCAACCGGAGGCTGTTCGACCGTGCGGACGCCGGTCGCGCCGATGACATTCACGACGCCGCCGCCGCGCTGTGGGAGCCCGGTGCGGCGAACCGGCATGGCGACGGGATACGGGTGGCCACAGACCTGCGCCGTGTCATGGACAACGGGGTGCTGCAGGGCGCCGACCTCGGCGAGATCATGGCGGCGATGATCGCGGACGCCTGGCGCGATCTCGCGGACGGCGGCAGGCGGCACGGCGGCCATCCGCAGCGCCTGGTCACCGTGCGGTCGGCGGAACTGCTGCATGCCCGTGCCCTGGCGCACGGCTGTGCCGCGAGTGTCGCCCGGATGCTCGGATTCGCGGTGAGCGGCATCGGATTCGATGCGCGGTCCGGGACCCAGACCACGGCGTCGCCCGCGGCCGTGGACGAGCTGCGGCAGCGCTGGGAGGAGATCACCGACGGCGAGTTCGAAACGGCGATGCGCGTTGCCAGATGGGTGGCCGGCGCGGGCCTGCAGACGTTGTCGGAACCTGAGGCCGTCGTGCAATGGGTCCTGTCCGACTCGGGCACTGCGGGCACCGACGTCGCCGAGCGCCAGGCCCTCATCAACCGCCTGCGTAGCCGCGCCGATTTCGCTGACCCCGACAGCGGATACCGGCCACCGGACGGGTGGCTGCTCGCGAACCGGGACATACGCCGCGACCACGCCGCGAAGGCGCGGGAGATCGCCGACCGCCTGGCGAGCGACCCCGGCTATACACCGCTGGACGCCTATCGTGACTCCCGGCTGCACGCGGCCGAGATGCGCGAGGAGCACAGCGGTTTCGGCTGGCAGTTGGTCATCGGGCCGGGCGCCGACACATCGGACCCCGGCACCCTCGCCGACGCTGTCGCCGCGCGCCTGCCCGAATCGGGCGACGCGCGGGCGCGCGAGGACATTGTCGATGCGGTGGCCCGTCTCGCGGAACTCACCGTGCCCCATGCCGGGGCTGACGTCGTGTTCGTCGTGACCTCCTCCAAAGAAGCCGACGGTCGGCGCCGATTGCTCGCCGAGTTGGACTACACCCGACCGGACGCCACCGATCCCGCTCCAGGTGTGACCGCGGCGCAGTTGCGCCGCGAGCTGTCCGACGTGGACGGCCGCATCGACGTCGACACCGCCGCTCCCCTGCCGGGGGGCCAGGTCCGACATCGGGTTCGGCTCGACCTCACCCGGCAGCGGATTCTGGTGTGCTGCAACGTTTGGGGCCGCGGCTGGGCAGGTCTGTACGCGGTGAACTGGGCATTGTGTCAGGGGCTTGCGGCGGCCGGGCACGAGGTGATCGTCTCGGCCGACCAGATCGCGCGTGGTTCCCGGCTCTCGGGTGTGAAGGTGTACAGCGCCCGCGACCGCGTCTCCGAGGCGAGTCGGTGGAAGCGGTTCGACGGAGGCCCGGACGATTTGCCGGGGTCGGTGGATCTGGTGATTGTGCACGCCGAGGACGACGGCCTCACAGCGGCATTGAAGGCCCAGGCTCGGTACCCCGCCGCAAGACTCGTGAGCGTCCACCACCTGACACCGATGCTGTGGGAAACCCTCATGTACAGCCCGGAAAACGGTCGCGCCGATGTCGCGGCCCGCAGCTACTTGGCGCGGCGTGCACATCTGGTGACAGGCCTGGGACCGGTGCTGGCCACGGATGCGCTGTCGGCGGCTGTCATGGCGGGGCACGGCGCGGTGCACCAACTACAGCCGAGCCTGGAGATAGCCGAGCAGCCACCGGAGCCCGCACCCGGTGACCCGGCGTGGATTCTGCTGTTCGGCCGGGTGGACGACCACCTGAAAGGCGCTGCGGAGACCGCCGAGGTGGTGCAGCGGTTGCGCGCGCAGGGTCGTGATGTGCGGCTGGTGGTGCGAGGCTTCCCGAAAGACGGTGTCGAAGCCGCCCACGCCAAGTTGGCCAGGCTGGTGGGTGACCCGGATGCGGTCGAGGTGCGGCCGTATACAGCGAGCCGTAGGAAGCTGCGCGACGACATCCGCGCGGCGACCATCGTGGTAATGCCGTCGCGTGCCGAGGGATTCGGCGGGGTAGCAACCGAGGCGATCGAGCAAGGCGTGCCGGTCGCTGTCTCGTCATCCAGCGGAGTAGGCCGTTTCCTTGCCGAACTCGGGGACTACCGCGACCTGGCGGAACGATTCAACCTGGTCGAACAGCCTCTCGGTGCCCAGGTGCCGATCGACAACTGGGTGTCGGAACTCGGCTCCGTACTCGATGACCTGCCCGGCGCATGGGCGGCGGCCCGCGGATTGCAGGGTCTGATGCGGCCGTACACCCGCGAAAAAAGCGCGAGGAAGCTCGTGCACGCCGCACGGAACACCGACCGGCACTCACGCCCGGAGGTGGGGCACTCACGGACCCAGGTTTCGTTCGAGTCCGGCAGTGTGGTGGCGCGCGGCGAAGAGGAAGATTACCTGCGGATACTCGCGGTGGCCGATTCGATGGAATCCGATCCCGCGGTGCGGGCGGCCATCCTCGGCAGTGCGGGTGTTGTGTTCGAGCCGGCGCCGGATCCATTGCCCGTCCTGCTCGCGACGGCAGAGGCCGGCGAATGGTTGTTCTCCCCCACGAAAACTGCTGTGCAGCAGGATGATTCGATGGACGGTATCCTGCGGGCGTTCGTGGCGACAGTGTTCGACCTGGGGTTCGGCGCGACCACCGTCGACGACGTCTGCCGCCATGCGCGGATCTCCACCGACGCGTTCCATTACTACTTCCGGACCACCAGCAGCGCTTTCCGCCTGGCGCATCGGGAGGCGCTGACCGATCTGCGGAACCTGGTCGGCGAGGAGGTTCGCGCAGCGGCGACGGACCGCGCCACCCGAATCGACGTGGCGGTGACCACGTATGTGAGCGCCCTGGCAGCGCGGCCGGCCACTGCGCGCATGCTGCTCGTCGAGGGAGTCGCCCTCGACCCCGTCGTCCGCGCCGATGTCCTGGCGGATGTGACGATTGCGATCGCCGCCACGGTCGCGAACGTGCGCAACGAGACGACCGTACTCACGCCGGAGCGTCGTGCCCTCGCGGCAGCGGTCCACGGGATCCTTGCCGACTGGGTCGCGACCGGCGACGTCGCCGCGGTACCGCGCCTACGCAGCGGTCTCGCCGCGCTCTTCCGGAATGGCATGAGGACACCGGATCCGCAGTCCGCCGCCGAGGTCGATGCCCCACAGCCACGTCGGCAGCGCTCCATACCACTCGAACAGTCGAAACCCGATGAGCAGGAACGGATTTCGACTCAGTTGATCGCTGTGGCCGCCGAACGAGGCTTTACCGCGATGTCGCTGGAGGAAGTCCAGCGGCGCGCCGAAGTATCCGCACAGGCCTACCGGGAGTTGTTCTCCGACAAGGAGACCGGATTCGAAGCCGCCTGCGCCGCGGCCCTCGAACGCCTGCGAACCGCGACCCGGGCAGCCTGGCCCGACACCGCGGGAGGCGATATCCGATCCCGGTTCGATACCGCCATCCGCGCCTACCTCACCGCCCTGGCCGAGCACCCGGACGAGGCCCGCGTCCTACACCTCGACCTTCGTGCGCACGGCCCGCTGCACGACCGGCACCGGATGATGCTGGCCGACCACCTCGCCGCAGCCGTCGGCGAGATCGACGACCACACCGCCCGGCTGCTCGCCGCCGCCGTCCAGGGAGTCGTCACCGATCGGATCATCTCCGGCAGCAGCGACGCCGAATCCGAGCTGATTGCGCCCCTGCCCGACTTCGCACCGACGGTGACGGCCGCGGTTCATGGTCTACTCGCCGAACTCGGCGAGACGACTCCACCGCGCGATGGTCGACCGGACCCGAGCAGTGGTCTGATCGGCAGCAGGCCGTTCGAGGGCGACCAGCCCGATCAGCGTATGTTCGCTGGTCCTGGTTTCGGCGAGTTGGTGTCGGCGGGGCTGGATTCCGGTGTGGTGGAACGGTTCATGGTGGAGGGTGAGCCGGGGGTGCGGGTCGAGGAGGTGGCGTTCGGCAACGGCCTGCGGATATTCAGCGAGACGTATGAGACTTCGTTGGACGCGCTGGTGCAGGTGCTGCATTCCGAGGTCGCCGCGGCTATGCGCGCCCCGGTCGCGCAGGTGGCTTGGACGTCGGATGATTTTGTCGTCTATCGGGAATTCACCTCTCCTGCGTGGCCAGCGGACAGTGCCGATATGTCGGAGCGGGAGATTCTGGACTCCGATTCGGCACGGCGGATCGGCTTGTTCGACGCGGTGACCGGAGCGGTCCGGACGTCGGGGCAGTGGTGGGTGGGTCCCGGCAAGGAGGTGATGGTCGGACGCTCCCGGCGCGGGTTCGGTGTCGAGCCGCCCAGCATTTTCGCGGGAATGTTCGTGCGGCGTACCGGTAGTCATCAGGTGTGGCTGGACCACGCCATCTCGAGGTCGGAGATCGCGGCCGTTCGTGAGCGGGTGTTGGGCCTCGAATCATGGATCTGGACAATTCCCAACGACCGGGACCGGCAGGCGCTGACCGAAATTCACGCTGGCTACGTCGCGGCATTGGAGCAGGCCGAGCGGCATGCCGTGCACACCCCTGAGGAGGTCACACATCGTGCGGGCCTCGATGAGCAGGCGGAGGCCAAGGCACGGTTGGTCGAGGTGTTCACCCTGAACTATCCGCACTTCACGATGGTGGGGTTCGACCATCCGGATGTGACCGTCGGCGTCGTCGAGGAGATTCTCGGGGCACTCGATGAGATGTTGGGCAGATTCCCCGACCGGACCAACATCCGCGAACTACGGATCGACTACATCGGCTGGGATGCGGATGCCAGCGCGATAGCGTACCCCCTTTGGGATCCTGCAGCACGGGGTCGGACCAACAGGATCGCTTTCAGCATCCGCGACGTGGCCGACGCGGAAGTCCATGCCAAACGCGGTATCTGGATGCGTGAAGTCGGGTTCGCTCCGTATGGCGACAAGCCCTTTTACCATGACGCCGTGCACGAGTTCGTGCACGCAATGGATGTCCACCCGATCGCGGCCGGCGGGCGGCCGCTGTCGGAGAACCTATCGCAGCGGTTGGACGAGGCGTGGGAGCAACTGTCGGGACTCGGGTTGGTCCACGAGCCCAAGCAGGACTGGCTTGCTCAACTGCCGCGTTACGCCTTTACCGACAATGAGAAAACGGAACTCGACGAGATAGAGGCGCTTGCCGTCGGTTTTACCGAAGCACATATTCATGGCCCGGTGGTCGGTACGCCGCAGTGGGTGATCCATGACTATGTGAGCGCCGAACCTCCGCCGCCGCAGACCACGCCGGAACACGAGGCCGACCGTCCGCCGCGGGAGACTCCACCGGCCGGTCTGGTCGGTAGCAGGCCGTTCGAGGATTTCCCTGGTGCGCGTGGGTTTGCTGGTCCCGGGTTCGAGGAGTCGGTATCGGCCGGCCTGAAATCCGGTATCGCGGAACGGTTCGTGGTCGAGAACGGGTCGAGGGTGCGGGTCGAAGAGCTGACCTTCGACAACGGCGTGCGAGTATTCATGGAAACCTACGCCGATCCGGCAGACGCGCTGATACAGGTGCTACACACCAAGGTCGCCATCATCATCGGCGCCCCGATCGCCCACGCGATGCTGAACCTCGAGGACGACCGCGTCTATCGGGAACTCACCCCCGGACGACCCGGGGACAGCATCGAAGTTATGGACCCGGACGTGCTGAGCTCGGACACGGCCCTGCGGCTCGGCTTGTTCGACGCGGTGACCGCAACACACCGAACAGCGCGCGAGTGGCGCATCGCCGACAACGAGGTGATGGGCGCACGTTCCCGAACCGAGGCAGACGCCACCCAGACCAGTGTGTTCGCGTCATTGTTCGTGCGACAAATCGACGGCCACACCGTATGGCTGGACCACGCGATGCCGACCTGGGAGATCGCGACCATCCGGGAGCAAGTATCACACCTCGACACGTGGATCTCGAATTTCCCGATGCCCGAACAACACCGAACGGCACTACTCGACATCCACGGCCGATACCTGGCAGCACTGACCCACGCCGAGCGACACGCCGTACACACCCTCGGCGAGCAAACCCACCGCGCCGGACTGGACGAGCAAGCGCAGACCAAAGCACGATTGGTCGAGACGTTCACCCTGAACTATCCGCACGTCACAGTAGTCGGATTCGACCATCCGGATGTGCCCGCCCACGTCGTCGAGGAAATCCTGGGCGGCCTGAATGAAATGTTCACCAGATTCCCGGACCGGACCAACATCCGCGAACTCCGCATCGATTACACCGACTGGGAAGCCAACACCCCCAGAACACACAACTACACCAACCCCACAGCAGCAGGCCGAACCCTGAGCATGCGGTTCAACCTGCGCGATGCGACCAACCCGACACAAACCGTCAAACGCGGAATCCGGTTCCACGAATTCGGATTGAACCCAGTCGGCGACAAACCATTCCACCACAACGCCGTACACGAATTCGTCCACGCGATCGACGCCATAGAAGGCCTGTCGAACAACCTACAAAAAATGCTGTCACACACCTGGAGACAGCTATCCGATCACGGCCAGATCCAGGAGTCCTGGTGGACCTGGCTCACCCGACTACCCAGATACGCCTTCATCAACGAAGACAAAACCGTACTCGACAACACCGAAGCCCTCGCCGTCGGATTCGCCCAAGCCGACATCCACGGCACAGCAACCGGAACACCCCAATGGGCCATCCATGAATACGTCACCACCGGACAACCACCACAGATCACGCCAGACCTCGAGATCGACCTCCCCCCACACGAGGACAATCCGGATCCAGGCGGGCTGATCGGTAGCAGGCCACACGAAGACGATTCGCAATCGAACGCCGCACGGGGCGCGTGGATCAAAGCCCTACGACTCGATCGAGGAATGGCGCAGCGACAGCTTGCGCAAGCCGCGGGCGTTGGGATGAGCACGCTGTCCGCGATCGAGACCGGGAAGCGGGAGCCGGCGCTCGGAATCTTTCAGCGGATCTGCCAAGCGCTCGGGCTCGCGGATGAGGCCTTGTCCGAGGCTGTGCGACAGCTCTATTCGGACCGCGAGCTAGACATCGATCCGGCGGCGCATGATCCCGGGTCGCCCGGGAATTGGATCGCGGCCCTCTGCTTCGACGGGGGTACGACCGTGGCTGAGCTGGCGTCGGCCGCAGGCATATCGGACGCAGATGCCATCGCGATCGAGCGCGGGATGCGCCCGACTTCGATCGGTTTCTTGCGGACCTGTCGTGCGCAGGGCGTAACACCGGAAGTTCTCGAGCCGGCTACTGGGCACTTCTATCCGGATCTCGTTCTCGATCTCGATCCGCTCGCGCACAATCGTTGGTCGCCCGATACCTGGATCCTGGCATTGCAACACGACCGGGATCTGACTCTGGCTGAACTCGAGGAAGCGATCGGGCCGGGCTGGGTCGACCTCTACCAGGTCAAGACCAAGGGGTCTCGGCCGAAGTATGTGGCATTTCTGCGGATCTGCGATGTGCTGAGGGTCGGCGACGAACTGAGGCGGGCCGCTACCAACCACTTCTATTCAGAGGTCGAGCCGGAAACCGAGGTGGCTGCACCGGATTCGCCGAGTGTCTGGATCTCCGGGCTTCGTGAACGCAAAGGCATGTCCAAGGCGGATCTCGCGCGCGCGGTCGGTGTGAGTCCGAAGCGGATCGCGGATATCGAAAACGGGGAGCGCCCGCAACCGGAACTTTTCTGGCCGATTGCTTACGCATTGGGTGCAGGGCAGCAAGAGCTGGCTGAGACTGCTCGCAAGTTCTATTCAGATCTCGAGTACGACCTTGATCCGACCGCACACGATCCCGGCGCGCCGGGTAGCTGGATTGCCGCGTTGCGCTATGACCGGGACATGACCCGAGCCGAGCTGGCACGGACCGAATACCTCGCTGTATTCGAGGACCGAGAACGCCCCCCGAATTCGATCATCTTCCGTCGGGTCTGCCGGGCGCGAGGGGTTGCGCCGGAAATTCTGGATGCGGCAACTGGCCATTTCTACCGGGATCTCGAACTCGATCTCGATCCGGCCGCCCACGACCGCTGGTCTCCGGGTAGCTGGTTTGTGGCGCTGCGGCACGATCGGGATCTGACTCAGATCGAACTCGCGAACGCAATCGGGCCAGGTTGGGTTCAGCTTTCCAGCATCGAGGCGGGGATCTATAGGCCGAGGCTGGCGGTATTCCGGCAAATCTGTAACGTATTGGAGGTCGGCGACGAACTACGGCGGGCCGCTTCACAACACTTTTATCGCGACATCTACCGGTCCGTCTCGCATGCTTCGCTAGGTCGTTGGATTATGGCTCTGCGTCATATCGAAGGAATGTCGAGAGACGAGCTCGCGCGGCAGTCAGGGATTAGTCGTCACTCAATTGCCGCCCTCGAAAGAGGCCGGGTTCGTCCGCGACTGAGAAATCTGCGGCGACTCTGTGCGGTGTTCGGTGTCGGTGGTGATGTTTTGCTGGAGGCCGTCGCGCAATTCTATCATGGGCGTTTCCGCCAGCCCGGTGATCGAGATGAAGAAGACCTGTTCAATCGATACGTCGTGAGTAAGTTGGGTTCGTCGGAGGAAAAGGGGATCCGGGACGATATCTGTAAAATGTTCGCATGGATTCCGAATGCGTTGGCCCGTCGTGAATCTCCCGAAATCCGTGATGACGCGGTACAGGCCGCGTGGATGGGGATTCTGAATGCGATCGACAACCACGTCCCTTTCGGATCGTTTACCGCCCATGCGTGGGTCAGCGGTCGCAAGGCAATTTTCCGGTACCGCCTGCAGCGTCAGTTCCCGGATCTGGACGATCGCACGCTGACGAAAGTCAGTACGGTAAGAGCGCAGATCGGCCGGATGTTTGCCGCGGGTGCGGTTCTCGACGATGCGGAGATTGCGCGCGCGACGGGTTTGAAGATGGCCGATGTGGTGTTTGCGCGGGAGATTCTGGCTCGGCCCACGCTGCACCTGGACGCACCGATCACCGGCGAGGATGGGGCCCGGAATCGGGAATTGTCTGATCCGGCTGCTTCCACAGGGTTTTCCGATACCGATTTCGCGGTGACGGTTCGTGCCGCGCTGGCTGATATGCCCGATCCCGGTACCGCGGAGCGGCTGGTGATGCTGCATCTGGTGGAGGGCGAGCCCCTGGCGGGTGCTGCCGAGCGACTCGGATTGCCGGCCGCGGACGCAGCCGAGGTTCTCACCGATTGTGTTGCGCGGCTACGCAATGCGTTCGACGAGCGTGGATTCGCCGAGGTCATCGCGGGCGAGCAGGACTCGGCACCGCGGGCCGGCGCGAGGACGGAGCCGGATCGGTCGTCGACGCCCAGCAGCGACACCGAGCCCGGCGAAGATAGCCACCAACGGGCGACGGGTGATGGAGGTCCGGATGGACTGATCGGCAGCAGACCGTATGAGGACGATCCGGAGTTGGATGCCGCGCGGGGTGCGTGGATCAAGGCGTTGCGGGTCGAGCGGGGGATGACGCGGAAACAGCTCACGCAAGCGGCGGGCCTGGCGAACAGCGCACTGTCTCAGATCGAGAGCGGGCAGCGGAAGCCGCGGATAGGCGCCTTTCAACGGATCTGCCGAGCACTCGGGCTCGAAGGCGAGGCGCTGAAAGACGCCGTCCGACAGTTCTATCGGGATGTCGTGCTGGATACCGGTGTGGCTGACCATGATTCGCTCGGTGACTGGTTGCGCGCTGTTCGTAACAGCAAGGGCATGACACAGTCGGACCTCGCACACGCGGTCGGTGTGGACCCGGTGCGCATCCGGGTCTACGAGAACACCGAGGAGCTGCCGCGACCTGGTCTGTTCGTGCGAATTACGCGAGCTCTGGATGTGGAGCAGCAAGTGCTGGTGGAGGCGGCTCGCCGTTTCTATCGAGGTCTCGATCTCGCCCTCGCCCCCGCCGCGCACGACCCTCGGTTGCCCGGAAGCTGGATTGCGGCGCTGCGCTATGACCAGGACATGTCTCAGGCCGAGCTGGACCGGACCGCGGGCATGTCGGAAGCATCTGCCAGCCGAATCGAGGGCGGACACACTCCGAATTCGTTAGTCTTCGTGCGTATCTGCCGGGCACTGAGCGTTGCGCCGGAAGTACTCGTCGCCGCTGCTCGCCATTTCTATGAAGATCTCAATCTCGATGCCGACCCCGCCACGCACGATCCCGGGTCGCCTGGTAGTTGGTTCGTGGCGCTGCGGCACGACCGGGGCGTGTCCCAGAGCGAGGTTGCGAAGATGATCGGTTCCAGCTCGGGTCACCTCTACCGGATCGAATCCGGAAGGAACAGGCCGAGGTTCGCGGAATTCCGGCGGATCTGCGACGCGCTGGGGGTCGGTGACGAACTGCGGCGGGTCGCCGCCCGTCGTTTCTATTCGGATATCAATCTCGATATCGAACCCGCCGCGCACGACCCCCGATTGCCCGGAAGCTGGATCGCGGCTCTGCGGAATGACGCAGGTATGTCGGGGAGGGAGCTTGCGCGCCGAGCGCGGATGCCTCAGGACTCCATTTCCCAGATCGAAAACCATCGGTTTCGTCCGCGGTTGAGGAAGTTACGGCAGCTCTGTCAGGCGTTGGGGGTCGGTGGTGATGTGTTGCTGGAGGCTGTCGAGCGGTTCTCCGATCGAGGTCGTTTCGGGCGGTCCAGTGATCGATATGAAGTAGATCTGTTCAATCGATATGTCGTGAGCACGGTGGGTTCGCCGCAGGAGGGCGAGGTCCGGGACGAGATCTACAAGAGGTTCGTGTGGGTTCGGAATGCGTTGGCGCTTTATGAGTCTCCGAATACCCGAGACGAGGCGGGGCAGGCCGCGTCGATCGGAATTCTGAGCGCGATCGACAACCACGTCCCATCCGCGTCGTTCGCCGCCCATGCGTGGGCCAGCGGTAGCAGAGCAATCTCCCGACAGCACACCAAGCATCGGTTCCCGGATCTGAACAACCGCACCCTGCGGAAAATCAGCGCGGTACGAGCACAGATGGGAAGGATGGTTGTAGCAGGTGAGGCTCTCGACAACACGGAGATTGCTCGCGCGACACGATTGACAATGGCCGATGTCATGCTGGCGCGGGCGATTCTGACTCCGACCACCGAGCGACTCGATGCTCCGATCGGGGGCACGGACGATCCGGCCGCCGCTGCAGGGTCTTCCGACACCGATTTCGCGACGACGGTTCGCGGCGCGCTGGCGAATTTGGCTGATCCTGCTACCGCGGAGCGGTTGGTGATGCTGCATCTGGTGGAGGGTGAGCCGTTGGCCGATGTAGCCGCGCGGTTGGGGTTGACGGTCGCGTCGGCGAATGGGGTTCTCGCCGATTGTGTTGCGCGACTGCGTGATGTGTTCGATCCGCATCGTGCCGCCGAGGTGAACGCGAGCCGACAGGATCCGACATCGACGAACGCGGCGAGGGCTGAGCCGGATCAGCCGGCGACGCGCAGCAGCGAGGCCGAACCGGACGGCGCCGCCAGCGGCCGAGCCGGGGATGAGGGTGGAGGTCCGGGTAGCCTGATCGGTAGCAGGCCGTTCGAGGATTCACCTGGTGAGCGTCGGTTCGCTGGTCCCGGGTTCGAGGAGTTGATGCTGGCGGGCCTGGAATCCGGTTTCGCGGAACGGTTCGTGGTCGAGGATGCGCCTGGGGTGCGGGTCGAGGAAGTAACGTTCTGCAACGGCTTGCGGGTGTTCAGGGAGACCTATTCCGATCCGACACAAGCGGATATCCAGGTGTTGCAGGCCAAGGTCGCCGCTGTCATGGGTGCCCCGGTCGCCCACGCGATGCTGAACCTGGAAGACGACCGCGTTTATCGGGAACTCACGCCCCACGGCCGACCCGGGCACAGCTTCGATGTCGTGCCCCCGGAGGTCCTGGACTCGTCCTCGGCCGTGCTGCTCGGCCTGTTCGATGCGGTAACCAGGACGAATCGGACCGGGCGCGAGTGGAGTATGGGTCCGGACGACGAGGTGATGGGCGGGCGTGCCCAATCCGACGTCGACGCTACGTCGGCCAGTGTGTTCGCGGCGATGTTCGTGCAACGTATCGATGGCCGTGAAGTGTGGTTGGACAACGCCTTGCCGAGGCGGCCAGTCGAGGACATTCGCGAGCAGGTGACCTACCTCGAATCGTGGATCGAAAGCTATCCGGCTCCCGAGAAACACCGAGATGTGCTGCTCGACCTCCACCGCGGGTACTTGGCAGCGCTGGCGCAGGTCGAACGGCACGCCGAGCCCAACCCGTGGGAGATGTCGCACCGTGCGGGGCTCAACGACGGATGGCACAGTCATGATGCGGAGGCCAAGGCGCGGTTGGTCGAGGTGTTCAACCTGAAGTATCCGCATCTCATGATGGTGGGGTTCGACCATCCGCATCTGCGCGCCTATGTCGTCGAGGAGATCCTCGGTGGGCTGGACGACATGTTCACCAGGTTCCCGGACCGGACCAATATCCGGGAATTGCGGATCGATTATCTCGGCAGGAAGACTGCCAGTGCCAGAACGTCTTATTATGCAGATCGCGTAGCGGCGGCGGGTCGAACCCTGCGGATTCATTTCAACCTGCACTATGCGGCCAGGCCGGAATATACCGTCGAACTCGGTATCCGGAACTATGAGCGCGGGTGGAGTCCAGTCGGCGACAGACCATTCCACCACGACGCCGTCCACGAATTCATCCACGCGCTCGATGCCAAGGAGGGGCTCTCGGATAACCTGCGACAGGTGCTGGGGCAGACCCATTCACAGCTGTCGAGTCACGGCCTGATCGACGAACACTGGTGGACTTGGTTCGCTCGGCTGCCGGGGTACGCCTTCGGTAACGAAGCCAAGACCGTATTCAACGACGAGGAGGCGCTTGCGGTCGGGTTCGCTGAGGCGGACATCCATGGTGTGGCGGTCGGTTCGCCGCAGTGGGCGATTCATGAGTACGTCATCACTGGCCTTCCGCCGCAGGTCACGCCGGACCTCGAGGTCGATCTTCCGCCGCAGCAGGATCCACCGGCCTCGGGTCGTCCGCGTGGCCTGATCGGTAGCAGGCCACACGAGGACGATTCGCAGTCGGATACCCGGCGCAGATCCGCAGATGTGATCGCGAGCGAGCAGGACCCGGCACCGCTGACACCGTGGACCACGACGACGGCGGAGCCGGATCAGTCGCCTGCGCGAAGCGATGATTCGGACCCAGACCAGCGCAACCCGAACCCGGACGGGCTCCCGGGCAACCGACTGACGGCTAGCGAGCGCGGTCTCGTCGGTAGCAGGCCATTCGAGGATTCGCCTGGTGAACGTGCGTTCGCTGGTCCCGGGTTCGAGGAAATGGTGCTGGCCGGCCTGGAATCCGGGATTGCGGAACGTGTTTCGGTGGAGCAAGCGCCGGGAGTGCGGATCGAGTTGCTGCGGTGCCGCAATGGCTTGCGGGTGTTCGAGGAGAGCTATGCCGCTCCGCTGGCGGCGCTTGTGCAGATATTGCAGGGAAAAGTCGCCGTCATCATGAACGCTCCGGTCGCTCATACCTTTCAGCGCAGGCCCGGTGGCCCCGTCTATCGAGAAATCACCCCCGGACTGCCCGGCGACAGCATCGACGTCGTGACCACAGACATTCCGGACTCGTCCTCGGCTCTGCGGCTCGGCCTGTTCGACGCGGTGACCAGGACGTCCCGTACGCTGCGCGACTGGAGTGTGAGTCCGGACGGCGAGGTGATGGGCGGACGCGCCCGATCCGACGTCGACGCTACGCCAGCCGGTATGTTCGCGGCGAAGTTCGTCAAACGTATCGATGGCCGTGAGGTGTGGCTGGACCACGCATTGTCGAGGTTGGCGGTTGCGCACATTCGCGAGCCGGTGACCAACCTCGAATCGTGGATCGACAGTCTCGAGGCCCCCCGGCCATACCTCGACGAGTTGCTCACCATCTACGGCGGGTACTTGGCGGCGTTGGCGCAGATCGAACGACACGTCGTGCCGACCCCGAGCGAGATGCTGCCGCGCGCGGGGCTCGATGCGGCGGCGCGGGCCAAGGCGCGGTTGGTCGAGACGTTCGCCTTGAAGTATCCGCATTTCACGATGGCTGGGTTCGACCATCCGGATGTGACCGCCGATGTCGTCGCGGAGATCCTCGGCGGGCTCGATGAGATGTTGACCAGGTTCCCCAACCGAACCAACATTCGCGAACTACGGATCGATTACCTCGGCTACTGGGAAGCCAACGCCATAACGTACCCGATGTGGAACCCTGCAGCGCGGGGTCGAACCAAGAAGATCGTGTTCAACCTATACGACGCGGTCAGGCCGGAACAGTCTGTCGAACTCGGTATCCGGAATCTTCAACACGGGGTTGATCCGGTTGGTGACAGGCCTTTTCACTACGCCGCGGTGCACGAATTCATTCACGCAATGGATGTCCACGCGATCGAGGACCGCGGGCAGCGGCTCTCGGCGAATTTGTGGCGGGTGCTGGACGAGACCTGGGAACAGCTTTCGCGAGCTGGCCTGGTCGAAGAGTCCAGGCAGACTTGGCTGGCTCGACTGCCGAGCTACGCCTTCACCGATGATGGCAAGACGGAACTCGACGACGTGGAAGCGCTCGCCATCGGGTTCGCCGAAGCGTACATACATGGAGTGCCGGTCTTTTCGCCACAGTGGGCGATCCGTATGTATGTGACCACCGGCGGTGCATTCGCTGGTTCCGGGTTCTTCCAGCAACTGGTGCTGGCCGGCCTGGAATCCGGGATTGCAGAACGTGTTTCGGTGGAGCAAGCACCGGGAGTGCGGATCGAGTTGCTGACGTGCCGCAATGGCTTGCGGGTGCTCGAGGAGAACTATGCCGCTCCGATGCAGGCGCTTGTGCAGATATTGCAGGGAAAAGTCGCCGTCATCATGAACGCTCCGGTCGCTCATATATTTCAGCCCACGTCCGGCGGCCCCGTCTATCGAGAAATCACCCCCGGACTGCCTGGCGACAGCGACAGCGTCGTCGACCGAGAGGTGCTGGCCACGGAGTCAGCTTGGCGGCTCGGCCTTTTCGATGCGGTGACCGGGACGAACCGGACAGCGCGACAGTGGCGGCGTGTGGGTCCGGGCCACGAGGTAATGGGCGGGCGCGCCCGATCCAGCACCAGCGTTACCCCGGCCGGTGAATTCGCGGCATTGTTCGTGCGGCGTATCGATGGCCGTGTGGTGTGGCAGAGCCACCCCTTGCCGAGGTCGGTGGTCGCCACCGCGCGGGAACAGGTGTCGTACCTCGAATCGTGGATCTGGGGTCCTTCAGTTCCCGCAATGTACACGGACAGGATGGTCGACGAACATGATGCGTACATGGCAAGGCTCGCTCAGGTCGAGCGGCGCGCCGTGCACACACCGGGCGAGATACTCCATCGCGCGGGGCTCGACGCCGAAGCAGAAGCGAAAGTGCGGTTGGTCGAGGCGTTCAATCTGAACTATCCGCATGTCACGATGAGGGGATTCGACCATCCGGATGTGTCCGCGTATGTCGTGGAGGAGATTCTCGGTGCGCTGGATGAGATGCAGAACGAGCTCCCGGGCCGGGCCAATATCCGCGAGCTGTACATCGATTACGCAGATGCCCCGGAAACCACCGCCAGCACCTTGACAGACTACGTATCTCGGAATCGAAGCGCGAAGATACGGTTCAGCCTTCGCGATGCGATCGACCCGGCCGCGGCCGTCGAATTCGGTGTCCAGGCGCGTGAATCCGGGTTTGATGCGGTCGGCGACAGGCCGTTCCGTGTCGATGCCGTCCACGAATTCGTGCACGCAATCGATGGCGCGGAAGACCTCTCGCAGAATCTGCGACGGGTGTTGCGGAAGACCTGGAAGCGGCTCCAGCATTACGGCCTGATCGACGAGTCGCACCGGACCTGGCTCGCTCGGCTGCCGGAGTACGCCTTCACCGATAGGTCCAAAACGGAACTCGAGGACGCGGAGGCGCTCGCTGTCGGGTTTGCCGAAGCGTATATACATGGAGTGCCGGTAGGTACGCCGCAGTGGGCGATCCGTGAGTACGTCACCACCAAGCATCCGCCGCAGATCACACCGGATCTCGAGGTCGATCTTCCGTTCGAGGCGGATCCACTCGCCCCGGGTCGTCGGGGTGGGCTGATCGGCGGCAGACCACACGAGAACGATTCGCAGACCGACATCGAACCCGCCGCACACGACCCTGAGTTGCCCGGAAACTGGATCAGGGCTCGACGCAATCACGCAGGTATCTCGGGCGCCGACCTTGCGCGCCGGGCACGGATGCCGCAGAGCTCCATTTCCTCCATCGAAAACCACCAGTTTCGTCCGCGGCTGCGCAAGTTTCGGCAGATCTGTCAGGCGTTGGGAATCTCCGGTGACGTGTTGCTGGCGGCGGTCGAGCAGTTCTATGCGGGTCGCTATGAGCGGACCGCTGATCAGGATGAAGAAGCAGCTCTGTTCAAACGGTATGTCGTCTGCCGGATCGGTTCACCGCAGGAACGAGCGATCCGGGACGAGATCTGCGCCAGGTTTGCGTGGATTCCGAATGCGCTGGCGCGTCGTGAGGCTCCGGACATCCGAGACGGTGCCGTGGAGGCCGCGTGGATGGGGATCCTGAGCGCAATCGACAACCACGTCCCCTCCGCGTCGTTCGCCGCCCATGCGTGGACCAACGGTCGTGGAGCAATCCTCGCCTATCGCCTCGCCCGCTGGTTCCCGGATCTCGATAATCGCACCCGGACGAAAGTGAGCAGGGTCGAAGCGCAGATGGGGAGGATGGTTGCCGAGGGGGAGGTTCTCGACAACACGGAGATTGCCCGTGCGACACGAGTGAAACTGGCCGATGTCGTGTTGGCGCGGGAGATTCTGGCTCGGCCCACCCTGCGACTGGATGCGCCGATCGCCGGCACGCACGGGTCCACGAATCGGGAACTGGCCACCGAACCGGACACTTCCGCGGGGTCTTCCGATATCGATTTCGTGTTGGCAATTCGTGCCGCGCTGGCTGATCTGCCCGATCCCGGTACCGCGGAGCAGCTGGTGATGCTGCATCTGGTGGAGGGCGAGCCCCTGGCCGGTACTGCCGAGCGACTCGGATTGCCGACGGCGGACGCAGCCGAGGTTCTCGCCGATTGCGTTGCGCGACTGCGCAACGCGTTCGACAAGCGTGGAATCGCCGCGGGCGAGCAGGACTCGCCACCGCGAGCCGAGGTGAGGACGGAGCCGGATCAGCCGTCGACGCGCAGCAGCGATACCGAGCCGGGCGAAGATGGCCACCAACGGCCGCCGGGTGATGACGGTCCGAGCGGGCAGATCGGTAGCAAGCCGTTCGAGGATTCGCCTGATAAGCGTGCGTTTGCTGGTCCCGGGTTCGAGGAGTTGGTGCTGGCGGGCCTGGAATCCGGTTTCGCGGAACGGTTCGTGGTCGAGGATGCGCCTGGAGTGCGGATCGAGGAAGTAACGTTCTGCAACGGCTTGCGGGTGTTCAGGGAGACCTATTCCGATCCGACACAAGCGGATATCCAGGTGTTGCAGGCCAAGGTCGCCGCTGTCATGGGTGCCCCGGTCGCCCACGCGATGCTGAACCTGGAAGACGACCGCGTTTATCGGGAACTCACGCCCCACGGCCGACCCGGGCACAGCTTCGATGTCTTGCCTCCGGAGGTTCTCGACTCGTCCTCGGCCGTGCTGCTCGGCCTGTTCGATGCGGTAACCAGGACGAATCGGACCGGGCGCGAGTGGAGTATGGGTCCGGACGACGAGGTGATGGGCGGGCGTGCCCAATCCGACGTCGACGCTACGTCGGCCAGTGTGTTCGCGGCGATGTTCGTGCAACGTATCGATGGCCGTGAAGTGTGGTTGGACAACGCCTTGCCGAGGTGGGCGGTCGAGGACATTCGCGAGAAGGTGACCTACCTCGAATCGTGGATCGAAAGTTATCCGGCTCCGGAGAGACACCGAGATGTGCTGCTCGACATGCACCGCGGCTACCTGGCAGCGCTCACGCAGATCGAACGGCACGCCGTGCCCACCCCACCGTGGGAGATGTTGCATCGTGCGGGGCTCGACGACCAATGGCGCAGTGATGATGCGGGGGCCAAGGCACGGTTGGTCGAGGTGTTCAACCTGAAGTATCCGTATCTCACGATGGTGGGATTCGACCATCCGCATGTGCGCGCCCATGTCGTCGAGGAGATCCTCGGTGGGCTGGATGACATGTTCAGCAGGTTCCCGGGCCGGACCAATATCCGGGAATTGCGGATCGATTATCTCGGCGATACGAACGCCAGTGCCAGAACGTCTCAGCATGTAGATCGCGTGGCGGCGGCGGGTCGAACCCTGAGGATTCATTTCAGCCTGCACCATGCGGCCAGGCCGGTGCCGTTTCTCGAACTCGGTATCCGCTTGCGTCGGGACGGGTTCAATCCGGTCGGCGACAGACCATTCCACCACGACGCCGTCCACGAATTCATCCACGCGATCGATGCAAAAGAGGGACTCTCGGAGAACCTGCGGCAGGTGCTGGGGCAGACCCATTCACAGTTGTGCAGGCTCGGCTTGGTCCACGAACACTGGTGGACGTGGTTCGCTCGGCTGCCGAGGTACGCCTTCGGTAATGATGCCAAGACCGTATTCGACGATGAGGAGGCGCTTGCTGTCGGGTTCGCGGAGGCGGACATTCATGGTGTCGCGGTCGGTTCGCCACAGTGGGCGATTCACGAGTACGTCACCACTGGCCTTCCGCCGCAGGTCACGCCGGAACTCGAGGTCGATCTTCCACCGCAGGAGGACGCACCTGCCTCGGGTGGTCCGCGTGGCCTGATCGGTAGCAGGCCACACGAGCACCATTCGCAGTCGGACACCGCGCGGGGCACATGGCCGGATGTCGAGCTGGATACCGATGCGGCTGCCCGTGATTCGGTGGTTGGCCGCGACGAGCGCCGATCCGCCGGGGTGACTGCGAGCGAGCAACACCCGGCACCGATGACACCGTGGACCACGACGAGAGCGAAGCCGGATCAGTCACTGGCGCAAAGCATCGATTCGGAGGCAGGCAGGGGCAGCCCGCAACCGGGCGGCTCGATCGGCAGCAGACCACATGAACCGGGCGAGCCCCCACGGCGCCAAGGCAAGACGACGCCCTGGTCGCGGCCGGTGATCGGCGAACCGTATCCCGACGACCAACCCCGCAAAGATCCGTCGCATGCGATCCCCGAGCGGTCCGCCGACAACACGTCGGGCCCGGTCCCGCTCACCTCCCGCGAGACCGAAGTTCTCGCTCGGGTGCGACAGGGCCTGACGCACAATGAAATAGCGGCGGCACTTGATCTTTCGGTGCGTGACGTGCGGGCGAACCTGACAAGTATCCGCCGCAAGCTCAGAAATCAGCAGCCACGGCCGGTGGCGGCGAGCCGTGCTGCCGACCCGCCGTCCACGACATCTGAGTCCGACCGTTTCCGGGCGGCCATGTACGCCGCCTTGATGAGTGCCGACCAGCCGGATCCGCGACAACTGCTTGCCGAGGCAAGCCCAGAGCAGATGGAACGCGCTGTCCAAGGGCTCAGTTCGGCTCATCGAGGAGCCTTACGCCGGCTGCGCGCGGGAGCGGGTACACCGGGGATCCGCAGCATGGCGCTGATCGCGGCTCGTCGATGGGTGACCACCCTTGCGGCCGAACACAATCGGTCGTTGGCGCGGTCTGCCACCGCACTGGCCGAGGTGAGTCCCGCTGACCTGCAAACGGCGCTCGACCAACTCACCGCCGCCGAACGCCAACTCCTGGTCGATCAGTTCGGACCTGCGAAGTCGCCCGCCACCTTCGAACCTGACGATTCCGTGCGTCGCTTGCGCGCGGTCGACATCGTCCGGCACGTCGCGGCACGGTTCGCGACTCGTGCGGGAGAGTCCACCACAGGCGAAAGTGGTTTCGACAACACAGGATTCCAACGCGGACAACATCTCGTGGAGACCGAGCGTCTTGCCGCGGCACAGCACGCGAATTCCGTGGCAGCCCAGACATATACGGCGAACGAATGTCTGGACGCGGTCTTGGACTGGATAGACCGGCAGGACCCACCGGAACCAGGCAAACGGTTCAGGGGTAGCCGTCGAGGTTCCTCCGCCGCGGCTGCCGAGCGATCCGACGGCCGACCGCAACCAGACAGACCGCCCGCTGACGAGCCTGGTGGAGCCGGCCCCATCGCCGAGGGCGATGCTCATCCAGCGACCTCCGGACCCGACGAGTCGGCGCGGCCCGGCCACAACAACGACACCGCTTCCACGCAGCAGGATGTGGCCCGCTCGTTGCCTGCGGACCATGGTTTCGACGACGAACAGCAGCGGCTGGCCGACGAGGCGCTACGCGCGGGCGGCTTCGACGACGCGGATAGGTTGCAGCGTTGGGGGTATCGCCGGTCCGCAGACGCCGCACAACGCCGTGCGATCGAGAACGGCGAGTGGTGGGACTCGCTGGGCGACCCCGCCGAACCCGGTGGGCTGAGCATTACGCAGCGGGCGCTCATCCAGGTCTACCCGCACCAGATCGGCAACGCCGACGGTCTTCCGGCCGTGATCCACGACCACGCCAACCGGCTGTCGATCCGCCGCGATCTGGACGAATTCATCGCCCGCAAGCCCGTCGGCGCGGGAATGCTCGACTGGATCCGGACCGAACTCACCACCGCCGAGCGGAAACAGCTCAGCAACCTGATCCATACCCGAAATCACTTGCGAGAGTTGGACCGGCAGGCCGCCGAGATGCCGGGCAGTCCTCCGGTGCACCTGCTGTCCTACGACGCCACCGCCTTCCGCGGCAAAGGCAAGGTCGTCGCCGCGCTGGGCAATGTGGACACCGCGCACACGGTGAACTGGCATGTGCCAGGCACGAATACGACCTCCGCCTCGCTGGCCTACCAGTTCAAGCCGCTGCGCAACCTGTATGAGGAGACACAGCGCGTCGATCCGTCGCTCGAGCTGGCATCGATCATCTGGATCGGATACGACGCGCCGACCGGGCCCGTGAACACCGGCTATGTGAAGGCCGCCTTCCGACGCCGCGCACGGATCGGCGGGGACCGATTGCGCTGTGACATCGCGGCATCGAACGCCACTCGGCGTCGCGCCGGCACCGGCGACCCCGACCAGCTTGTCAACCGGCTCTGCGGGCACAGCTTCGGTTCGGCCACCATGTCCTATGCTGGCCGCGGCCGCAAGCTCGCCGGTCTGGTGGGCTCGATCACCTTCTCGGGGTCGCCGGGGGCGGGCCCGGTCCATCACGCCGAGGAGTTCGGCATCGGCGCGGACAACGTCTACGTCGCCGCATCGTGGCGCGATCCGGTGACCATGTTCGGAGCGGACGACCCCGGCGCGTGGAGCCGCTTCCACCAGCGGCTCGGCCTCGGCATTGATCCCGCCACCGAGGCATTCGGCGCTAAACGAATCGGCGCCGAGTTCCCCGACTCACCGAACTTCACCGGCCCCAAGGCCGTGCACCAAGGCTATCTGCACCACGACCCGGCGACCGGACTGCCCACCGAAGCACTGGCCAACGTCGCGCAGATCACCGCCGGACGCGGCCACACCCTCGCTTCGGTGAATCGCCGTCGATCCCGCCGCGGGGTGATCACGCGCTTCATCGACTCCGAGCACGGGCGATACGCCGCATGATGACTTCCCCGAGTCGGTCCCAAAACCGTGACAGTTCGCCCACGTCGAGCCGATCAGTATCGTTTGGTTTGGTCCGCTGTCCAGGCCGCGATCTGAGCGCGGGAGTTGAATCCGAGCTTGGTGAGGATGTGTTCGACGTGACCTTCGGCAGTGCGGTGCGCGATCACCAACTCGGCGGCGATCTGTTTGTTGCTGAGTCCTTGGGCGACGAGGTCGGCGACCTGCCGCTCACGTTTGGTCAATGTCGCGGAGGTACCCGACGCGGGCACCGCATCGGTGGGTTGTTCCCCGAGCGCGTATGCAATAGCCGAATCCATACCCATCCCCCGGCCTTGCCGAAGGGCCCTATCGAATCTGCGAGCGCCGAGAGTTCGACGCGTCGTCCGCTCGCATTCCTCATGAAAGCGCGACATATTCCGCAGGACTGCCCGCACGCTGCTACCCACCAGCCATCTTCCCTGAGCAGCCCCCAGCAGCACGGCCGCGCGCTCCGCGTCGCCCTCATCGGCGGCAGTCCAGGCCAGCGCCTCGATACTGAACGCGGTGAACACCGGACTATTCGGCCGTCGGTTGACTCGCAATGCCTCCTCGAGCAACCGTTGAGCGCGGTCACGTTCGCCTTGCAGCCATGCGGAAACACCCAAGCCGCGCAACGCAGCAGAACGGTAGAGCAATTCGCCGTGGGCTTCGGTGATGGAAAGTAATCGGCGGTAATGCTCCGTCGCTCGGGTCATCTGGCCGCGCAGTTCATATGACCAGGCGAGGATGGTCAGCGCACTGACGTAGAGCTCTTCGGTCTGGTTCGAGCCGAGCAGCTCGACAGCTCGTTCCAGGGAGGGAGAGGCGTCGGCCGCTGCGCCGCTGGCGAGTGCGATGATGCCGGCAGCGTAGGCGAGCTGTCCTTGGATGGCAGGCGTAGCGGCCTGTTCGGCGAGCAGTCGCCCCTCCGCCAGCAGGGCTGCGGCAGCTTGGAAATCCCCTTGTGGCGCGGCGACCTCGCAGGCGGCGCGTAGCGCGCTGATGCGGTCGGGTATGGATTGCGCGCGGGGGTGGGCGAGAACGCGGTCGAGCCAGGTTCGGCCTTCTCCGTACAGGCCGCGAAGGACCCAGAATTCGTGTAGCGCGGCGGCGGTGCGCAGCCCGGCTTCGGCCGCCTCGTCGGTGTCCTCGGAAACGCAGGAGTCGAGCGCGTCACGCACGTTGGGTAGCTCGCGTTCGAGGCGGGCGATCCAGTAGGGCTGCCGGTCGCTGATCCACCCGGCCTGGGCGTCCAGCACCAATTGTTGGTACCAGTCGCGATGCCGCCGGCGCAGCTCGGTCTCTTCACCGGACTCCCGCAGCCGTTGCCGACCATAGTCACGCATTGTCTCGAGCATTCGGAAACGCACGACGGTGTGCGATTCCTCCCGGATCAGAATCGACTTGTCCACCAGGGAGGACAGCACATCGAGCGGGCTGTGCGGTGCCAGGCCGACACCGCATACCTGTTCGACGGCGTCGAGTTCGCAACTCATGGCGAACACCGACAACCGGGCCCACAGGCGCTGTTCGGCCGCGGTGCACAACTCGTAACTCCAGTCGACACACCATCGCAGCGTCTGCTGCCGGGTCGGCGCGGTGCGAATGCCGCGGGTGAGCAGCGCGTACCGATCATCGAGCCGTTGCAGAATCTGCTCGGGTGACATCGCGCGCATCCGAGCCGCCGCCAGTTCGATCGCCAACGGCAACCCATCCAGCCGGGCGCAAATCCGGGTCACCGCGGCCTTATTGCTCTCGTCGAGTTCGAAGCCCGGCACGACTGCCGCGGCGCGGTCGGCGAACAGCGTCGCCGCATCGAAACGGGGCAGCCCCGTCGACATCGGATCCTGGTCCTGATCCGGGACCGCCAGCGGCGCCACCCGCAGCACCGCCTCCCCCGCGATATTCAACGCTTCCCGGCTGGTAGCGAGAATCCGCAGCTCCGGGCAGGTCCGCAGCAGCGCCTCGCTCAACTTCGCCACGGCTTCCACCATGTGCTCGCAGTTGTCCAGAACGAGCAATATTTTCCGCGAGCCCAGAAACTTGACCAGCACATCGCGCAAACGACCAGGCGCCTCGTCCCGCAAACCCAGGGTGGCGGCCACGACATCGTCCAGGAGCGCGGCATCGGAGACCTCGGCCAGTTCGACCAACCACACCCCGTCGGCGAAATCCCGCTGCGCTTGCGACGCGGCCCGCAGCGCCAGCCGCGTCTTGCCGACACCCCCGACTCCGGCAAACGTGACAAGCCGGGACGTGGACAGCAGATTCTTCACAGCCGACAACTCGGTGCGTCGGTCGACAAAACTGTTCAGCTCGAACGGCAGATTGCCACCGCCGTCCGACCGGGGGCGCCGTCCCCTCGTCGGTGGATCCCGGTGTCGACGCTCGAGAATCGAATCGGACTGTCGGCCCGTCTCATCGACCGAGAAACCGTGGCGCTGCTGTGCCTGCCGAATGCTCTCACCGATCCCCGCCGCAGAAGGGCGTTCGTGCGGATCGCGGCTCATCGCGGTTTCCACCAACGCCGACACGTCGTCGGGGATACCACTGTCTCGGAGGTCCGGCATCGGTTGGGTGGTGATCCGCAGAAACTGGGTCACCACGTTCTCACCACTGCGACGCTGGAACGCGGCATGGCCGGTCAACGCACAGAACAGGGTCGCGCCGAGCCCGTACACATCCGCGGCCGCCGTCGGTGTGTCCCGGTCCAGCACCTCGGGGGCGGTGAATGCCGGTGATCCGGTGACGATGCCTTCGGCCGTTCGAAATCCGTCGGTGACATGGGCAATCCCGAAATCGGTCAAGGCCGGCTCGCCGAAGTCGGTCAGCAGGATATTTCCTGGTTTCACGTCCCGATGCACGATGCCGAGGCCATGCGCGAGCTCCAGTGCGGCGGCGATCTTCACCCCCATCCACAACACCTTCTCCAGCGGAAGCGGACCGTGTCGGCGGATCCACGCATCCAGGGAGTCCAGCCGGTGATAGGGCATCACGAGGTAGGGACGCCCGGTGGCGGTGGCACCGGCCTCCAGCACGGTGACGATGTTCGGATGCCCGGTCAAGCGCCCCATCGCCCGCTGCTCCCGGACGAACCGTGCCCGATTGTCTTCGTCCAACTCCGCGGTCAGCACCTTCACCGCCACCGTCCGGTCCAGCGCGACCTGCCGGCAGCGATACACCACCCCGAAGCCACCGCGGCCGATCTCTACCGCATCCTCGAAACCGGCCGCAGCCAACTCCACCGGGGCGGGCGTCGCCACCTCACGGTGTGTGCGCAGCGGATCGTCGTCGGTCATCGGCCGAATGCGATCCCACCGGCGTATCTTCGGTTACCAGGCAACATGCGCTTACCTTTCGCCAATGCTCAGCGTATCGCCGACAGGGTCGAGTCCCGGGATGTATCCGGAGTGGTCACCGCATTGTCGGGCTACCTCAACTCGCCGCAGATGGGTGACCGCCTTCATCGCGGCCACTCCGACTCGTCCCGATCACGGATCTGGGCGAACATCCGCACGGCCCGCTCACGCAGCTCGCCGAGAACACGAACTGCTCCCCCACCGTGAGCCCGACGGTCACGGACAATGTCACTGTCGCAGGCATGATTTACTCACGGTCCTCATACCTCCCGCCGACGCGGTGGCCGAACGATTCTTGCAACAGCCTGTATGCCGTGCCGCCGAGCCGGAACCAGACCGCGATCGGCGCGAAGACGATCGCGGCTGCGACGACGGTGATGGTATAGGCCACCACGGTGCCCCGCGCTGCTCCAGGACGACTGCCGCCGGGACGATGACGAAGAAGATGAGCGGGCCGATCCACCATCCACTGTCCGGATGTCGACCGTTCACAGTGGCCGCCAGACCTCGTCCGGCTGCCCGGCAAACGCCGTACAGCGAATGCGGCCCGTCAACCCCATAACCTACCTCCCCGCCGTTCGCTGGAGACTACTCTGCGTGGCCTGGTGCCACCCGAATCCATCCGGCGTTGGAAACACATCGCTGGATGGCGCTGGATTCTGCACTGCGGCAACAGGATCGGCGGCCTGCGTGATCAATCCTGGCCCGATCGCGAAGATGTCGTCCCGCCTCTCGCCGGTCGGTGCGAAGCGGGAGGTGCTCCTCTCCGACGATGCCGAACCACAGCGCGCGGTCGATCAAAGCCGCGCGGCGGTCCTCAAATCCGTTGTAGCCGCGGAGTCCGAGACGGTCGACCAGATAGTCGATGTGGGAGTTGACGGCTGCGGTTGTCTTGATGCTTGCGCCCACCGCAGTGCCCCGCACTCGTTCGAGTAAACCGGGGATCGTCGGTATTGCCGCCGAGCCGTGCACCGATCGGGGCTCGCACAGCGCCACCAGGACCAGAAAAAGCTTGCGATCGCGGGGCTTCCCGAGAAGCCTGCTTCCGGTCACCATCGATCCGGCCGAACCTTGCCGACGTCGAGTGGCTGACCTGCGGCCCGAAAGGTTGCACGGACGGTTCAGGCTGCCGAAGAGTTGTGACACCCGGCACTGGTCGGCGCCGCCGGGTCATCCGATCTTCGCTTGTTGTCGGGCCCACTGATCCGGGTCGTCTCCAGCAGCCCGCGGTCCCAGCCTCCGGATTCGGCGACGGCCTCGTAGGTGCTCTGCAGGGCGCGGCGGCGGGCGAAGGCCGACACTGCGGCGGCGGAGGCGAGGCGCGGCCGGGGAGTGTGCGAATCTCCGGTTATGCGAGTCCTCTCCCGGGCCAGCGGGTTTCGCGAAATCTGAGGCGGACCTCGCTCGGGGCAAGACGGGGCAAGCGGTGTCCTTTTCCGGATGACGGCCTCCGACATTGCGTTACGGCCAAGGAATCCATGGCTTATGTAACTGTTTCGCCAGAAAACAAGAACGCCAGCAATTTCTGGGTACAAATCGTGCAAGCCGGGCCGGACCCGGAGGCACGAAAATGAAGAAGTACTACCATGCGCAGAGCAACGGCGCTCTTCGCCGCATTACTGTTGGCCATCCTCCTTTCCATCAACTACGCGACACTCCCGCACGCGAACGCCGATTACTGTACTGGCGACTGGGCCATCGGTATCGGCGGTCTCGGGGACAACACCTCGTCGGTGTTCGTCCCATTTGTGGATCAGCCTGTCGGTTACAACTCCGCCGACCCGATGTCGGGGTTGAACGAACTCGACCGGCTGTTCTGGGTGCATCGCAGCCAATGCCCCGGCGACCACATCAGGTTGATCGGACACAGCGAGGGCGCGGGTATCGTCCACGCCTGGGTCACCGCACATCAGGATGTCGGCAATGCCAATGCCATTCTCCTGTCGGATCCCAAGCGAGCCGCCGGGCCCGGTTGGGCCGGATTGTCGTCGACACCCGGGAGCGGGATCATCGGTTATCCGCTGGCCGGCGTCGATGATTGGTTCGGCGACTTCCCGGTGTTGACCGTGTGCAACCACGACGACCAGATCTGCGATACCTCGGCTGGTTGGTGGGGTTACCTCTTCGCGGGTGCACATTCTCGCTACGATTTCAACGTCTGGGACTACGGTGCCTGGGATTCCGGTGTCTGGTACCGGTAGCCAGTGATTCTTTGGGGATCAGTAGCCATGCGGCACTGGTCCCCATTGACTGAACCCGTGCCCCATCGAGGTACACACTGCCGCACCTTGAAAGGTGATTTGGCAGTTCGCTCCGGCATATGTGACCGAATACTGTGGATCGTGGTAGTTCACACCCGTCAGCCGCGGCAATGATGGATTTCCGCCCGGCAGCGTGTGACTGCCGTTGGCGTTCCACTGGGGATGCGCGGGCCACGTTGCCGAATCAATAATGATGGCAGACACATTCGGCAACGACAGCTGCATTCCGGCATACAGCACGTCCATCGATGAGGCCGGGACCGCGAGGTCGCATCCCACCGCGCCATTCGCACTGATCGAGCAGCTCCAATCACCCAAAGCGAAATACTCTGTGTCACCGATCCGTACCGGACCGGGCGCATCGTCTGCGTGCGCGTCGCTCACGCCGAACAGGCATGCAACCATCCCGAGAATTCCCCCGCAAACCCGTTCGGCGGCAACCTTCACAGCCCTGGACACGGAATCTCCCTTGATAGGTAGCGAGATTTTAGTCTAGTCGACCATCGAGAAAAAATATCACGATACGGCGCAACGGCAAAAGATCTGTCGAGGGGGCTTTCACCGAAAATCGACCCGCCGCTCATACACTTCGACCCCGGAATCAGCGACAGGGCAGCAGATTTACTTTGCACGGCGAAAGATTCCCGATCGGATCGGGAATTCGGGCGGAACTTTCCTGTCCCCGGGCGATCTTCGCCGAGTGGTCGCCGCAGTGCTCAGTTATCCGGCCGGATAGCTCGCACTGCGCGCTGACCGCAGTAACTCGACGATGGAGATTGTCGGCGCTTGGTCCTTTTCTCCGCAGCCGATGGATATGCCGCGGCGGGCATCATTTCAGCCGATCTCCATGCCGCCCACGGTAACCGGCTACCGACTCGACCCGCGCCGATCGATTCCCGTGCACCCGACTGCACGCCTTGTCGACCGATCTCGAAGTGCGAGCGAGCACCAAGCCGACCATCGCAGGCACACCGACCCTCCTCTGAATATCAGGGCCAGGGACACGGCCCGATCGATGACGCGCACATCCAGGCAACCGCAGGCTCGCGGACTAGCATTACCCGCGGTGGTAACGGTCGATTTGCCGACACGAAGGTGATGCCGATAACGAAGGCCGTTCCGCAACCAGTAGCGCTGGGCGACGAGGCCGCACGGACAGCTGTCCCCGCCACTGGTCCCGGACGCGGCGGCCGCGGGAACTCCGACCTTCTACTCCCTCGACCGCCCGGAATTCCCTGATACACAACCTGATTCGCAATTCTATTTCCTCGATGCGCGAATCGGCGCCAGCCCGATCGGCATCCGCCCTTCGACGTGCACGCGGTGCGCAATGACTTCCCGATCCTGCGGGAACGGGTGAACGGCCAGCCTCTGGTGTGGTTCGACAATGCCGCCACGACGCCGAAACCGCGATCTGTCATCGAACGCGTTTCCTACTACTACGAACACGAAAATTCGAATATCCATCGGGCCGCACACCACCTGGCTGCCCTCTCGACCGATGCCTATGAGCGTGCCCGCGAGACGGTGGCACGCTTCCTCGGTGCGTCGGCCGCGGAGGAGATCATCTTCGTGCGCGGCACCACCGAGGGCATCAACCTGATCGCGCAGACCTGGGGGCGCCGTGGCAGGGTGGCGGGAATATGATCTGCGATGTCACCCTGGAACGTTCACTGTTCCAGCCACCGCCCGGTCGATTCGAGGCGGGCACCGGGAATATCGCGGACGCGGTCGGATTGGGCAGCGCGATCGAGTACGTCGAGCGCATCGGTGTGGACAATATCTCGCGCTGCGAACACGGGCTGCTCGAATACGCCACGCCGCGCGTGGCCGCGATACCCGGCCTGCATTTGATCGGGACCGCACCCGACAAGGCGAGCGTAATCTCGTTCGTGCTGGACGGATACGAACCGCTCGAGGTCGGAAAGGCATTGAACGAGAAGGGCATCGCGGTGCGCGCCGGACATCACTGCGCGCAGCCGATCCTGCGGCGCTTCGGTCTGGCAGCGACCGTGCGACCGTCCTTCGCGTTCTACAACACCTGCGATGAAATCGACCGGATGATCATCGAGCTCACCCGGTTGGCTCGCGGGCGAGGGTGAGTCACCGCGGCGTGACCCGGATGGGTAGCGAGGCGAAGCCGCGGTTGTCGGACGAGTGGATCCGATCTATGCGCTCGGCGTCATTACCGCGCATTGTGGCTATATCCCCTTTGGGTTTTCAGCGACCTTTGAAATTCCGCTCCTCGGAGCGGAGCGATCCGGTGTGAGTCGGTGAGCCGCTCAGCCATTGCCGTACACGCGGTCAGGCATGACCAGGACGACCGCGCGACGCTCCGCGGCCATGACCCTGTCGTACTCATCCCAGTCCTCGTGGGTGCCACCGGCCGCGGTGAACACCTCACGTAAAAGCATTCGCAATCGTTCGGCGTCGATACCTGGGGCCGGATCCGCCGGACCGGCGATCCATACCGGCCCCTCCACAGCAGCCCACTCCCAACCGACACGGACGACTACCGTCATGCGCGGCCGGGCACGAAGGTGATCCAGCTTGCGGGTACCGCCACGTACCACCGCCCCCACCACCTGCTCACCGGTCTCGGGGTGGTTCAACACACCTGCATTGACCAGAGAAGACTGGATCGTGCCGTCCGCCCGCAACGTCGACACGACGCATAGGCCGTGGTCACCGGCGATCAGCCGCGCGAAGTCCGCGAGATCGGTCACGCCAGGAGTCTACTGATCAGTGAACCCGCGGGCGAGGAAGACGGCGACGCCCGTCTGATCGGTGCGCACCGCACCGGCCGGCCGCTCCCCTGAATAACCTTCGGCCACACGCCCTTTGCCGCTCGATGACATCGATCTGGACGCCGAAGACCCGTTCGGCGGGCGTCGGTGTAGTCGCCGGGCAGCTGACACACAACAGCCGCGTCGGGGTCGTTCTCGCCACTTCGCTGTTCGGCGAGATCGCCGGGCGGCTCCGCGATATCGACGTAACGACGCGGAACACGCATCGTCGAAACGGCCCGCGGTGTTCTTCATCAATTACCAGAGCACACTGATCGACGCGCTGGTCACGGCGCGGGTGCTGCGGCGCGGATACGCGGTGGTCTCGTCTGCCACGCAAGGATGGCCGTTGGTCGGGTGGACAATGGGAAGATGCACCTGCACGGGACGGTGCCCGGCTCGGGAAAGGGTCTGAGCAGAGCCGAACTGCTCGCCGCGATATCGCTTGCGATCGACCTCGGTCTGGGCCAGCCGATGGAACACATGCTTCGGTCGTCCCTGATCGCGACACGAATCGCCGAGCGGATGGGGCTCGACATGCAACAGCGGGCGACCGTGTACTACGCCAATCTGGTCGGGTGGATCGGTTGTCACGCCGACTCCCACGAACTCTCGGCGCTCTTCGGCGACGACATCGCCTTCCGGGCCGACACCTACACGGTGGACACGGCCGGTCTGCCGTACCTGCGGCTGATGATGAGTCATGTCGGACGCGGATTGCCGGGCTGGGAGCGCGGCATCCGTGCCGCTGCCTTTCTGGTCACGGCTCGCAGCCAGGTCGCCACACTGATCCAGTCGCACTGCAGTTCCGCCGGGGTTCTCTCCGATCGGATGGGCTTGGACGAGCAGGTCGGAAAGGCGCTGGCCTACGCCTTCGAACGCTGGGACGGCCGGGGGTTGCCCAACGGTTCTCACGGAGACGATATCCCGGTCGAGATCCACATCGCTCACGTCGCAGACGTCGTCGAGGTACACCTGCGGACGGGTGGGCTCGAGCACGCGAAGGATGTGCTCCGTGCTCGGCGCGGCAGTCAGTTCAGCCCGGCCGTGGCGGCGGTGTTCGACCGCGACGCGGCCGCGATCGTGGACGGGTTGCTCGAAATCGATGTCTGGACCACAGCGTTGGCCCAAGCACCGGATCGTGACCGAACCCTGACGGCCGAGGAGAGCGACGAGTTACTCGAGGCCATGGCCGATTTCGTCGATCTCAAATCTCCGTTCACTCTGGGGCATTCGCGTGGCGTCGCGAATCTGGTGGCCGGGGCAGCCCGACACCTGGGCATGCCGCCGTCGGACATCACGCATCTCTACCGTGCCGGCCTGGTGCACGGCCTCGGCAAAATGGGAGTGTCCAACCGGATCTTGGAGAAGAAGGGGCCGCTCACTACGGCCGAATGGGAACGGGTACGGATGTATCCGGATCTGACCGGCCGGATACTGAGTCGAGTCAACGGCTTGGAGTCGGTGGTGCCCATCGCGATGAAGCACCGGGAACGGATCGACGGGTCCGGCTTTCCCCGCGGGATCGCCGGCGCGGAGTTGACCGCGCAGGACCGGCTGCTTGCCACGGCGGAGGCTTATCAGGGACTGCTCGAGCCGCGTCCCGACCGGCCGCCGCTCGATCCTCGCGGCGCTGCCGATCAGTTACGGAAGGAGGCGCGCGCCGGACGCTTCGACGCCGAGTCGGCTGCGGCCGTGCTTGCGGTGGCCGGTCCGCGGATCTCGCGGCGGACGCCCTGGCCGGCCGGGCTGACCGACCGCGAGGTCGAGATCCTGCGGCTCGTCGCGCAGGGCCGATCGAACAGAGAAATCGCCGCCGAACTGTTCATCGCCGAGAAGACGGCACGCAACCACGTCGAACGTGTCTACGCCAAGCTCGGCGTCAACAACCGCACGCAGGCCAGTCTCGCCGCGATCGATCGGGGTCTGGCGGGGTTCCCGGTCACCGCGGCGGTCGGAAATTGAAGCATCCGCTGCGCCAGGTACTTCAGCTCGGCAACCACCAATGATGCTGCCCGGGTGCGACATCGACGTCACATGGCACAGCGGCGTAGTCGATGCGCGTCCGGTCGACGGGCAGGTGGACGGGCAAGTCGGCATGCGGAGCGCGCCGGAGACCCGGCTGATTACGCACAGTCGGGCCCCGGTAACGGGTTGGCCGAGCCGACACCGGGACCGACTGCGTGGGGCCTTCATCGCCGGGATGCGCTGGGCCGGGACCGCCGGTCCAAGACCCATATCGTGGCCAGCATGAGGCCAACGGCAAACACCGCGAGCGCAATGAGACTGGCGCCGGTGCCTCCGTGGAAGGTGTCGCCGTAGGCGGACATGGCCGGCAGGGTGGCGGTGTACCGCTCGAGATCCAGGTCACGACCCAGCGCTTCGAATGCGTGGCGGTTGGATAGGCCGAGACTCATCAGGCGTCCCGGGAGGGCCATCTCGTCAACGGGGACTATGGCGCCACCGAACAGAACCTGAGGGAAGCAGAGCATCGGCAGGGCGAGGGCGGCCTGCGCGGCGTTGGAGACCGCGGCCGAGGCGAGCAATCCGAGGGCCAGTGCCGAGGTCGCCTCGATCACAATCGTCACGAACAGGAAGGCGGACACGTCCCATCCAACGGCGGGGAGCCGACCGAGCGCCCGCAGCACACCGAGGAGCACCGCGCTCACTCCAGCCAGCACCGGAAGCAGCGCTGTCACCTTGGATGCCACGTAGGCGCCCACGCTGAGCCCGGCCAGGCGCTCCCGCCGGAAGACGGCCATCTCCCCGACGATCTGGAGCAGGCCGTAGGTAAGGCCGAAGAAGAAGCCTGCGAATGCTATCCAGAACACGATCTGGACCGGGCCGAGGGCGGCTTCGTTACGCGGATCGAACGCGTCTGGCTTGAACAGCGTCGCCATCATCGCGGTGACCAGCACCGGTGAGCCGAGCAGGACCGCCAGGGTCAGCCGGTTGCGAAGGAGCACATCGACATTGCGTCGGGTAAGTAGCCACCATTGCCGGACCATGTCTGTGCGCTCGAGGTCTGAACGGGTGGCAGGGATGGGCAGTAGAGCCGAGCCAGGCCGGGCTTTCGACTTCCCACCGCTGTCCGCGAATCGCTGCGCCCAGATCTGAGGGGTGTGCTCATGAGCCAGCCGGTCGTACACCTCGGCGAGATCCTCGACGTCGAAGTAGCGCCGAGCCTCGGTCGGGCTGCCGGTGAAGGCCAGGTGGCCGTCGCGTGCCAGGAATACCACCCGGTCACACCGGTCGATGCCGGTCGGCTCGTGCGTGGTGAGGACGACTGTGACTCCGCGCTGGCTGAGTCGGCGCAGCAGGCGCATCACGTCGGCTGCGGTCGACGGATCGAGCCCGGAGGTGGGTTCGTCGAGGAAGAAGAGGTGTGGCCGGGTCAGCAGCTCCACGGCGATACTGGCCCGCTTGCGCTGGCCGCCGGAGAGCGCACGGACCGGCACCTCGGCCCGATCAGCCAGGTCGAGGTCCTGCATGGTCTCTTCGACTACCCGGTTCGCCTCGGCCGCCGATGTGCCTGCGGGCAGCCGCAGCCGCGCCGCGTAGCGCAGCGTGCGGCGCAGCGGCATCTCGAGGTGGATGATGTCCTCCTGGGGCACATAGCCGATACGGGAATCGGCGTTGACTCGGGCCCCGCGAACGACGCCGTCGTGCCGAACCTCCCCGGCAGACGGTGGTCGCAGGCCCGCGAGGATCTCCAGCAATGTGCTCTTTCCTGCTCCACTGCCGCCGGCAATGGCGACCAACTCGCCTGGTTCGATCGACAACGACAGCTCCTGAAGAATTTGCCGCGCCCCGACATGCCGGCTCACGTCGACTGCATCGACTCGCCCGCCGTCCGGCACTCCAGGTGCGGGATCTGAACTGCGCGTACCGAACCGCTCGACGATCGGTGGTTCGAATGCCAATTCGGTCATGACCGGTAACCTCCGTGATTCCTGAACTCGCTTCGTCATGCCCTGATCATCGGTCCGCCGCCGCCGTGGTCGCATGAGGCGTTTGCCTCAAATCGCGCCCCGCTCGATTTCGGCCACCATCAAGAACACACTCGCCGCGTTGGGGCGGGCACTGGAACGAGCGGTGCGCGATGAGGTCATCGCCGGCATCGTTCTCGATTGGCGTGTCGGGACACACCACCGCGTCATCCCGTTACCGTGCGGGACTGCCTGGCGGCCAGCGGATAATAGTTCCCTTGGCAGCCCGGTACTGGCGTAGACCGATTGAGAGGATCTGAACCTTGAGCGATCTTTCTCGCCGTGACCTGCTCAGGACGTCGGCGGCCGCTGGCATCGGAGCAGTCGTTGTCTCGAGCCTTACGGCCGCAGACACGCCGGATATTGCGGACGCAAGCGCCCCGGGAATTGCGGCCGCGGACCACCCGGGCAAAAGCCCTGGATGCCCGCCCGCGACGCTGACCGGCCACATCGTCCGCCAGGGTGACCCGTCGTACCCGGATGCGCGACTCGGCTGGGACCAGCTCTTTTCGCACTATCCGCTGGTCATCGCCTTCGCACAGGAAACCCAGGACGTGGTGAACGCCCTGACGTGGGCGCGGCAGCACGACATCGCGCTGCGGGTGCGCAGCGGCCGCCACGCCCTCGAAGGCTGGTCGAATGTCGACAACGGCGTCGTAATCGACGTCAGCCAGTTGAAGTCGGTCCAGATCGACCCCGGCGCTCGTATCGCGACGGTCGGTGCCGGGCTGAACCAACTGGAAGCGGTGACGACGCTCGCGAAGCAAAACTTTGCGGTCACAACCGGGAGCGAGGGCAGCGTGAGCTTGTGTGGTGCGACGCTCGGCGGTGGTCTCGGGCCCCTCAACCGCTGGCTCGGCATGGCCTGCGACAGCCTGATGGCGGCCGAGGTCGTCGTCGCGTCGGGTCACGACTGTGCCAAGGTGATCAACGCGGACTCGCAGCACCACTCGGACCTGCTCTGGGCGCTTCGCGGGGCGGGAAACGGCAACTTCGGGATCGTCACACAACTCACCTATAAGGTGCATCCGCTCGAGCATCTCGCCTATGTGCAGGCGACATGGGATGGACTCGAGGACCTGTACGGGGTCTTCGAAGCGTGGCAGCGTACGCTACCGGCCGCCGACAGCCGTCTGGGATCCGAACTCGAGATCCACAAGTCCCAGATCCTGCTGTCCGCGTGGCTTGCGGACGGGGCAGCGGCACAGGCCACAGAGATGCTGGCTCCGATCCTGTCGGTCGGCAGGCCCGATGTCACGGTGCAGGTCGGTAACTGGGGCGACTTCTTTGCGGGAGCCCAGGTCCCGCTCGCGCAAGAGCCCGCGAACTGGAAGTTCTTCTCGGAGTTCGTCAAAGAGCGGTTCCCGAAGAAGGCGATCGACATCATCGGCGACTTCATGCGGAACGCTCCCACAGAGGAGAGCAACTACTTCGTCGATGCCTTCGGCGGGGCGATCGAGCGGGAGCCCCCCGGCGGCACGGCGTTCGCGCATCGGGACGCGCTTTTCTACGGCGAGATCGGCGCGGCCTGGGGGACTCGTTCAACACAACCAGGCGTCGGCGACCCGCTGACCTCGCAGGCCCAGGCCTGGACCGCTGAGTTCAGCCAGGCGCTGCGGCCCTACGCGGACGGCGCCTACGTCAACGTGCCGAACGTCGGAATGCAAGAGTGGCAGACCGCCTACTGGGGAAGCCAGCGCTTCGAGCGGCTGCGCAAGATCAAGGCGAAGTACGACCCCCACAACGTCTTCCAGTACGAGCAGAGCATCCCGCCCGCATCACACTGATCGACAGTTCACCGCTGCTCCCCAACCCCCGGGTGGCCGTCGGCGGCCCGGAGGGTTCCGGCACGCGTGAATTACTGCTTGTCCCGGCGTTTCCGGATTTCGATGCCACTATCACAGCAGCCATGCCGGATCGGACCGCTCGTCGAGGTCCACGCTCAGCCGAACCCGACCACGAGACACACTCCGCTGCAACGTGTTTCCGCCCGGCGGTCGCCTCGGCCGGTGCTGTTGGTCGACGCCGCTCATTCGGCCGATTCTCTCGTGACCTGGTCTGGCCGTTTACCCGGTCACAGCCCACGCCGGCTGGGTTGTATACCAGAGGTCAATGACCAGAGCGAATGACTGAACCCACGGTCGTGCGCTTCCTCCGGTCTTGTGGTTGCCGGGCCGCACGGCCAGTGGTTGGCTTCAGCGCTCGGCTGGTACGACAACCTCAACCGGGTGGGTCTGGTCGAGCCGGTCTCCTGCGGTCCTGCCTTCCGCGGCCAGTGGTGAAATCCGCGCTGGTGCATGCTATGTCAATCGATTCCGGATCCTTGCCGGTACAAGGTCAATTGGCTAAGGTGGAGTGCGTTTGCCGAGAAGATCACTGGCAAATTGGATCGGCCACTCCCGGGGAGGTTTTTGACGTCATCGTGGCCTGGCGGGCCACACCAGAGGCCGAGCGGTCCATCCGACTCGACTTCACCGGAGGATTCGGAACGGCAGGGCCTCGACGATGGTATCGGAAATCAATGAATACCAAGGCGCGTCACCGGATGCGGTCCGCCATCACTACGACATCGGAACCGAGTTCTATCGGCTGTGGCTCGACAGCAGCCTGACCTACTCGTGCGCACTATGGTCCGAGGGCGACGATCTCGACCACGCGCAGCAGCGCAAGCTCGACTATCTGATCGAGCGGGCCGCCATCGCCGGCGCGCAGCGCGTGCTCGACATCGGGTGCGGCTGGGGCAGCCTGATGCAGCGGGTAGCCGACCGGAACCGGCAGGCCCGCGTCACCGGCCTCACTCTCAGCCGAGACCAATACGACTACGTCCGAACGCATTCCACAGATCGGATCGATGTCCGGCTCGAACACTGGAACACCCATCGTCCGGACCGGGCCTATGACGCCATATTCTGCGTCGGCGCACTCGAACACTTCGTGAAATTCGGACTGTCTCGGCGCGACCGCACCGCCGCCTATCGAGAGTTCTTCACGCACTGCTCTCGCATGCTCCGCCCGGGCGGCGGGCTGGTCATCCAGACGATCGGCAAGGGCAACCGGCCACTCGACCACAACGCGCTCAACGACGTGCAGTTCCTGGCGAACGAGATATTTCCGGAATCGGATCCACCGCGACTGTCCGAACTCGCCCACGCCGCGGAGAAACTTTTCGAAATCGGTTCGGTGGTCAACGATCGTCACGACTACTCGACCACCTGCGCGGAGTGGCTGCGCAGGCTCCGCTCACACCGCGCGGACGCGCAACGGCTCGTCGGCGCCCGCATCACCGAGGCATACGAACGTTATCTGGAGGCGTCCATCCGGCAGTTCGACCGGGAACACCTTGTGCTCTACCGAATCTCGCTTCGCAAGGTGGCTGATCCGCTGCCCGAGGCGTGACCGGCCGTCTACCCAGCGAGGAGTCAGTCATGAACCCGGGACGCACGCCCCACGTGAACGATGTCATCACCGAACTCGACGACCTGCGTGTCGACCTGGCCGGACGCCACCGGGCCACCGCCAGCGCGGGAGCGACGATCGACCCCGCGGTGGTCGATGCCGACATGCGCGCCCTCGACCGCGACGGGTACGTCGTCTTACCGGACCTGATCACACCCGAGGAATGCGAACGCATACGCGCCGCGAGCACGGCCCTGCTCGGCCCACCCGGCCGAAATACGTTCGAGGGCAAACAAACCCAGCGGGTGTACAGCCTGCTCGAGAAGACCCGCGCCTACGACCGGCTGCTCGACCATCCGCGCGTGCTGGCCCTGCTCGACCGGCTGTTCCTGCCGAATTACCTGCTCTCCCAACTGCAGGTGATCAACATCCTCCCCGGTGAGCAAGCCCAGCTCCTGCACCACGACGACGGCTTCTATCCGATACCAAGGCCCCGCCCGCCGCTGAGCGCCGCGACGATGTGGGCCATAGACCCGTTCACAGAGCGCAACGGCAGCACGGTGATTCTGCCCGGCAGCCACCGATGGGATGCACGCCAGCCGACCGAATCCGACGCCCGGGTCGGCACGCGGATGCCCGCGGGCTCGTGCGTGTTCTATCTCGGAACCCTCTGGCACGGCGGCGGCGCGAACCAGACCACCGCTCCTCGACTCGCCGTGACCGCACAGTATTGCGAGCCGTGGCTGCGCCCTCAAGAGGCGTACACGCTATCGACCAGCCGAGAAACCGCACGAACGGTGTCCGAGGACATCCGCCGCATGCTCGGCTACAGCATCCACCCGCCGTTCATGGGGGCCGTCGACGGCATGCACCCGAAACGGCTACTCGAAACCCCCGACCCGGCCCTCCCACAGACCGATGCTTAACCGAATCACACTGCCCTGCCCACCTTCCCGATGAACCGATCCCGCAACCGCACTTATAGCCGGGACGTGCTTTTGTCTTCGTGGCTACCAGGCGACCGGAAGTCCGTGGACACCGCAGATGGTCATGGCAGGGTGCGCAGCGTGGCGGTGGAGCCACTGCGCCCGCGCACGGTAGCGCATCGAAAGTTCAACTCTTCGAAGGGGACAGCCAGTACGTGCCGCTCGCTTCTGATCGGACCTTGGCCGCGATCGGCTTGGCGGTGGACACCCATTGCAGCGGGGTGATGATCTGCTCCATGTCGGACAACTCGACCGAATGCTGCGCCAGCCGCGGTGCGACATCGTCACCGGGCGCGACCCGTTTGAGGCAAGTGCGTTCGAGCAACGCATCGTCGAGCATCGCATTGACGGTGGCGATGCGAGCGCACCTGATACCTCATCGGCGTCACCGCTACAAGAGACCCCACGCACACTCACAGCGATATGACTCCGTGCGATCTGAGCAGTCTGGTGAGGTTGGCGCTCACCAAGCCCGCCGTCCGTAGGATCGCTTCGGCCATGGCCGGGATTCGCTGGACTTCGGTCACCGTCGCCGCTAGTGCGGCGACGATCTCCCCCGCGGGTCCGCGCACGGGTGCGGCGACGCAGGCGAGTCCGAAACGGCTCATGTCGGTGTCGTAGGCGAGGTCCTTTTCTCTGGTCATGGTGACGCGGCGATTCCACTCGTGTGGGGAAAAGCCTTCTGACGGTGTGGGGTTCGCACCGCGCATGGTCAAGATCTGCTCGGCGGCGGTACCGGGAGGCAGCAGTGTCCCGGCCCGCAGCGGGAAGATCTCATCTATCTCGCGCCCGATGCCGCCGATGAGCATGGCGTGTCCCCGGTCGGTCACAGCGAGACTGAAGCCGCCACGCTCGGTCGCCGAGGTCAGCTGTGCGAGCGGTTGGGCTGCGGCTGCGCGCAGTAGTCGTGCGGGTTGCCAGGTTTGGCCGAGCCGGAATACTCGGGGTCCGATCTGGTAGCGGCCATTGCGCCGTTGCACGGCACCCTCTTCGACGAGCTGGCTGAGTAGCCGGTAGGCGGTTGCTTTGGGTAGTCCTGCGGCAGTCGCCAATTGGGTCAAGCCCTTCTCCTCGCCGTGTGCGAGCGCCTCCAACAGGGCGAAGCCCCCTCGAGAACGCCGCGTCCCCCCACGGCTGCCTTGTCGATCGTCGCTTCGTTCACTGTCTGTCCTCCCGTGCAGATAACGCAACGAACCGAGCACCACGCGTCATATCGGTCGTGGTCCGGCAAATGGAACACCCGGTTCGCTCATCCGACCGCTCACTACCGCAGGTGATCGATCGGCGGCAGCATTGGTTCATCGCGCCGAATGGGCGCCGGGGCTTGGTCTTACAGCGAGAAGTCTCCGGCCCCCACCTTTCGCCGGCGTCTCATCGACGTTTCATGGCGCCGAGGCGGGACGCCGGTCGCACGACGGCTCGGGGGAAGTTTCGACATTCGAAATCGAGGGAGTCAGATGGTCGACAGTCTTTTTGCTGACGTGTCATATTTTCAGTCGCCGGTGGACGATTCCTATCCACATGCAATCCTGAGCTTCCGGTCCAACGACGGCACATTCCGTGACCCGAACTTCGCCGCGAACTACGAATGGGCTTGCCGGGCAGCGGATTCGGGTCGTCTGGCGTGTTTCGTCGTCTACTTCTACTGGCGGCCGAACTGGTTCGACACGGTGGGCACCCATCAGGAGATGGTCGAGCAGGCGGATGGTCCGCATCCGCGGATGATCACGATGATCGACGTCGAATCCGGCGGCAATCCCGTCGGCGATCAGTCCGACGGAATCAACTGCGCCTATTGGCATGCCGCTGACTGGCTGGGGGATCGGCGGCGGGTCATCGGTTATGCCAACCACGGCGATTTCCACGGCATGTGGTCCGACCGTCCCGATGGATTGCGGGTGATCGGTGCCGGTTACGGCAGGAACCCGAATCTGCCCGGTCAGATCGCGCATCAATACACCGACGGCCGGGGCTTCGGCGGCGGCCTGCCCGAGGGCTGCCCACCGTTCGGAGCGTGCGACATGAACGCCGCCAACGGCATGTCGCCGCAGGATTTCGCCGCGGCATGCGGCGTGGGAATACAGGAGGAATTCATGTCCGCATTGAACGAGGCCGAACAGCGCGAACTGCTGGAGAAGACCCGCGATATCTGGATCCAGTTGCGCGGGCCCGAAGGCAAGGGCTGGGCCCAACTCGGCAAGAACGCCCACGGCGAGAACCGCACTCCGGTCGACGCGCTCGCCGCCGTCGAGCAAGCGCTGGATCACCCGCGCGCATAGTCGCCCGTCGCCACGTCGAGGAGGAATCATGGTGGAGTTATTTCGTTTCATACAACAGGCGTTCGTTTCTTCCGAGAACCGGAATTCGATCGATCTGACAACGCAATCGGCGTTCCAGAACCGATTGCTCGACCTCGTCGAACACGGCCCGTATAGCGAGGCGCGTCTCGAGGCCGAGCAATTCATCGACGGGTTGACCGGCGGCGGTTCCAACGAGCTGGCCGACAACCGCTTGGCCCGGCTCGGGAAATATCAGGAGCTGCGAGCCAAACTACTCGCCCTGCCCGCGTCCGCGCCGACGACACCGGACAAGGTCAACAAGGCGGTCAAGGATGTATTCGGTCAGACAGCGGCCGAACTCGTTGCCGCGCAGGCATTCAAGGACGAACTGGTCGTGTCGAGCGACGCGCTGGTCGCGGTGAAGATCACCACCAGGTTCGACCGGTTGGAGGCACCCGCGATCACCGTCCTGCGCCAGGTGGCCGCGTTCGTGGTCGATTTCGCGGCCGGTCGGGTCGATCCGCTGTCCGCCGAGCGGATCCGTGCCCTGCTGGATCGTGCCGTGCGGATCCCCGAGGGGTTCTTTCCCCGTAAAGGGGGCGATCCGCAGGTCGTAGCGCCAGCACCGGAATTGGATGCCGCAGCGGTCCGGCTAGCCGGGTTGACCACGGAGCAGACGGCGTTCCGGCAGGCATACGAGACGCTGATGTCTGCACGCCCCGGTCAGCTCGCTGTCCACGCCACGCCGAGCATCGCGCAGGCCACGACGACCGACGGACAAGAGCCGAGCCAATCGCGAGCGGACGCCGCAGCCAGTGTGCTCGGGCTGGCACCCGCGACCGTGGCCGCGCTGAATCCGCTTGTCCACGAGCATCTTCAGGCCGAACTCGGCGACACCGCCACCGCGTCCGTGCAGGATGTCCTCGATGTCGTCAAGCGTCGCTGGTTGACCGTTTCGCGTGAGGTGGAGCCGACCAGGATCCCCGAGCCCGCGCGCGTCTACCGTCTGGGCGCGAACCTGTTCGCGGTCCAGGAGCCACCGGCCGATGCGGCCATCGCCGACCCGCCGGTTCCAGACTTCAGCCATGCGGTCACCCGCCCGGTCGGCGTCGGCGACTTGCAGGTCGTCCGGCAGGAACTCATCGGCTATGTGGCCTCCGACGTCTCCCACATCGAGAACGTGCTCCCCGGCGAGTTGCTGCGCAGGACAACCAAACGCGAGGAAACCTCCGAGCTGATCATCTCCGAGGAGACCGAGACCTCGCAGAGCACCGAGCGCGATACCCAGACCACCGACCGCAACGAACTCGCCACCGAGGCCGAGAAGGAGGCGGGCCAGCAAAGCTCGAGCACGCAGGATCAGACCTCCACCAGCAATTACGGCAGGCTGGTCGAGAACAGTAAAACCAACTACGCCCGCAGTGTCACCGACCGGGCCGTGAACAAACTGACTCAATCGGTGAAACAGCAACGAGTGCAACGGGAAAAGAAGGTGTACACCGAGGAGGCGATGCACCAGCTGGACAACAGCAACGGGCTGCGGCCGATCCGCGGCATCTACCAATGGGTCGACAAGAAATATAAGACCCGGGTGGTCAACTACGGCAAGCGACTGCTGTACGACGTGGTCATTCCGGAACCTGCGGCATTCCTGATCGATACGCTCGAGACCGCGGCACAGCCGGAGAACTTCCAGCTGGCCCGGCCGATCGAGCCGACCATTACGCCCGCCGAGCTGAATGCGGCGAACTACCAGGACTGGGCCACCAGATACGGCGTGACCGGGGCGGTGACTCCGCCACCAGAGGAATTCATCACGACCGTCGCGCGCACCGGCACCGGTGAGCCGGGCAAACCCATGGACGGGCACTACGGCACCGGGAGTCCGGACTTCGCTCAGGAGTACAACGCGTTCACGATCCGGGTGCCGGAAAACTACACCGCGATCGGTGGCTATGTGCAGCGCACGAATCAGCACATCGCCCTACCGGACACCGACTACCCCTATTTCGAGTTCTACATCGGGGAGAGCGCGTTCATCCGGTTCGGCAAGAGCGCCAACCCCAACCTCAACGAGTCGTTCACCCTGCCCCAGGTGACCGGCGAGGTCCCGGTCACGATGAACTCGTTCCCGCGCATCCTGCAATTCAACTTCGCGATCGGCATCAACTGCAGGCGCACCGACAAGGCGTTGGAGAAATGGCAGCTGGATACGCACGCGAAAATCGTTGCGGGATATCAGCGTCAGCGCACCGAATTCCTGGATCAACTCGGGCGCTACCAGAATGCGGTACGTACCCAGATGAGCCTGGCGAGTGCGCTCGGCCACGATCCGACGATCGAACAGCAGGAGCTGAAGAAGGCGTTCATCCACCTTCTGATCAGCGAGCACTTCGGCGAGGTGGCCTATCCGGCGCCGAATCAGCCCTACCAGTTCCCGGCGGATCCGCAGTACATCAAACAGTGGGGTGCGGTTGTCGCGTTCTTCGAGCGTGCCTTCGAATGGGAGCACCTGATGTATCTCTACTACCCGTACTTCTGGGGCAGGCAGTCGCGCTGGGGCGAACTGGTTCTCATTCAGGACATCGACCCGCAGTTCGAGACCTTCTTGAAGGCGGGCGCCGCTCGGGTCGTCATTCCGGTTCGGCCCGGCTTCGAGGCTGCACTCGCGCACTTCCACGAAACCGGTGACGTGTGGATGGGCGAAGAGATCCCCGACATGTTCAGTGAGCGGTACACGACGATCATCGCGGAGATCAAGGCGCGCAACGCTGCACCGGAGGACGAAGTGGTCATCGACGAATGGGAGGTACGCCTGCCCACGACGTTGGTCATGTTGAAGGACGACGCCGAGCTGCCCGACTGGGCCGCGTCGCCGCGCCGGCCCGGCGACGACGAGTGAAGTAGGGGGACCGATCATGGCTGACGAGAACACCCAGCTGCGTGCCGAATTGGAGAAGCGACGCCGCTGGTTCTTCGAAACCCAGTTGCGCAGACTGAATCTCCAGACCTTCCGCGACATCGAGCACGAGACGAAGGATCCGGACCGGCAGCGGTTGCTGAGCTTGATCAGCGAGCCGGTATCGCCCGCACAACCCGAGAGTGTGCCGGGCCATCCGGAATTCCGTCGCGCCAGGGTGTATCTCGACAGCCATGAGCCGGTGTGGACTGCCGACGAGCAAGTACGGCGGAAGGCCTTCGCCGGAACGCTGATCGGCAAAAACGGCGACTGGCTCGATTTTCGGGAGCCGCGTCGGCTCATCGAGCGACTCGAGACGCTGGCAACGACTTTCGAAGAGGACCGGTTCACCTCGGCCCATGAGCCGTCTGCGCTCGGTGATTATCGCCGCAAGCCAGCGACATTCGTTCCGGAACTGCCGAACTGGGTACCCGGCCAGATGTTCGACCCGTTGAAGGGCGAGGAGCCCAAAGACGGGGAAGACCAGGTGACCGACGGTAGGGGGCAGGCGATCAGCCGCGCATTCGTCGCGCAGGAAAAGCCATGGCTACTGCCCGAGCTGTATCACCCCGCCCACCGAGATCCGCAGGCATTCGCGAAGACCGGGGCATCGGAGTGGCTGGCCGATCTGGAGAAGTTCATCACCGACTTCGAGGCAGAGCTCCGTATTGTGCTCGGCGACAGTGCGGCCCAGAAATTCACCTTCGCCGACGACGACTTCGGTAAGGAGATCTATCGTCAGGAGATCAACCGCGCACTGCGGAGCATGACCACCGGCGATGCCGCGGACCGGGTCAAGGCGCAGTTTCTGTCGTCGGTGGACATACTCGACGATCGCCGTGTGCCGGTGCCGCACTATCGTTTCGGCGTCCGCGTCGAGACCGCCGGGTACAAGCTCGACGATATCGAGAAGTTTCCGCATTCGGAGATGGCGAAGTACTGGCTGCGGGTCGTCAAGCACGGGCTGCGCGAGGTATACGCCAACAAGGAGAACTCCGATATGGGCCTGTGCCATCTCATTCGGATCCTGTACCTGTTCGGCACCATCCCGGCGAAGGTGGCTTCCGACGAAGCTTTGCGCTGGCGGAAGCGGCCCGAACTGCCCCCGGACTTCGGCGAGTTCTTCCGCAAGCGCGCTGCAGAGCAGGCATTCATCGACGATCCGGGGCTGCTGAGCAGGCTGAACACCGCGCGCGACAAGCTCAGCGTCATCCTGCACGAGAGCGCCGCTGTGCCGGGCAGCGCGGCGATCACGTTCTCCCCGATCGCTCAGGAAGTGCTGCGGCAAGGTATCCGGCACTACAAATTCTGGCTCGATGAGCCGGCCCGCGCGATGAAGAACTCCTTCTTCCAGAAAGTGCGCACCGACCTGGGGTACGAGGCCGAGAGCGAGATGGAGTACTGGTCGGAGAACCACTACATCATGTTCGCGTCCTCGGAATATCTGGCCGGACAGCTATGGGAATCCGACACCTTCGACGTGCGCGACTTCGCCGACGGCCGTCCCGACTCCGGTGCGCGATCCGGAAAGGAGCGCAAGGAACGCGGTAGGGCCAGGGTGTTGAGGTGGCTCAACCATCGGCTCTTGATGGGCTGGACGGAGTTCAATTCCTCCGGGTACTACCGCGAGCACCTGTGGTCGCTGCTGAACCTGATCGACTTCGCCCTCGATCCCGAGGTACGTGAAAAGGCGACGCTGGCAACAGATCTCCTACTGTTCGATGTGGCGCGGTTCATGCACAAGGGCGCGATGGGCGCGGTCGGCGGACGCAGCCAGTTCTCCTCGAAGATGACCGGCCGCGACAACGCGCTCTCCGATGCCATCGAGTTACTGTTCGGCACCCGCGGACTGTGGTTCGACGACGACTCCGAGATCGGCGCCGCGATGGCCACCTCGACATATCGGATCCCGGAGGTGCTACTCGAAATCGCATGCAACCCACCGAAATCGGCGGTCATGGACCGGTCCCGGGTATCGATCACCTTCGACGAGGCCTACAAGTACGGCATCTGGTTCTCACAGGAGAACGACAAGGACACATTCGATTCCCACCGTGAGGGATACGCGCCGAAGCTGAAGAAATATCTGCCGTTCGTCGACAAGGTCGACACGGATATCGAGCGCACCCATCCCGGGTACAGCCGCAGAGACGACAATATCGTCTTCTGGTGGGGCACATCGGCTTTCCTGAACAAGCAGGTGACGCGCGGCACGCTGGCCTGCGTCGACAAATTCGATTTGGGGCAGAGCGGGGTGTTCAAGCAGCTGGCGACCGTGGTCGGCACGCTGCTGCCCAAGGTCAAGGGCGGATCGATCTTCGGAGTGATCGGCGGCCTGGTCGGTGGCGTATACGGTTTCCTAGCCGGTGCGGTACTCGGCGCGATCCTCCAGATGGACGACGCCGAAGATATCGCCGACGACCTATCCATTTTCCTGGAGGGATCGACGCGTACACGCGCAAATATCCTCACCTACCGCAATCCCGACATCATGCTGTCGAGCATCCAGAATTTCCGGGCCGGCCAGATGAACATCCAGTCCAATGTCAATCAGGCCACCGTGAACGGCACGCTCAACGTCTTCAGCACCTCCGGGTTGGTGAACCTGGATGTATCCCCGGTACTCGCCGCCGCGGTTGGCGCACTGGGCGGTGCGCTGGTGGCCGGACCCCCCGGTGCGATCGTCGGCGGCGTCGCCGCGGTGGCATTGAACGAGTCGCAGCTCACCGGCAGTAGAATATTCCGCACCAGCAGCGACGGCGTGGACGGATTAGACTGGTGGACAGGATATTTCGCGCTGCCGATGGTGGTCCAGCACGGACCGGCCGCGATCATCGCCTACGACTTCCACGACGTCCAGAACGATATCGCCGACTGCGGCTCACATGTGTACTTTCCCAAGGTCGGTTTCGACCGCGTCGATGAAGTGCGCTGCTCGGCCTACGACGACGCCAACTCGCCGCTGTTCGAGAACTTCGACGTATTCCACTACGGCCCCAAGGGTTTCTGGTTGTTCGGCAAATACACCCACCAGGACCCGGGCGTCCCGGCCGCGGACCGATCCGAGGCCTACATCGGCGTGTTCTCCAATCAGCATCCCACCTGGCTGAGCCTGCAGGAGGACGAGGTCGACGTCTACAACCAAGCCGTGGACGAGGTCGCCAGGAAGCCGATCGGAGATCTCGTACGCGCGATCGCGCAGGAGCAGGACGCCGAGAAACGCGAGGCTCTGCTGACGAAGCTGCGCGAACTCCAGCGGATCTGGCCCGACCCCTTGCCGCGCGACTACTTCGCCGACCGCGACTGGCACCACGACGGCAAGAACATCTGGATCGTCCAGGTGGGCAACAAGACCGAATTCGGCGACTACGAAACGTTCAAACAGCGAGTCAGCAGCGCGCGGGTCCACCTCGACGACTTCAACGACATGGAATGCCATTACCACATGCCGATGCCGGACGGCAGTAGCAAAGTGCTCGCGCTCAAATACGAGGAACAGGAATTCCACTACGGCAACGCACCGCTGCAGACCGACCTGTATCCCCGCTTCGAGAACGACTTCGTACGCGGTGGCCGGGTGGAGTGGGGGCAGCGGTCCTACGTCATCGAGTACCGCGGACAGTCGCTGCTGCACAACCTGCACGACTTCGACCACCCTGTTCGCAGTGAACAGGCTCCAGTGCTGCCCAGCGACGCCGACAAGGTGTTGGGCCTGGTCGTTTTCGTCCGCACCAAGGACGAAGACATGGACGAGAAGACTCTCGGCACCGCCACGGTCGGAATCGGGTGCACTACGGTCACCGAGCACCAGATCATCGCGGTCGGCCCGGTCGACGACGACAACGCCCACGACACCGAATGGATCTTCTTCGACTCCGGACCGGTCGCGGCGGCGCCCGACCTGACCATCGACGTGGGGCACCGGGCATTCAGTGATGGTGACAACGAGGCCGATTGGAATATGGGCTTCTCACTGCAGGCGCTGATGGGCGATCACACGCTGCGCGACGTCACGCTGAACTGGGATTCATCCGATTTCGACGAAGATGTACGCAACACCGGACCGTTGCCGTTCGCCATCCGCACCGACCGGTGGCGGGCGTGGGAACCGGTACCCGACAGCCACGTCCGGGGCAAGGTGGTGCTCGGCGCCCAAGGCGAACGCGAGCAGTTCTACTATGACCACAGCGATCTCTTCTACACGACCCCGAACGAGCCGCTGCGCCATCGGCGCCTGGATCCCTGTCTGACCGCCGCACCGCGCTGGACCGAAATCCCCAGCGAGCATGGCGGACCCCAGTTCACCCCAGCCTGCTCGGTGGGTGCGGTCTCCCGCCTCCCCGGACATCTGATAGCCGCAGTGCTCGACGAGGGCAAACTGTTCCTCAGCTCTATCATCGACAAGGACGGGACATGGGACCCGTGGACACCGGAAGAGGTCGGATTCGGCGCCGCAGTACCGCTGGCAACACCCGGCACGCTGTTCGCCGGTCCCGCACAAGGATCGCTCGAGGGCGTCGAACTGCTCGTCCCCGGCGCGGACGGGCACCTGTACATCCATTTCGATCGGCGCTCTCGGCTTTCCTTCGACCTGCCGCAGGGACAGACGGCCCGGTACTGGCACCAACTCGTCGTCGACAAGTTCGCACTGCGCGCGGACGGCGACATCGCCACAACCGTCGACCGAGTCTTCGTGCTGGCCACCGACGGCGCGTTGTGGGCGACACCGATCATCCGTGCCGAACTCATCCCACCGACGCCGTCCTGGACCAAAGTCAGCGACCGGCAGTCGTTTCGTACCTTCACCGTCGCCACCGACGGCACTCGGACCCGGGTCCTGGCCACCACCGCCGGCGGCGACGTATGGGACTGCACCCTCGACCCCGGACAACCGCCGCAATGGGCCCAGCTCAGCCGCCCGGGAGGCGCCCAACTACCCGCGCAGGTGGGCGTGGCCTGCGCCGTACCGGAGCCAGGACGGCTCGACATCTTCACCGTCGCCGCTGATGGCACCGCCTTCACCAGTAGCTGGACCGAGCCGACCCAATGGCAAGCGTGGACCCCGATTGTCGAAGGAGAGCAGGGGTTTCGCGCCGCGCCGCGTACCCCTCTGCTGCTGCACCGGGTAAAACGTCAAGTGGAATTGCTGATACGAACCGACGCCGACGACCTGACGCGAACCTGGTGGTCCTGACAGGTGCTGCGCCCGCCTCGCAGAATCACTTCTGGATAGGCTCGTCGAACAACAGCCACCGATGTGCGGCATAGATGCTTTGTGCCACAAGGTCACACCCAGGTGGTCGCGAACCAGACGGTCACGGCGGCTGTGAGAAGAAGGGTGATGTTGAGGGTGACTCTTCGGTCTCCGCCGGTCAGGTGGACCGGGATCGCACCGAGTTGCAGGAGCACGAAACCGATGGCCGCGGCCACGACGAGCCAAGGCATAAGGCCGATCAGGGGCGGAAGGATCAGCCCAAGTGCGCCGAGTACTTCGAGCGCACCGACGATCCGGACAGCGGGTAGTGGCACGCGGTCTACCCAGGTCATCATGGGCCGGAGTTGATCCCGGTTTCGGGTGATCTTCAGTGCGCCCGCATAGCAGTAGAAGAGGGCGAGCAGGCCCGCGGTGATCCAGAAAGCGATGTTCACAATTCCATCCAGCGGTGGCAGGTGCGGGCCGAGGGCACAACGCATCTCGGCCCGCTCGGGTTCAGGCGAAGCCGGTGGCGGGCTCGGTGGCGTAGTGGCTCATCACTGCCATGTTCACCTGGGGTGTCAGTTCCCGGCCATCGGCGATCATGTCCTGTAGGTCGCGGAAGTACTGCACATACAGGTCGGGGGTGAAGGTGCTGAGCATGACGGCCGGTCGACCGGTGATGTTGGCGAAGGTGTGCGGGGCGCCGGGTGGGACCATCACCGCACCCAACATGATCGTCTCACCCTCGCCGGGTCCGACCACCGAAACGGTTGCGTCGAAGTTCGTTTTGTCGTTCGTTGTTTCGTCGGTCATGTTTCGATTGCACCGCCGCAACGTCGAGGCGTCCAAGACCTGTTCTGCCATGCCGATACCGGACGGGTATCGTGCCAGCGTGGAGCTGCGTACGCTGCGTTACTTCGTCGCTGTCGCCGAGGAACGCCATTTCGGTCGCGCCGCTGCCAGGCTGCACATGAGCCAGCCGCCGCTGAGCCGCGCCATCCAGCAACTGGAGTCGGAAGTCGGCGCCGCGTTGTTCGACCGGTCGCCCACCGGCGTCGATCTCACCCGAGTCGGGGCGGTACTGCTCGACGACGCGCGCGCCCTGCTCGACCACGCCGACCGGGTCAGCACACGGGTAGCCGCCGCGGCCGGAAATGCGAACCTCACCATCGGCATCCTGGGTGACGCCACCGACCCCGGCATCACCAGGCTGGCCGCCGCCTACCGCCACAAGCACCCCGAGGTCGACATCCGCATCCGCGACACCGACCTCACCGACCCCACCTGCGGGCTGAGGGCGGGACTGGTCGACGTCGCGGTGACCCGTGCACCGTTCAACGACACCGCCCTGACCGCACATGAGCTGCGTGCCGACCCGGTCGGGGCGGTACTGCGTGCCGACGACCCGCTGGCCCACCGTGACCACCTGACGCTGGCCGACCTGGCCGGCCGCCGCTGGTTCCAGTTCCCCGACGGCACCGACCCGGTCTGGCAGGCCTACTGGAACGGCGGCGAACCGCGTGAAGGCCCAGTAGTGCGGGTCGTCCAGGAATGTGTGCAGGCCGTGCTCTGGAACGGCACCGTCGGCATCACCCCCCTCGGGCACAAGGTGCCCGACGGACTGGCCACAGTCCCGCTGGTCGATATGGCACCGAGCAGTGTGGTAGTGGTGTGGAACGAGGGCGACACCAACCCCCTGATCCGATCGTTCGTGCAAATAGCAACGGCCGCATACGCAATTCCGAACCATCGGTAGCGAATCCGACCTGTCTCGAATATTCGCTTCCGATGCGGCTCAGAGATGCCCTGCCTATCTGATCGCCGTGTCACGACTGCCAACCCGACCTCTACCGTGTCCGCTGATCGGCTACCCAAGGATGTCCGGCCGTGGCTCGCATGAGAAGCGATCGAACTCAGCAGCCGCAACCGCGCGGGGAGGCCAGTGCCTACGACGAGTCCTGGGCGGAGTGGAAAGCCGACACCAACAGGAAAAGGTGATCTCTACCGTGAATGGCGCTCGGGTCGTTGGCGTTTCGGCAGAAAGTCGGGGCCGGTTCAAGATCCCGGCTAATGTAACGTGTTGATGGGCAACAGGCCTCAGCGATCCAGCTCGGTTGTCACCTATTCGTGCAGGAGTCCCTGTGTGGACGATCGGAGAAGTCTGGGACCGCGGCAGGTTTGTCGAGAGTTGCGAGGAGATCGTTGCCCGACACGCTGATCCAGGAGTTGCTATGACTGCCCCAGTCGGAAGGACCGCTTCTCGTAGCCGAGGCTTCCAGCGGCATCGGCCGTGCCATCGCCAGCGTCGTGCGGCCGACGGGGCGGTGGTGCATGGCAACAGCTGTGACGTGGCGGTGCAGGACATGCTTTTTCGGCACGAGCCGACCCCGCCACAGTCGACGGCGTGGACCGGTTGTTCAGCGACCTCGCCGACGGGCATCGGGGACGGAGTTGGATCGCTGGTGTCTGGGTTGTGATCCGATCACCCGAAGTCTCTGGCCTCGAACCTACCGTAAGAAAGGCAACATGCAGTGGATCTTCGTGACGTCCCGTGCGGGCCTGGACGTTTGCCGGTTCTCGGACACGGTTGGAAATTGTGGCGTGATCCAGTCCAGTTCATGGTGGATCTGGCCAGCGTCGGCAAAATAGCACGTGTCGATATCGGCAATCTCGTTGTCTATGTCATTACTGATTTCGAACTACTCCACAGGGTGTTGGTAGAGAACTCCGATGCCTACGAGCGAGGGCTCCTCTTCGAACGCATCCGTCTCATATTCGGGGAATCGCTGATCGTCTCGGATGGCCAGCAACACAGGGATCTTCGCCGTCTGCTGCAACCAGCGTTCCATCGGACAGAGTTGGAAAGCTACGCGCACATCATGAAGCGTAATGCGGATGCGTTGGCGAGTTCGTGGCGGCAAGGCCAGATTGTCGAGGTCGGTTCCGCGCTGTTGGTGTTGGTGATTACCGACCTGCTCGGGTCCATGTTCTCGCACGAACCCGATACCGAGGAGCTACAACTCATCTCGGGTCTGGTCGCGGACATCGGCGCGGGTGCCATAGTGGGCAGTGTGCTGCCGAAGCGGCTGGCGAGCCTGCCATTGCCGGTGAACCGCAAATTCCTGTCGGCTGGAACGCAACTGCGAGACTACTGCCGGGAGCTGCTCGTCGCGCGCCGGGTCAGCGGTGACCGCCGGAACGACCTGATCGACATCCTGCTGGATTCGTCGGGTGAGGAACACCGTAGTGACGAGTTCCTGGCAGAGCAGGCCGTGACCATTCTCTTCGGCGGGATCGATGCCTTGACCGCCACGCTGACCTGGGCTCTGTACGAGTTGTCCCAGCGTCCGGAGGTGGCTTCGAAACTGAAGCACGAGATCTCCGCCGCAGAAGAAGTCGATCCCCGAAGCCTCGACCAGCTCGACTACCTGAACCGATTCCTGAACGAGGTCACACGGACCCATTCGCCACTACTGCAGACCAGACGCAGCGTCACCACGGTCGAACTCGACGGTTTCACATTTCCCGCTGGGACCGATATCGGCTACAGCATTGCAGCTATTCACCGCAACCCGCACATTTTCGCCGAGCCGAACACTTTCGACCCCGATCGGTGGTCGTCCTCGAACTCGGGATCGAAATGCAGAAGCTTCGTTCCGTTCAGCATGGGCAATCAGATGTGTATCGGTAACAATTTCGCCTGGGTGGCACTGCAAACGACTCTCCACAGTCTGCTGTCGAAGTGGGAGTTCCGGCCGGTCACAACCAAGAAGCTCCCGCGAGCCCTCGGTCCGATCCCTGGGATGAGAAGGCTTCCGCTCGAGGTTCATCCGGTCTCTGTGTAATCGCGCGGCCGAAAACTACGACCCCGCAGCGGATTTCCGGACTTCGGTGCCATCTCCAGGCTCGTTCATCGCCGCGCTGCGCGCCCTCGGTCGAACAATCGGCGCCGTAGCCACCGGGCTCGTGCGGCTCGGCTCAGGTCGTGCCTGATTTGGTGAGCGTCGTGCTGCGATGTCCGGACATCCGGCGAATGACGATCGGTAGGACGGCTGTGGTGACGAAGAGGGCGACGGCGACGAGGATGAAGTAGAGCAGAGATCCGGTGCGGCCGAAGCGCGGAAGGAAGGCGACTTCCTGGCCGGTTGCGGCGACGGCGTTGAGGAACGGGGCGTAAGCCTGCAGGGTGTATCCATGGGGTAGCAGATTGATGGCGTTCTCGGCCACGTAGACCCAGAACAGGAGGACGGCGACGGCGGCGGACGGAGTGCGAATCAGTGACCCGACCGCGACACCCACCCCGCATGCGGCGAACGCGTAGCTCGGAACGGTCCAGAGGAACCGGATACCGGCGGAGTCGGTGATGTCCACAGCCCCATAGATTTGCGGGAACAGGTGTGGCAGCGTGACCATGACGACGACGAGTAGAACAGTTGTCGATATCGCCGTGATGGCGCCGTAGAAGATCCACCGGGCCAATGCGACCGTCCAGGACCGGGGAAACAGGAAGGCATTGAGATCGCTTGTCTGACCGCGCCATTGGGTGGCGTGGGCGTAGGCGGTGGTGACCATCATGACCGACACGGACAAGGTGATCACCCAGTACACGGAGTTGGTGGTGGAGACCGTGGCTACGTAACTCTGTCCGGGGAGGGTGGCGAGTCGTTCTGCGACGGCGGCGATTCCGAAGGTGACGACCAGTGGCAGCACGAAGGTGAGGGGTACAGCGACGCTCCACAGGAAGCTGCGTCCGGTCGTGCGGGTCCATTCGGCGGCGACGCCGCGGCGGATCAGGGTGGCTGGACCGGGGCGGTTCATGGGGCCACGCCGAACGCGACGTCGGTAGGCAGGCCGGCGATTCGCAGGTAGGCGTCTTCGAGGCTGGTCTCGCCAGGACCCAGGGTGTTCATGAGGTGCGCGAACGGCTGATCGGCCAAAATGCGCCGGTCTCCGAGGATGACGATGTGGTCGGCGTTACGTTCGACCTCATCGAGCAGGTGCGTGGCAACCAGGACACAGGTCCCGGCATCGGCGAGCTGGCGCAGCAGCTCGCGTATCCAGCGGATGCCCGCGATGTCGAGGCCGTTGAGCGGTTCGTCGAGCAGCAGGGTTCGTGGCTCGGAGAGCAACGCGGCCGCGATGCCGACACGTTGGAGCATGCCGAGCGAATAGTGCCCCAGCCGGCGATCGGCGACCCGGACGAGGTCGACGATCTCGAGGACGTCACCGACCCGGCCGGTGGGTAGTCCACGGGCGCGGGCAATCCAGCGTAGGTGCCGACGTGCGGTGTGGCGGGGGTCGAAAGCCCGGTAGTTGAGGTGCATTCCGAGAGTTGCCGGTGTGGTGTGATGGGCCCGGATGAGGGTGCCGTCGACCCGGACGGTGCCGATGGCAGGCGCGATGACGCCGCAGATACATCGCAGCAGCGTGGTTTTGCCGGTGCCGTTGAGACCGATCAGGTAGGTGAGTGCCCCGTCTGCCACGGTCAGTGTGGGGACTTCGAGGACGGTCACGCCCGGGTAGCTCAGGGTGAGGTCACGGATGTCGATCACGGCGCTCGGAGCCGGTCAGAACTCGCAGGCCATCGCCAGCCCCACGGCCTTGACGCCCTCGCACACGGAGCTGTTGGACAGCTTCCAGACACCATCGATACGCTTCCATACCACGCGCGCAACCAGATCCGGTTGTCCCGCTGACTTGCTGCGCAGCATAGCGGTGTGCACGTTGCCGTCGTGGGTTTCGGGACCGGTGACCTCATTCGACCCGCGCGGAGCTCGGTACCAGCCGATGTTGTAGAGGGTGCGCGCAACCACGACCGCCCTCATGCCGCCTTCCATATTGGCCGCCTTGGCCTCGTCGGAGGCGGGTGTTTCGATCAGGAACGCGACCTGGGCGTCGAGATCGTCCAGGGTGGGGACCTCTCGGGTGATGAGGAACTCGCCAGGAGCGGCGGAGGCGGCAGGGGCATTGGCTACCGAGGCGCCGGTCGTGACCACGGCGACCGTTATGATCGTCGACACGACACCAGCGACAATTTTGAGGGTCTTCATTATTTCATCCTCTGATCGACTGGGGCAGCACCTGATGCACGCTCAAATGTGCAGGCGGCCAACAACAAATTGGCGGGTTCGAGATTACTCCTGTTCATGTCGGATCCTCAGGGTTTGCGGCCGATGGCACCGAGCATGACCATTCGAGTGTCCGGCAAGTCGGGGCGCAGCCACTGCTGTACCGGCACCACACCAGGTTCGAGCAACTCGAAGCCGGCGAAGAATGCCTCCGTCTGCGCTGTGGACCGAAAGGCGACTTGGGCTGAACTGTCGTTGGTGCCAGCGAGCACCTGGAGTATCTCTGGGGCGGAATCAACGGAGCCATGACTGATCGCCAGGTAACTGCCTGATGCCAACTGATCGCGGAAGGCGGCGATGATCTCGGCGGGGTGTTCGTCGTCCATCACGTAATGCAGCACACTGATGAGCGTGATAGCCACCGGCTCGTTGAAATCGATCAAGGTGTGGTTCTTCAGCTGATCGAGGATGTCGTGGGGACGACGAACGTCGCCCAGCAGTGCTGTGACGCCGCGTGGTTTGGCCAGCAGCGCGTCGCAATGCGCGTGCACGACCGGGTCGTAGTCGACATACACCACCCGCGCCGACGGCTCGGTCTCCCGAGCCACCTCATGCACGTTGGGCGAGCTCGGGATACCCGAGCCGAGATCGAGGAACTGACGGATACCGGCTTCCGCGGCCATCTCGACCGCTTTGAGCATGAAACTCCGGGTGAACCAGGCCAAGGTCTTGATTTCGGGTGCGCGAGACAGCATTTGATCGGCCATGTCTCGATCGGTCTCGCGATTGTCCTTACCGCCCAACAGATAGTCATACACCCGGGCCGAGTTCACCAGACCGGGGTTGAACGGTTGCGGCGTTCGGTTGTTCTCCGACGCAGGCCCTTCAGTTCCTTCGACCACAGGTGTAACCGTAGCCTGTAACCGCAGCCGATCGGTACCCCTCAGACAGGTGCTCCTCCAGAGATCTGTCGCCCGGATGTGGTGGAAGTATGCGTTGCCCGAACGAGGCGCTGCTCCGCCCGACCGAACCGGACCCCGATCCGAGCCATCGACGAACCATGCTCCGACACAACACGATCCAACACTCCATGACAGGTCTACCGGTACTCACTCCCAACCGCCGTCGCTGGTCGGGCTTGGATCTGTTTCGGCCAAGGCGACTGCGTGTGCTACCGCGGACCGCGCCCGTTCGACGGTCGTATAGCGGCCCAGACCGCATGGGGCCGCGACGTCCAACAGGCCGCCGTAGGCCGACTCCGCCGCCGCCAACCCCTGTCGTGCTTGCGCGAGCGGCTGCGTCGGATGCGCAAGCCCGGCGATAACACGTGTAGTGGCAGGCAATTCGAGGCGTGCCAGGGGCGCGTAGTACCGCGGCCGAACCGGCGCCTGTCTGCCGTCGCCGATGGGCAGGTGGACGAAATCGAGACGCCTCCCCGCAGGCCAGTATCGCGCTATCGCGTTGGCCAGCGCGACGACCGGGGCCGTCGATCTCGGCGCCACGACCGGCTTGTCGTCGAGGCTCCCATAGCACAAGTGCACACCGAAACGGGAATCATGGGGCGCCCGTGCGACGAGGCGTGCGATCGCTCGGCCCGCCACGGTGGCCGGGCCCTGCCGCAGGCCCGCGGGTATCCCCGCGCAGAGGAGCGTCTCCGCCGGCAGTTCGAGTTGGAATACGACGTTGTCCCGCAACGCCTCATGGATGCGGACGATCTCCCTGACGGTGGCGTCGACAATCGGGCGGTAATAGGGGAAGCCTCGGTTACCACGGCCGGCCGAGCCTCGACGCCACATGAGCATCCGCGCCTCGAAGGCGATGAAACCGATGACAAAGGGCGTCGGTATGCCTACCTGCAAGCGAAGTCCGGGATCGGTTCGACGCATGTCGACCAACGCGTCCATGGCACGCCCGGCCTCCTCCGCATAGCCGAGCGCGGCGTCGATTTCGGCTTCGCCCAGCGATCGGCCTGCCCGAAGCCGAAAGGTGTCGCGGGAACGCAGCGTCGACCAATCACCGCGGCGCACAGGCGCCAGCGCCGGGGACTTGCCGAGCCGGTCGATGATGGGTCTGACGTACCACTGGGCGCGATATGGATCCGCTTCGCCGCCCGGAACCATGCCGTCCAGGAATTCACCGGCTGTGTCGACGGCGAACGCCATTGCCTTCTCTGGACTGTCCAACTGTGTGGGCAAGCTGCCCACGAAGTGAATCCTACGCTTGGGCTGCACCGCGTCAGTGTCGCATATCGGCCGTCCCCGAGACGTGGGTGTTCCCCGCTATTTCGGCGGCCACCGGAACGACGCAGCATCACGCCGGGCTATCGCCATGAATTCTCCCTCCCGATGCTCGACCGCAACTGCCCCCTCGGTCTCGCCCTCGGGCTGGCCGCCATCTGGACAACGGTTGAAATCCTGTTGACCGCACGCCGAAAGCACCGACAGTGACCAGATCCAGTTAGGTGGGGTGTGCCCCTCAGTCGATAGGGCTTCGGCGTTCGAGGAATACCGTGTCACACCAGACGCCGTCGCGTTGGGCGATGCGTTCGCGCATGCCGACGGTCCGGTAGCCCGCAGTATGACGCAGGGCGACGCTGGCGCGGTTTTCCGGGAAGATCGAAGTCTGCAAGATCCACGGTCCCGCTTCATCGGCGGCGATGACTTGTCTTGTGCAGCAGGAGTTTGCCGACGCCGCGACCGCGCATCCGGTAGGCGACGTAGATGGAGTCCTCGGCCACACTCTGATAGCAGTCGCGACCCGACCCGATACCGGACTCGGTATCGCCCAGCCGACGACGATGCCGGCGATCTCGGCGCCCCAGCGGCGATTCGGAAGCCATTGCCCGTCAAGGGTTTCCAGGTCCAGCATCTCGGTGGCGAAGGTGGCGTCTCCGGTGACGGGCTGGATCAACCACGGGACCAACAAGATGTGCGACGAATGACCACATGACCCTCAGCTCGGCTGTTCGTCGCGAACGCACTGATCAACTCGAGGCCGAACGCCGCCGCGCCGCAGGGCAGTTGGGGCGATGGCGCCTGATCGCCGCCCGAGAAGGCCGCGGCTACGCACGCGGGGGAGCCTGTGGCGTTCGCCGGGTTCCGGTTCGCCAACCCCGAGATCGGACGTCACGCGGTCATGTAGAAATCGGAGCTGACGATCAAGGTCTGCCGCAACGGATGAAGTCGGCGGGGGTAAGAGCCTGCGCCCGCTGGGGGTGGAAACCATGAGGCATTCCAGTGCCAGCGGGGGTCGCTTACCGGCTCGCCGGATCGGCCAGGGTGCGCCGTACAACATACGGGAGGGTGCCGCCGTGGCGGAGATAGTCGACCTCGTTGCTGGTGTCGAGCCGCAACCGCAGCGGGATTCGCAGGGGCGCTTGTCCGGCCCGCTCGACATGCAGTTCGATCGCGTTGTCTCCGACAGTGATTCGGTCGAGGCCGGTCAGAGACAGTTCCTCGGACCCGGTCGGTGCCAGGTCTGCGGCGGTGTGGTCAGCGGGGAACTGTAGGGGCAGCACGCCCATGCCGATCAGGTTGCTGCGGTGGATGCGTTCGAAGCTCTCGGCGATGACGGCACGAACACCGAGCAGCGCTTGGGCTTTCGCGGCCCAGTCCCGGCTGGACCCGGCGCCGTAGTTCTTGCCTGCGACGACGATCAGCGGGATTCCGGCCGCCGTGTAAGTCGCGGCCGCGTCGAAAACTGGCTCGATCCGGTCGTGGTCGGCGGTGTAAGCCCATGCCCCGCGCCGTGTTTCGTCGGGCGGGAGCAGCAGGTTGGCGATGTTCGGGTTGGTGAACGCCCCGCGCAGCATGATCTCGTGGTTGCTGCGGCGGGTGGAGTACTGGTTCAGGTCTTGCGGCTGAACACCTCGGTGCAGCAGGTATTTTCCGGCCGCGCTGGTGCGCGGGATCGCTCCTGCGGGCGAGATGTGGTCGGTGGTGACGTTGTCCCCCAAGTGCAGCAGAACCCTTGCGCCCGTGATCTCGGAGCTGGTTTCGGGTTCGGCGAGCATTCCGGTCAGGTAGGGCGGCCGCCGGATATAGGTTGATTCGGGACGCCAGTCGAAGCGCACCCCGCCTGGACCAGTGAGCTCACGCCAATGCCGAGTGCCGTGCCGAAGCGTTTCGGCGTTGGCGCGGAACATCTCGGGCCGGAGCACTTTTCCGACGACGTTGTCCACCTCGCTATCGGCTGGCCAGAGCTCGCGCAGGTAGACGGGTCGGCCGTCGCGGTCACGACCCAGCGGTGTGGTGTCGAAGTCGTGCAGGACGGTACCGGCCAGCGCGTAGGCCAGGACCAGTGGCGGGGAGGCCAAATACGCCAGCGAGATCTGCGGGTTGATCCGGCCGCCGAAATTGCGGTTGCCTGAGACCACCGCGGTGGGCTCGAATCCGCGATCGGCGAGTTGGGCGAGGGTCGGGTGCAGTCGGCCAGAGTTGCCGATACAGGTCATGCAGCCGAATCCGACGACGTCGAATCCCGTGGCGGACAGGGCCTGCGACAACCCGGCGCGATCCAAATACTCTTGCACCACACGGGAACCGGGTGACAGAGAGGTCTTCACCCACGGCTTGGCCGTGAGCCCGCGCTCGGCGGCGCGCCGGGCGAGCAGGCCGGCTTGGACCATGAGGTTCGGGTTGGCGGTGTTGGTGCAGCTGGTGATCGACGCGATCGCGACAGCGCCGGGCGGGATCGGCTCGTCGAACACGCCCTCGACCGGCTCCTGCGGCCGCGCGGCGGCGCGGAACGACTCCGGCACCCGTGAGAGCGGTACTCGTTCGTGTGGCAGGCGCGGACCGGCCAAGCTCGGCTCGACGGTGCCGAGGTCTAGAACCACCGTTTCGTCGTAGCGCGGCTCGGGGTCGGTGGCGGCCCGGTACAGACCCTGGACACGCAGGTACGCGTCGACCACGGCACGATGTTCGGTGGTGCGTGCGCTGAGTTCGAGGTAACGCATGGCCTCGTCGTCGAAGGGGAAGTACGCGCAGGTCGCCCCGTATTCGGGTGCCATGTTCGACACCGCGGCGCGCGCCGCCCACCCCAATTCGGCCGCGCCGGGACCGACGAATTCGACGAACTTGTCCACGACTCCATGTGCGCGCAGCACCGCGGTGAGCGTGAGCGCGAGATCGGTGGCACTGACCCCGTTGCACAGTCGTCCGGTCAAGTGCACGCCCACCACGGTCGGGAACCGGATGGCGACTGGTTCACCGACCATGGCGGCCTGCGCTTGTAGGCCGCCCACTCCCCAGCCGAGCACACCGATCGAGTTGATCATCGGGGTGTGACTGTCGGTGGCCACCAGCACGTCCGGATGCAGCAGGGGCGGGTCCCGGCGCTCGTCTATCCAGACGACCTGTGCGAGGGCTTCCATGTTGACCTGGTGGATGATGCCCGTCGCGGGCGGTATGACCCGGAAGTTCGGCAGGCTCTGCTCGGCCCACTTGATGAACTCGTAGCGCTCCCGGTTTCGCCGGAAGTCGATCGCCAGATTGGCCTCCAGCGCCGACGGGGTGCCGTACTCCTCCACGATCACCGAATGGTCGACGGTCAGATCGACCGGGATCGTCGGACCGACCCGGGACGGATCCCCGCCGAGCTCTGCCACGGTGTCGCGCATGCCCGCGAAGTCGGCCAGCGCGGGCAGACATGTGGTGTCGTGCAACATGATTCGGTTGGGATACACCGGAATCTCGCAGTCGCCCCCGGTCCCCAGGACACGCGCCACTGCGGCCGCGGACGCCTCTGGCGCCCGGCGCGCCACGTTCTCCAGCAGGATCCGCGTGACGTAGGGCAGGTCGGCCAGTCGTTCCGCACCGATCAGCGCTGGCAATGGCAGGTACTGATAGCTGCGGTCACCGACTGTCAACTCAGCGGTGTCAGTGGGCTGGAGCATGGAAACCATGACTACAGATTGTACTAACCGACTGAAAAGTACAACATCTTTCTTGGAGGTCCTTGACTCATCTGGTGAGGTGGGTCATATTGTTCCAATCAAGTTGCCGAGACAATCGCTCGGTAAGTCTGTTCTAGATCTGGAGTTCCACCGTGGCGATCAGCGCTGATCCGCTGGAGACGTCGACGGTCCGCACAGTCATGTGGCGGATCATCCCGTTCGTCTTCTTGCTCTACGTCGTCAATTACATCGACCGGGCCAACATCGGCTATGCCGGGCTGCAGATGAACAAGGAACTGCAGCTGTCCAGCAGCGCGTTCGGACTTGCGGCGGGCCTGTTCTTCATCGGGTACTTCCTGTTCGAAGTTCCCAGCAATATGGCGCTGGCGCGGTTCGGCGCGCGCAGATGGATCGCCCGGATCCTGATCAGCTGGGGCCTGGTCGCAGCACTGATGGCCTTCGCTCAAAACGACATTCAGCTCTATGTGCTGCGCTTTCTGCTCGGCGTTGCCGAAGCCGGATTCTTTCCCGGCATCATCGTCTACCTGACCTACTGGTTCCGCTCGCGCGAACTGGCCACCGCTACCGCCCTTTTCACAGCTGCCATCCCGGTCTCCTACATCATCGCCTCACCGCTGAGCACCTTCATCCTCGACCACGTGCACTGGTCCGGCATCAGCGGCTGGCGCTGGATGTTGCTGCTCGAGGCGCTGCCAGCGGTGGGGCTGGGACTCGTGTGCTACCTGGTGCTGGTCGAGCGACCGCAGGACGCAAAATGGCTTACTTCGCAACAGAAGCAGTGGCTCATCGCCGAACTCGAAGCCGAGCACACCGCCCGCCCGGACCGCGCGCACCTGAGTACCTGGAAGGCGCTGACCAATCGCAAGGTCCTGTATCTGGCCGTCATCTACTTCGCCTACCAGGCCGGATCGCTCGGCGTGGGCTACTGGATGCCCCAGATCGTGAAGGGCTTCTCCAAGACGCTGACCAACACTCAGGTCGGCCTTATCGGGATGATCCCCTATTCCGTCGCCACCGTCGCGATGATCTGGTGGTCACGTCGCTCCGACCGCACCGGAGAACGCAAGCGCCACACCTACATTCCACTCGGAGTCGGCGCGGTCGCGATGCTCGCCGCCGGACTGGTCGGATCGCCGGTACCGGCCGTGATCTGCATCAGCCTCGCACTGGCCGGTCTCTACGCCTTCAAGGCACCGTTCTGGGCGGTACCGACACTGTTCCTGACACGGGCGACCGCAGCGGTGGCAGTAGCCGCGGTCAACTCGGTCGGCAATCTCGGTGGATTCGTCGGCCCATACGCAGTCGGCGTGATCAAAGACGTCACCCATAGCAAGACCGGCGGCCTAGTCTTCCTCAGCGCACTGGTATTCGTCGCCTTCATCATGGCCGTGGCGATGCGACTGCGCGGCGACAACAGTCCGCCGTCACCGGTGGCCGTCAGCGAAACCGCCGAAACACGCTGAGGAGCAACCGATGCCATCGATCACCCGCCGTGGCTTCCTAACGGCGGCCGCCGGTGTGACCGGCACCATGCTCGTCGCCGCGTGCACCACCACCAAGAACAATCAGGAGAATAAGACCGTGATCGCCTATGTCGGGTCCCGCACGACGGTCGAACGCCAGGCGCGCGGGAAGGGGATAAGCACCTATTCGATCGACGCGCAGACCGGGCAGTGGACCCAGGTCCAGCAGATCGAAACGGTGAACCCCGCCTACCTGACCCTGGACCGCAGCCAGCGGTTCCTCTACGCGGTACACGGCGATGGCACCACCGTGAGCGCCTACACCATCGATCCCGCGAACGGGTCATTGACGCCACTGAACGAACAGGACACCGGCGGCAAGAACCCTGCCCACATCGTCGCGGACCCCGCCAACCGCTTCGTCATCGTCAGCAACCACTCCAGCGGCTCGGTGGTCACGCTCCCGATCCAGCCCGACGGCAGCCTCGGCCCGGTCACAGGGAAATACGAACTTCCGGGCACCCCTGGGCCGCATCGCATCGATCAGACCGGATCGAAGCCACACCAGGTGGTATTCGATCCGCAGAACCAGTTCATGATCGTGCCGGACAAGGGCCTCGACCGCATCTTCGTTTTGCGCCTCGACACCGCGAATGGGCAACTGGTGCAGGTCAGTTCGGTCGCGACCAGGGAGGCCACAGGTCCCCGGCACGTCGCGTTCCACCGCAAGCTGCCCTACCTCTACTGCATCGACGAGCTCCGCTCCACGGTCACCACCTACCACTGGGACCAGAACCAGGGACAGCTCCAGCCGATACAGATCCTTTCCAGCAGCGCACCGACCTTCACCACCGATACTCGCGGCGGCGAGATCGTCGTCGGAGCCGACGGCAACTACGTCTACGCCACCAACCGCAGCGGCGCAGGCGACAGCACCCCCGGCGGACCCGACCCCGACACCATCGGTATCTTCCGCGTCGACCCCGAAACCGGACTGCTGACTGCGATCAGCTGGCAACCCACCCAAGGCATCCGCCCCCGCTTCGCCTGCCTCGGCCCCGACAAGACGATGATCTACGCCGCCAACGAACGCAGCGACAGCATCATCGAATTCCACGCCGACGGCGACAAACTCACCCCCACCGGCCAGACCGTCGCGACAGGATCACCCACCTGCATCGCGTTCCGAACCACGAATTCCTGACCGGTTCCCAGCCCATTTCATGCGCTGGGTAATCCGGTCTTGATCCCCCGGACGACATCCAAATGACGCCGTAGGAAATCCGCCGCCTTCTCCAACTCCCCCGACTCCACCAGGTCCAGCAGCATCAGATGCTCCTTGGCCTGGTGGACCAACCGCGCGCGATCGGTTTGGTACCGGTACTCCAGCAGCCGGCGTACCCGATTCACCCGGCGCACCGAGTCCAGCAGATAACTGTTGCCAGAACAACCGGCCAGCATCTCGTGGAAACCCGAATTGATCCGGAACAGTTCATCTTTCGGCAGCAACACCACATCCCCGTGCAGCAGTCGCTCCTGCTGCGCGCGATGCCGCGCGAATGCCTCCGCATCCACCGTGAATCCTGGCTCGAGCAGCGCCGCTGGCTCCACAATCATGCGGAACCGGTAACTCTGGTCGTGCGCCTGCGCGGTCGACAACAACCGTTGGAACTCCCACCCCCTGCCCTGCCGTCGGCGAATGAGATCCTCCGACTCCATCCTGCCCAACAGCCGGTTGGCCTGCGGAACCGTCAGCCCGTACCGCCGCGACACCTCCGCCGTGGTCAGCTCCCCGGTGAATCCCCCCGTCAAATAGTCCTCACCCATCCGAAAATAAGCTCGCTCCAGCACATCCTCCCCCGCAGGCAACTCCGCGTACCGAAGATCCGCAGCCGGCCGATTGAGGAAATAGCCCCGGTTGGGCTCCTGCCGCAGCAACCCATACTCGGCGAGCGACGCCAATGCCTTCCGCACGGGCGAGCGCGACACCCCCAGCGAATCCGCCAACCACTGTTCGGGCACATGCCCGCCCTCCGCTACCTCCGATTGACGCAACAGATCCACGATCTGCATCACCAACGCCGCAGCCATCCTCACCTCAACGTACCCGGAGCTCTGTCCTGCCATCGTATCCATCCGATTCCCGACCAGCGGGATACACACCGCGGAACCCGAACGACGATCAAACACGCCAGGCCGCCGAAACCTCCATACGATCCCTGGGGCACCGAGCCCGACAGGCCCAAGCCGTTGCCCAACCCGCAAGCCGCACCTTTCCGCCCCTACACAGTGCAGGAAGCACACAAGATCACCCAGGGCCACGCCTCCTGCACCCCAGGAAATTGCGGAGCGAAAGCGTCGGCCATCAGCACCCTCGTCGCAGCTGGCCGCATGCGACCCCCTGAGCCCGGACGGCAACGCTGGGCAACGCACAGATGAAGACGAGACACATCGGCGAAGATCGGAGTGAATTAGCTTGTCTACCAACGCAATCGGCGTGACAAATACGAGCCTTACCGAATCAGTACCCGCCGCCGAACAACTCATCCGCGACCTCGTCCACAACCGCGGGTACGCCCTTGCTCAGATATTGACCATCAATGTCGACACCTACATGCCCACCACGTTGATAGGCCACACCGCCCAGCGGTATCAAGCCGTCGCGGTGATCGCTCCCAACCTGCACCACTTCGGGCTCAGCCTCAAAGCCGTCACTCACACCTACACGCTTGTCATCCCCAACCTCGCCCTGTCGGTCAGGTGAGGGTGTCGGCGGTGGTGCGTAGTTGCCGACCGAGTTGGTGTATGCGGTGGGAGGCCACGGTGGTGAAGGGGTGTAGGCACAGGTTGTAGGCGACGCGGCCCTGGCCATCGAATATGGGGGCGGCGATGACGCTGATGTAGTGGTCGTGCTGGTCGGCGGGATCGCTGGGGGCGGCGCGAACGAGTTCGGTGAGTACTTCGTTGAGATGTTCGCGCATGGTGGGCGAGAGCGCCGGGTGGAGTTTGGTCATGAAGGGTATGGCGGCAAGCACTTCGGGGCTGGTTTGCTCGACGCTGAATCCGTGGGCGCGGGTGTCGTGGAGTTGCTGCTGGACGGCGGTGGCGAAGGCGTCGCTGTCGATGCCGCTGCGGGCGATCCAGGCTCGGCGTTCGGCGGCGGGTTCCCAGGCAGCGTAGGCGGGGCCGTACGGGGCGGCGAACGGTACCCGGTCGCCGGGCGAGGCGCTCCAGGGGTGGTGGCGGCCGGGGACGAAAGCGGTGACGACGAGGGTGTCGCCGTCACGTTCGGAGACCGAGGCGGCGTAGCCGGTGTCGCGGGCCGCGGCGGCTGCCGCGTGGGCGGCGCGGGTGAGGGTCGCGGATGGATCGAGCCGGCGGGCGAGGCGGGCCAGGCCGTCGCCGACGGTGAATGTCTTGTCGGCCGGGTCGCGGGCGGCCCATCCGGAGTCGCACAGTTCGGCCAGCACCGCGGACGCGGTCGCTTTGTTGATGCCGAGCGCCGAGACGATGTCGCTGAGGCGAGTGGGCCGGTCGCGGCGCCTGACCAGCAATTCGACGACATCGACCACTCGCCGGGTCGGCGGCGAGGAAGCAGTCACGGCGGCTCCTGGAACGAAGGACTGGGCCAGACGAGGCTACGTCGACCTCGCATGCACCGGCACGGAGGGCGGACCCGACGGTGGGTGCGCGCGGCCGTGACGGGGTGGCGTTGGTCTTGACGCCTGGTGGCCTTACTCACTACATTTCTACATATTCGAACCTATAGTTCGAATATACAAACTCTCGGCGGTGTGGGTGAGAGCGCCCACGCAGCCGACCCGGGAGGCTGTCATGAACGCTGCGATCGACGGTGATCGGGTGCCGAAGCCGATCGAGGCAGATGGTCTCGCCGATATAGCAGCGATCCAGCAGTTCGAGGCGCGGTACTGCCGGTACCTGCATGCCAACGCGGGTGTCGATCACCGTCACACCGAAATCCGGCTGACCGACGCAGACCAGGGTCATCCGGCGCCGGTCGCGAATGAGCAGCCGCTCCCCCAACCACCCCGCGCCATGCTTCACGGTCCTGACACGAGCGCGGCACCCACTAACTCGCCATCGACCTGCCGGAGCGAAATCATCGGCACGACGGTGGGCAGCGCCTCGGGGCATCCGGATCGGCAAACTCGCCAACGCTAGGAGTAGATCATGATGGCGGCACAGATTCCTGCGCGCGTGGGTGACCCGGCCACCGAAGTCGCCGTAATCACCGGCGGCGCTTCGGGTTTCGGTCTCGCCCTGGCCGACCAGTGCGCGCGACGAGGGATGCGGGTCGCGCTGCTGGACATCGATCACGACCGCGCCGCCGCCGAGGCCGAGGCACTGGCCGCCCGACACGGCGTCGCGGTGCGCGCGGTCGGGATGGATGCGTCGAGTTCGGCCTCCGTCGACGCCGCAGCCGCGACCGTCGCCGACCGGTACGGACGCGCCGACCTCGTCGTGTCCAACGTCGGGGTCCAATTGTTCGGCGCGGTCGAGCGGCTCACCGACCGAGAATGGCAATGGGTGCTCGACGTCAACGTCGTCGGTGCCGCACGAACCGCGCGAGCCTTCCTGCCGCTACTGCGCAGCGCACCGAACGGTCGGCTGGCCTTCACGACATCGTCCTCGGTCCTGGATCCCGCCAGCCGGCTCGGCGTCTATCAGGCCGGCAAGTTCGCTGTATGGGGCCTGGCCGAGACCTTGCGCCTGGAACTGACCGATCAGGTCGCGGTCTCGGTGATCTTCCCGTCGGGAATGCTGTCGCGGCACTTGGAATCGAGCTCGGCCGTGCAACCGGCCGAACTGCGACGCCCGATCGGTGCCCCCGCCGACTTCGAGGCCATGGCGGCGTCCAACCCCGAGATGGTGCAAGCACCCATACCCCCAGAGCAAGCCGCATCCAACGTCGTGGACGAGGTACTGACCGGGACCCGCTACATCATCACCCACGGCGATCTCGACGCCGCCGTGCGGGAACGATCGACGCTACTGCACGACGCCGCCCAACGCGCCCGGTCCAGGACATCCACCACCGAGTCGACACCGCACCAGTCGCCGAACCACCGGGACCGCTCGCTTCGGGCAGACACCCCCGCACCGAACAACCCGAAAGCAACGAACATGGATGACTACGAGGCGATCCGCCAACTGAAGGCACGGTATTTCCGCACGATGGACACCAAGGACTGGAGCGGCATGCGCGCGTTGTTCACCGACGACGTCGTCATCGATACCACCGAATCCGGCGGTTCGACCGTGACCGGCGCCGACGAATTCCTGACCTTCCTCACCGCCGCGCTCGACGGCGTCGTCACCGTGCACCACGGTCATACCCCCGAGATCGAGCTGACCTCCCCGACCACCGCCCGCGGCATCTGGGCAATGGAGGACAACCTGCGCTGGCCCGACGGCACCGAACTCCGCGGCTACGGGCACTACCACGAGTCCTACCGCAAGGTCGGCGACCGCTGGCTCATCGCAAACCAGAAACTGACACGGCTACGAATGGATTCAACAGCGCCACAAACCCATTCATAATCGTTCCACCACGACATAGGCCGCTGCCCACACAATGCGGTGGCGCCCGTACTCAGCACCAAGGCATCGAACGACTCGACATATTCACGCCCCGAGTCCAGTTCGCGCACGATGACGGTCCGGCCGTCAGGGTCGAGTGCCACTACCTCGTGCCGCACTCGCACATCCAGTCGGAACCGTGACGCCAGCGACTCGGGCGTTTGCAGTAGCAGCGATTCCCGTTTCGGGATCACCCCGCCGACGTACGTAGTAGGGCAGTCCGCAGTTCGCGAAGGACACATGGTCGCCGCGCTCGATGACGACGATCTGCGCCGACTCCGTCAGCCGCCGCAACCGGGTGGCGGCCGACATGCCACCGGCCACTCCGCCGACGATCACAACTTTCATCACATGCCTCCCAGCGGGCCACGACATCGCTTGTGTCGGATGCCACTCTTCACAGCTATATACCCCTAGGGGTATCTTCGATCCGGAATCTAATATACCCCCGGGGGTATGAAGGGAGAATTGTGATGACCGACTCTTTGGTGGTTTCCGCGGCACACGACACCTCGCCACCAGTCCGAACCGGCGGGGTATTGGGCAGGCTCGGGGCAGCGATGGCCGGGCGCGCCCGGATCGTGTTCGGTGTGTGGTTGCTGGTGTTGATCGTTCTCGGTGCCGCCGCGCCGAGTGTGTTCACCTCCCTCGCGGGGGCGGGGTGGCAGGCCAACGGCTCGGAGTCGGTGCGCGTGCGCGAGCTCGCGCAGCAGCACTTCGGCGGTAACTCCTCGGCGGCGGTGCAGGTGGTGGTGCATTCCGACACCGCATCGATCGACAGCCCGCAGGTGCAGAAGGTGCTCACCGAAATCACCGGCGTCTTCGCCGGCGATACGCGCTTCGGCGAAGTCGTCGCGCCGCAACCGGGAATGTCGATCAGCCCCGACGGGCACACCGGGATTCTCATCGCGGGCGCGAACGCCTCCACCGATGACATGGTCAAGGCCGTCGACGAGCACAAAGATGCGCTGACAGCCTTGTCCGGCGATGGAATCGATGTCTACCCCACCGGGGCGTCGGCGTTGTGGAGTGATTTCAACAAGGCCAATCACGATGCCATGATCAAGGCCGAAATGTTCTCCTGGCCGGTGACTTTGGCGATCATGGTGCTGGCGTTCGGGTCACTGGTCGCCGCCGGGCTGCCGCTGCTGCTCACCCTGGCCGGATTGGTGGCCTCGGCGGGCGGGCTGGTGCTGCTCAACCAGATCACACCGATCTCGGTGTGGGCCATGAATTTCGCGATGATGTTCGCCCTGGCGCTGGGCATCGACTACGCGCTGTTCATCGTCGCTCGCTTCCGTGACGCGCTCACCACCGCCCCCGACGCCAAGACGGCAGTAGCCGAAACCATGGACACCGCGGGCAAAGCAGTTGTGCTGTCCGGGCTTACGGTGCTGGTCAGCCTGTCCGCGGTGCTCATCGTGCCGGCACCGGCGGTGCGGACCATGGCCGTCGGGATCATGTTCGCGGTGGCGTTCGTGCTGGCCGCTACCATGACACTGCTGCCGGCCGCGCTGGGAGCGTTGGGCGCAAAGGTCAATGCCGGCGCGCTGCCACACGCCAAGCGTCAGCAGCACCGCTCCCCCCGCTTCGCGGCCTGGGGCCGACTGCTGCACGACAAGCCGTGGCCGTTCGCGATCGGCGCGCTGATGGTGTTGATCGCTTTGTCGATTCCAGTGTTCGGGCTGAAGGTGGCAATGCCCTCGATCCAGGTCGTGCCCTCGGATGCGCCGGTGCGCCAAGGCTATGAGCTCGTGCAGGCCCAAATGGGCGAGGGCGCGCCGGGCATGCTGCAGATCATCGCCCCCGCCGATGAGGCCGCGCAAGTCGCGTCGGCCGCGATGACCGTGGACGGAATCAGCATGGTCACCCCAGCCCAACCGGCAAGCGACGATAGCGGCCTGGTGATGATGCAGGCTATGCCGAACGTCGATCCATCGGATGCGCGCATGGGCGAAATCCTGTACACGCTGCGCGATCGGTTGCCGTCCGCCGCACTGGTCGGCGGCGCTCCCGCGGAGAACCTGGACCTGCAGCAGGCCCTCGACGATTACCTGCCGATAATCGTCGGGATCATCCTGGTGCTGGGATTCGCGCTGCTGCTGATCGCCTTGCAAGCACCGTTGATCGCCGCGTTGGGCACCGTCGTCAGCCTGCTGTCCACCGCCGCGGCCTTCGGCGTCGCGAAGCTGATCTTCCAGGACGGCCACGGCGCGGGCCTGCTCGGTTTCACACCGCAGGGCTTCCTCGACGGCTGGGGACCGGTGTTCTTCTTCGCCATGATCTTCGCGATAGCCATGGACTACACGGTGTTCCTGCTGGCCACCGCCAAGGAACACTACGAACACTCCAGTGACCCGAAGACCGCGCAAATCGACGGCATGGCCCACTCCGGGCGGGTGATCTTCGCTGCGGCCGCGGTGATGGTGGCGGTGTTCTTCACCTTCGCCCTGGCCGACCCGCTGCCGCCGAAGGAAATGGGCATCATCCTGGGTGTCGCCGTGCTGCTGGACGCGTTCGCGGTACGTCTGGTGCTGCTGCCGGTGCTGCTGCGCCTGACCGGACACGCCGCCTGGTGGTCGCCCGCCTGGCTGCGCAAGGTCCTGCCCTCGATCAGCTTCGCCCACCACTGACATCGCCGTCCCAGGCTCGGCTCACGCCGAGCCCGGAAATACCCCAGGGGGTATTACACGTCGACCTGATAAAGGAAAGGAACACACCATGGTCGGCAACGAAGAGACCATCGCCCAAGTACTCAATCGCCTGCGCCGTGCCCACGGCCAGCTCACCGGGGTGATCTCCATGATCGAACAGGGTCGCGACTGCAAGGACGTCGTCACCCAGCTCGCGGCGGTGTCGAAAGCGCTGGACCGCGCCGGATTCAAAATCGTCGCCACCGGGCTGCGTGAATGCCTCACCGGCGACGCCGCCGACCCCATGACCGAAGCCGAACTCGAAAAGCTCTTTCTCACCCTCGCCTGACAACCGAAGGCACACAACATGATCGGATAACAACCCATGCCACAACTCCCCCGACACCACGGCTGGTCGATTCCCCGCGTCGTGCCATTGCTCGCAGGCGCCATCGTATTGATCAGCGCGCTACTCGCCGCAGTGTTCTCGCAATGGTGGCTGATCCTCACCGGATTCGTGGGCGCGAACCTACTGTTCTACAGCGCGGTCGGATGGTGCCCGGCGACGCTACTGCTACAGCGAGCAGGCGTTCCCGGCGAACCGGCCAGCTGCTCCCCCGCAACGTCGTCCTCCGCCGCGACACCACCACCGACGACACCATCATCGTCGAAGCCAGGCATCCCGACCTGACGGCCAAGATTACCGGCGAACCCGCACTCGAACCCATCACCGCAGAAGCCGCCACCGAACTCCGTGCCGCAATGGATTCCTTGCGCGACCATTGACATCCATCGGGCTGTCCGCAGCAATACCGAAAACCGCGCAGGCGCTCCACCCAGACGCCTGCGCGGAGCGCGCGGTCGATGTCTCAGAACCGCACCGAGCCCAACCGGGCCGGATAGTCCGAAGACATCGGGGCGGTGCCGATTCCACACCTCTGGCGCCAGCTTCGGCCCGCGCGATCGTCGTAGGGGTTGCACCCCGGCCGGGTTGCCAACCAAATCTGTTGCGGCACAGTCGATATCAACCAGGTATGCGGATCGGCGTACGCCTCCGATGTCACCCCGATGGGACGGCATGAAGTCCTCACGTCAGAGGCGGGCACGGCGAACACGGACTCCTCGAGTACATCGAGCCGCAACCGCAGCAACATCCACGCGAGGACCGCGCGGGAGTAGGACTTCACACTAGAATCCGTGATTATTTTAATATAGATTATTTTCCAGTACTCGCCTCGACTGTCGCATGCCGACTCCGACCGAAGGATGCCCCGATGAATGCTCGAGTCAGGAATACCTGCGCGCTGGGTGGGCCCGCGGCGCTCATAGTCACACTCATCGGTTGGACGATCGCGGGCATGCTTCCACTGCCATTGAGCCCGTCGGCTTCGACCGACGAGGTCGTGCGCTTCTATACCGAGGACCCGACCCGGGTAATGATCGGCTTCGTCACGGCATCGGTGGGTGTGGTGTTGATGCTTCCGATGTTCGCGCTCATTTCCATGCATATGCTGCGCATGGAAGGACGGACGCCGTTGCTGACCTTCGTTCAGGTGATCGCCGCCGCGGTGACGGTCGTCATCAACACGATTCCGCAGATGCTGTTCGCGCTCATGGCATTTCGCACCGACCGCGATCCGCATACCTTGCAATTGATGAACGACATCACCTGGATGATCCTGTTCACGCCGATCATGCCGTTCATCATTCAGAACGTGGCGATCGGCACCGCCGTACTCAGCGACAAGCGCGGTGTATTCCCGCGCTGGAGCGGATATCTCAATCTCTGGGTCGCCTTCGCGTTCATTCCCGACGTGCTCGCGTACTTCTTCCTGTCCGGTCCCTTCGCCTGGAACGGCATCTTCGTGTTCTGGCTGGCCCTCAGCGCGTACGGCGCATTCCTGGTCGGTATGTATTTCGCTGTGCGCCAGGCGAATTCCACGCTCGACGAGGCCCTTGGGTCACCTGCGGAGGCCGCCATATGACAGCGGGATCTTTCGGCGCTATCGAACTTCCCGGGTTCGTCTGGGACGAGGACGTACCGGGCCCGGCGCCCGAGACCCGGAAAGAGCCGGACAATGGCGATACACCGGGCGAGCTGGGACTGTGGGTCTTCATCCTCGGCGATATGACGTTATTCGGTCTCTTCTTCGCCGTCTTCCTGTGGGAGAATCGACACGACCGGCTGGCGTTCGCCGAGTCGGCCGCGCACCTGCACCGATCGATCGGCGCCGTCAATACCCTTGTACTCCTACTGAGTTCTTACCTCGTGGTCATCGCATTACACGCGCACCGGCAGGGAGCGGCGTCGAAAGCACGCACCGTGCTGGTCGGTGTTCTCGGGTGTGCCATGGTGTTCGCCGCGTTGAAGGGCGTCGAGTACAGCACGGCGATCACATCGGGCCACGTCGTCACCAGCAATATGTTCTGGACGTTCTACTTCGTATCGACCGGAATCCATCTACTGCATGTGCTGATCGGCGCTGTGCTGGTGATGCTGTGGCGCGAGAAGTGCCGCTACGACCGGAGCGCGACCGGCAGTCTTCGGTTCTCCGAAATCGCCGCGGTGTACTGGCACATGGTCGACCTGCTATGGGTCGTCATCTTCACACTCCTCTACGTGGGATGTTTCGCATGAAATCACTCGATATCCCACGCAGGGCGACGTGGGTCTGGATCGGCTTGGTCGCCGCCACCTGCGTGACGTGGTGGTTCGGCGTGGACCATCCGCTGGCATCGATCAGCATCGAGTTCGCGTCCGCGGGCGCGGTGGCGATCGCGTTCGCCAAGGCGTTCTTCATCGGATCGGAATTCATGGAATTGCGATCGGCGCCCCGCGCGCTGCGGCGGGCTTTCGCGTGCTGGGTCGCCGTCGTCGGCGCGACCGCCATAATCCTTTTGGTTTGCTGAACAGGAATCGCAGGGACGGCTAACGGTTCTCGTTCCGCCGCTGCCGTCGCTGCGATTTCGCGCCCAACACTGTCACCGTACCGGCCAGGATGAGGAAGTAGGCCACGTAGAGGGCGAGCAGTATCACCATTTCATGCGGGTAATTCGATAACTGCTTTGCCGATGATCGATCCCTGTTCGAGCGCGGTCAGCGCGGCGCCCGCATCGGCCAACGAGTAGCGCGCGCTCACATACGGCCGTAATCCAGACGCGACCAAGTCGCTCAGAGCAGCCATCGACTCCGCGAAAGCCGTAGGGCGAGAGCGCATGTACTCCCCCATGCCACCCCGGTGACCGATATGTTGCGCAGCAGTAGCCGATTGACCTTGATCGCAGGAATTTCTTCGCCCGACGCGAATCCGATGACGAGAAGGTTTCCCTCACGAACCTCAGACACCGAGACCCACGGGAGAGTCGTTCACGATCTGATCCAGATATTCACTCATACCGAACAGTTCGGTGCCGTCGTCGGTGATCCAGCGAGTCCGGTTTTCCAGAATTCGGGTCAACTGCTCGGTGCCCGAGGCGTCATGTTTGCGGTGCCGCAGCGGCACGGTGGCACCGACATCGCCGATCACGCGCCAGCTCCTGCCGTCCACGGCGACGAGCTCCGCCCGAATGCGGCGCGGCGTGTGGTCCGCATCCCGTTCCGTGCTGACGCGCACTTCGGTGCAACGGTGCACATCTCGGCCATCCCAGACGAATCCACCCGTCATCGGCTCGCCGTCTTCGACTCCGAAGAACGCACCCATGAACCCGAACTGCGGACTCGACCCGTGCAGCCAGCGATAGAACCAGGGCGCTTGCCATGACCGCGGGCCCCACGAGTGATCACGCAATCCGGTGCCGGCGATCTCGAACATGGTGCCGTCCACGGTGATCGATCCCGCGACGGACATGATCTGCTCGTAGTGGTTCGGCGCGAACGCGGGACCTTCGCCATCGAAGTTCTCCGCATAGGGTTCACAGAGTCGCGTGAAGGTCAGACCCACAGCACACTCGGCCAGCGGTGTACTGGCGAGTTTGCGTGGGTCGGAAAGGATTTCGGGGGAATCGAGAAGGTTCACCGTCCCGCTGAAGGTGGCCTGGAGTGTCGTGAACGGCTCCTCGACGTGGAACTCGAGGCCGGCGCCCGACATCTTCTCGTTCGTCGTCGCCTCGGGCCGCGCGAATCCGAAGGCCACTGTCCCATCGGGCAGGTAGAGGCATACCGTCCGCTCGCCGCGGCCCTCGTTCGGGCGGTTGGCCAATCTCACGAATCCGCTGATCCGATTTCCCGGGGAGTGGAAATGGAAGTACATGGATTCATTGAAGTTGGGCTCGGTCCCAACCGGGTGTGTGTAATCGTCTTCGGGCTTCACTTGTAGTCTCCTTGGCTCTTCCGGTGCCTGCCGGGGAGCCCGCCGTGGATCAGCGCGGCCGCCTCCTCGAGCAGATGGCCGATGGTCGAATCCAGCTCGACGAGGTCGAGCGAACCGTGTTCGCCCATGGCTCCCGATCGGCGTCGCAGCAGAACGCCTTGCAGCAACGTCGCCGCCCGCCAATGCGTGAAAGCGCGGTAGTAGTCGATCGAATCCACGTTCAGACCGGTTGCCGCGCAGTACATGTCGATCAGTTCCGCCCGGTTCGGGAAGCCACCGGCCCGCGTCGGGCTCGGCATGATGATCCGCGGCTCGTCGGGACCGCGCCAGTCGTCGAGTAGCCAGGCCAGATCCGCCAGCGGATCACCCAGAGTCGCCAGTTCCCAGTCGAGTACCGCGGTGATCCGGCCGGAGTCGACGAGCAGGTTCGATAATCGATAATCGCCGTGCGTGATCACTGTCCGCTGCTGCCGGGGCACCCTGTCCGCGAGCTGTGACCGGACGTACTGCCAGATCCGGTCGTGGGCGGTCTGTTCGGCCCACTGCGTCCAGTTCCGGACCGCCCGTCGCATTTGCCGCGGCAGATATTCGGTGTCGGGTCCGAGATCGTCGAGACCGACGGCCGCCGGTTCGAGCGAGTGCAGGTGCGCGAACACCTCGATCACTTGCCGTCCCAGCGCCGAACGCTGCGGCGGGCTCAGTTCCTCGGCATCGGATTCCGATTCCAGCGGCGCACCGGCCATCCGGGTCATGACGTAGAACGGGCCCGCGTCGTCCGTACCGATCACTGTTGGGAGCGGAATACCCGTGTCGGCCAGTGCGTTCAGGATTCGCGCCTCACGCAGCACATTGTGCGCGCTCGGGTCGTGTCCACCCGGCGGCGGCTCGCGCAGCACCCAGCCGGCACCCGACTCGTCGCTGATCAAGCTCGTTATGTTCGACTGGCCGAAGCCGATGCGCTCGACCCGCAGCGCACCGCTCACGTCGACGCGCTCCGACAGCCAGTTCCGAATCTGTTCTGCCCGTCCGGCTTCCGTGTCCAACAACGTTACCTACCCTCGAAGGTGGGCTTGGATTTCGTGATGAAGCTGCGCACCGCCCCGGCCGCGTCGACCGTCGCCGCGGTGCGTGCCAATGCGTCGATCTCGGCGGTCAGCTGTTCGGACAGCGTCGAGGATTCGGAATTCCGGAGCAGGGCACGGACTTCCGCGTAGGCACGCGTCGGTCCGGCGGCCAGGGTTTCGGCCCGGTTCAGCGCGACCTCCTCGAGCTGTTCGGGGTCGACGACCTCCGAGATCAAGCCCCATTCGCGGGCTTCCCGCGCATCGAGGACGCGGCCCTGATACAGCGCCTGCGCCCGGCGCATCCCGACCAGGCGGGGCAGGTACCACGAGGCGCCGCCGTCACCGGACAGGCCCAGCGCCGAGAATCCGGTCGCGAACTTCGTTCCCTCCGCGGCGAGCGCGATATCGGCGCAGTAGACCATGCCCAGCCCGCCGCCGCCAACGGAGCCGTGCACGGCGGTCACGACCGGCGCAGGCAACTCGGCGAAGATCCGAAGGGCTTCGTGGTACGGCGTCACCATCCGCCGCAGAGTTGTCGACAGTTCCTCCGGCTCGGTGTCGGCGAAGACCGTGATATCTCCCCCGACAGTGAAAGCCGAGCCATTGCCCAGTATCACCAGGGCCCGCACGTCCGGTCGCGCGGCGCAGCGTTGCGCGGCCTCGTACAGATCGTCGGCCATGGTTTGGTCGATCGCATTGCGCTGGTAGGGCCGGTTGAGCCGAAGAACGGCTATCCCGTCCGCCACCGAGAGCTCGACCGCGCGCAGACCGCTGTCCGGGGTCAGGGCCGCACACCATCGCTCACTGTCGGTGAGTTGGATGAGCCCGCTGATCCGGCCCTGCGTAAATGTCAGAATGTGGACGAATTCCGCGTCCAGTTTGCCGTGTCCGACCCGTGCGTTGCCGGTGTACCGGCCGATGACCGCGAGGCGCCCATCGTCGAGCCAGTTGAATTGCGCCGGCACCGCCCGAGCCGTGTAGTGCTTGGCGATACAACCCCAGAAATCCCGTCGCATCGCATCGGGCCCGCGGTAGACACCGCCGAGTTCGAATGGGAGCCCGTCGGTGGTCCGACCTTCGAATCGAGGGTGCAGAAGGGCGTCCAATCGCTCCCGATCCCCCGCCGCCAGGGCGTTGTACAAGTCGGCCGCCAACTCCTTGGCCGCGTCCCGTTCGTGCTCCGGCAACGGAGACGTCGAACCATCGCTTTCAGCGCTCATCGTCGAACCCAGCTCTCAGCAAATTTCTTCTAATATAGATTCGAAACCGTAGTTCATGTCAGGCTACCTGGTCAAGCGGCCACCGGTGTCCGTCAGGCTTGATCGGCCGGCGGCGGGCACAGGATGCCGCAGGGGATCGGCGGCAGACCGGGGATGATGATCATCGGCTGCTGTTGCACCGGGGGTTCGGGCTCCGACGGAGCTTCCGGCTCGGTCGGCTGGGATTCCGGCACGAGTTGGGTAACGTCCGGTTGCGATTGGTCGGTGTCGGGTTGCGGAGACGGCAGTGGAGCCGGTACGGCCGACGGCAGCGGTATACCGCCACCTCCCCCGTAGAAGGCAGACCAGCGCAATACATCCGAGGCATAGGACCTCGAGTTGTTGTAACGCAGGACGGCGTGTAGCTCCAGGTCCGGATCGCGCAGGTCCGCGCCGCCCGCGCACAGATACCGCCCTGCGGCCAAGGCCGCGTCGAACACATTGTTCGGGTCGACGTATCCGTCGCCGTCGCCGTCGCTGCCCCAGGCGGCCCACGTGCTCGGCAGAAATTGCATCGGGCCGACAGCCCTGACAAACCCGCCCCGCCCATCGGCGATGGTTTCGTTGCCGGGCAGCGTGCCATCGAGCGCGGGTCCGAGAATGGGCGTGACGGTGGTCCCGTGCACGTCGACATTGCCGCCGCCGGCATGGCCCGATTCTATTCGTCCGATTCCGGCCAGCAGATTCCACGGTAGGCCGCAATTCGGTTCGGAGCGAGCGAGATTCAGCTCGGCATTGCGATAGGCCGCAAGCACTGTCTCCGGGATTCCCCGCACAGTCGGCAGATTCGGTTCCGCCACGATCTCCGCGGCGGAGACCATGGCCGGCCGAGACACTAGTTCGCCGGGGGCCGAGACGGATGCCGCATGCGGGCGGATCGGCGGGGACACCGCGGGCACAATTCCCACGCGCTGGCTCGGCTCGGTCTGCCGCCCCGCGGCCGACTCCCCCAGTGCGAGCAGTTCGGTTCTATGCGGAGAACTCACTATCGACGAGGTGGACATGAATACGCCGACAACGCTCAGCGCGGCGAGAGTGACGCGGTGCAAAGCCATCGCAGCTCACCGCGTCTCGGCCTTGTATTCACAGCGCGGCGAGCCGGCACGACAGCGCGGGTTCGGTTCACTGCTCATAGCCGACTCCTTCGAGCACGGCGGTCGGCGAATCGGACACCTGATCGATATCCGCCAGAATCGCTTCCTGCGCGGCCGGCGGCAGCGTGTGCAGGATCGAGCGGACGCGCGCCTGACGGCGCAGCACGGCCTGACGCACCGGCATACCCGGAGTGGCCCGCATCTGCGGGATGATGCCCTCGACCTCCTCGGCGCCACCATGATGGTGCCC
>NZ_JBFAWD010000031.1:20376-92433 GCF_040680135.1 Nocardia sp. NPDC052112 | reverse complement strand
ACCACACGGGGGTATGAGAGAGCCGGAACCAAAAAATATTTGGCACTGACATTCATCGACACACTATTGAGTTCTCAAAGAACACACGCACACACATTCACTTCGGCATAAATCCGAAGCTTCAGTGAGGCAACTTGGTAAAGCTTAGCTCAGCCGACCCCCGACACAAAATCAGGATCCGTCCGAACCAGTGTGATCGTCAGGCGCTCCTCGTCCTACCTCGTTTCCCAGGCCGTTAGGCTCCGGGTCGGTGTCCGTGTCGCTCTGACTTGGATAAAGTTACTTACCGGCGTGCACGATGTCAAATCGCCTGGCCAGCGCGTGTTTACAGCGAGTTCACCCAATTGCGGAGCAACTGCGCGCCCGCGTCACCAGACTTTTCGGGATGAAACTGCGTCGCCGACAACGGGCCGTTCTCGACGGCCGCAAGAAATGAGACGCCGTGTTCGGCCCAGGTGAGCTTCGGCGCGGCGAAATGTTCGCTCGGCGGCAGGTCCCAGGTCTGCGCGGCATAGGAGTGCACGAAATAGAAACGGGTATCGCTGGCCATTCCCGCGAACAGGACACTGTCGGATGGAGCCGACACCGTGTTCCAGCCCATGTGCGGGAGCACAGGTGCCGACAGCCGCTCGACCACACCCGGCCATTCCGCGCATCCTTCGGTTTCCACACCGAACTCCACCCCGCGCTCGAACAGGATCTGCATGCCGACACAGATCCCGAGCACCGGACGACCGCCGGCCAGCCGCTGACCGATGATGCGCTCCCCCCTCACCTCGCGCAGCCCGGCCATGCAGGCCGCGAAGGCACCGACACCGGGAACGACCAGTCCGTCGGCGGCCAACGCGATGTCGGCATCCGCGGTCACCTCGACCGTCGCACCCGCGCGGATCAGCGCGCGGTGCGCGGAATGCAGATTGCCGGAGCCGTAGTCGAGCAGAGCGACCGATTTGGTTGTCACAGCGTCCCCTTCGTCGACGGCACACCGCTCACCCGCGGATCCAGTTCGACGGCGGCGCGCAATGCCCGCGCCACCGCCTTGAATTCGGCCTCGGTGACGTGATGCTGGTCGCGGCCGTACAGCACCCGTACGTGCAGTGCGATGCGGGCGTTCAGCGCGATCGACTCGAATACGTGCCGGTTGAGCACCGTGGAATACGGTGCGCCGGGTCCGGAACCGGGAATCACCGCGTGCAACAGGTGATCGGGTTCGCCGGTGTGCACGCAGTACGGGCGACCGGACACATCCACCGCGGCATGCGCCATGGTCTCGTCCATCGGAATGAACGCATCGCCGAAGCGGCGGATGCCGGACTTGTCGCCCAGTGCCTTACCCAGCGCCTGGCCGAAGACGATGGCGGTGTCCTCGACGGTGTGATGCGCCTCGATCTCGATATCACCCTCGGCGCGCACCGTCAGATCGAAGCTGGCGTGTGCGCCGAGCGCGGTCAGCATGTGGTCGTAGAACGGGACACCGGTGGCGATATCGGTCTTGCCGGTGCCGTCGAGATCCAGTTCGACGACAATATTCGATTCCTTGGTGACGCGCTCCACCCGCGCGGTGCGATTCATCTTTGCTTCCTCCACAGGCGGATTATCGGATGGCGAGGTCGGTGTCGGCCAATGTGCCACTGACGCGTAGGAATTCGTCGTTCTCGGCGGCGAGACCGATGGTGGCGCGCAGATACCCCGGAATGCCGACATCGCGGATCAGCACGCCGCGGTCCAGATAGTGCTGCCAGGCGCGGGGGGCATCGGTGAAGCGACCGAAGAGCAGGAAGTTGGCGTCACTGGGGATCACCTCGAAACCCATGGCGCCCAACGCTGCCGCGACCCGGTCCCGCTGTGCTGCCAGTTCGGCGACGCTCGCGAGGGTTTCCTCGGCGTGGCGCAGGGCCGCACGGGCGGCGGCCTGCGTGACCACCGACAGGTGGTACGGCAGTCGCACCAGCAGCATCGCGTCGATCACTGCCGGGGCGGCGACCAGGTAGCCGAGGCGGCCGCCCGCGAAGGCGAAGGCCTTGCTCATGGTGCGGCTGACCACGAGTTTCGTCGGGTACCGATCGATCAGGGCGATCGCGCTCGGCTCGGCGGAGAATTCGCCGTATGCCTCGTCGACGACGACGATGCCCGGTGCGGCGGCCAGGATCCGAGCCAGGTCGGCCTGCGGAATGCTGTGCCCTGTCGGGTTATTGGGGCTGGTCACGAAGACCACATCGGGTCGACGCTCGGCAATGACGGCGAGCGCGTACTCGATATCGAGGGAGAAGTCGGCATTGCGCTTGGCCTCGACCCACTCGGTATCGATGCCCTCGGAGATGATCGGGTGCATCGAGTACGAGGGCACGAAACCCAGTGCGCTGCGGCCGGGTCCGCCGAAGGCCTGCAGCAGTTGCTGCAGGATTTCGTTGGAGCCGTTGGCCGCCCAGACATTGGCGGTGTGCACCGCGATGCCGGTCTGGCGGGTCAGGTATTCGGCCAGGTCGGTGCGCAGCGCGACGGCGTCGCGGTCCGGGTAGCGGTGCAGGTCGGTGGCGGCGGCGCGAATGGATTCGGCGACGTCGTCGATGAGGGCGCGGCTCGGCGGGTGCGGGTTCTCATTGGTGTTCAGCTGCACCGGCACCGTCAACTGCGGTGCGCCGTAAGGCTTTTTGCCGCGCAGATTCGCGCGCAGCGGGAGGTCGTCCAGGGTGACGCCGGAGCCGGGCACGGTAATCTCGGGGGTCATGCCAGTGCCTCGAATCGCGCCTGCACGGCTTGGCCGTGTGCGGGCAGGTCCTCGGCATTGGCCAGCGCGACCACGTGACCGGCGACGTCTTTGAGCGCGGCCTCGGTGTATTCCACAACGTGGATACCGCGCAGGAAGGTCTGCACGCTCAGGCCCGAGGAGTGCCGCGCGCAGCCCGCCGTCGGAAGCACGTGATTCGAGCCAGCGCAGTAATCACCCAGGCTGACCGGGGCATACGGACCGACGAAAATCGCGCCGGCGCTGCGCACCCGGGCCGCGACGCCCGGCGCATCGGCGGTCTGGATCTCGAGGTGTTCGGCGGCGTAGGCATTCACCACCCGCAGGCCCTGCTCGATATCGTCGACCAGCACCGTGCCGGACTGCTTTCCGGACAATGCCTCTCGCACCCGATGTGCGTGCTTGACCACCGTCATCTGGGTGGTGAGCGCGGCGTCCACCGCATCGGCGAGTTCGACGCTGTCGGTGACGAGCACGCTGGCCGCGAGCACGTCGTGTTCGGCCTGGCTGATCAGATCAGCGGCGACATGGAGCGGATCGGCGGTGGCATCGGCCAGGATCGCGATCTCGGTGGGGCCCGCCTCGGCATCGATGCCGACCAGGCCGCGGCACAGGCGCTTGGCGGCGGTCACGAAGATATTGCCGGGACCGGTGATCAGGTCGACCGGCTCGAGCTGCGTGCCATCGGTATCAATGCCACCGTAGGACAGCAGCGCGACGGCCTGCGCACCACCGACGGCCCATACTTCCTCGACACCGAGCAGCTTCGCGGCCGCCAGGATGGTCGGGTGCGGCAGCCCGCGGAACTGGGCCTGTGGCGGCGAGGCCACCACCAGCGAGTCGACACCGGCCGCCTGCGCGGGCACCACATTCATCACGACGCTCGACGGGTAGACGGCATTGCCGCCGGGCACGTAGAGCCCGACCCGCTCGACCGGCACCCACCGCTCGGTGACCGTGCCACCGGGCACGACCTCGGTGGTGGTGTCGGTGCGTCGCTGATCGGCGTGTACCTGGCGGGTCCGCTCGATCGCGACCTCGAGGCCGGCACGAACGGCCGGGTCCAACTTCTCCAACGCGGCATCGAGTTCGGCTGCGGGTACCCGCACGCTCGCCGGAATCACGCCGTCGAACTGCTCGCTGAATTCCAGCGCAGCCGCGACGCCGCGATCTCGGATCGCCTCCACCACGGGTCGCACCTGATGCAGCACCGAGTCCACGTCGACTCCCCCGCGCGGCAGCGCGGTGCGCAGCTCGGCAGCGGAGGGAGTACGGCCGCGCAGATCGACGCGGGCGAGCTCGATGCGGGATGTCATGAGGTCTGCGATCCTGTCTGTTCTGATCCTTGGACGCCGTGCCCGACGCCGAGCGGTCGGTATTCTCCGCTCCAGCTACCAGCCTATCGGTCGCATGCCGCCGGTTATCCGCTGCGGCGCCGGTTTCGGAAACATCGCTGCCCTGCGACGAGGCTGACTACGATGGCGGCATGTCCATTCCGCACGTTCAGCGGCCCGACCTCCCCGAATACATGACATGGGAGGAGTTGGAGCGACTTCCCGAGGAGATCGCCGAGCAGATCGAACTGTGGGATGGGCGGGTGGTGTGGGTTCGGCGCGGACCTTCCGAACACCAAGTGTTCATGGGACGTCTGTGGATAGCTCTCGAGCGTTGCGCACGCAGCGATATGTCGGATCGACCGCAGCACTGCTGGCGAGTCGGTTTCGAAACCAACGTCTTCCTCGGACGCACTGGCAAGTCCGACTTCATGACACCCGACTTCCTCGTCCACCGCTGCCTCGAATCGCCTTACCAGGACGTTCGTGGCGGCGATGTCTTACTGGTCGGCGAAGTCTTGTCTCCGTCCAACACTCAGACCGATATCGAGGCAAAGAAGGGGCGCTACGCGAGTGCCGGAATTCCCTGGTACTGGGAAGTGCATCTGGCTCGTGAAGCGAGCGCAATCGCAATTGTGCGCGCGTACGTCCTGCAGACCGGAGCCGGTGAGCTGCCGGACGGAGTTCACCCACTGCGTTCGGCCAACTACCTGCTGGCCGGTGAATGGACCCCGCACGACACCGACGACATCAAGATCGACTTCCCCTTCCCGATTCAGATCCCCTGGAGCGAACTCGAATACTGATCGCCGAGTCAGTGCGGCGGCGGAGTTCAGGCAGATCGTTGCCCGCCCCGCGTGATCGGGGCAGGCGGAACGGTCAGGCGGGGACGAGGCGTTTGATCACCGTAGGCTCGGTGAGGATTTGGACGAGCACGTCGCGGACGTGGAAGAAGTGCGGGGTCGCGAAGTGCTCGTGGAGGGCCTCGGGCCCGGTCCACTCCTCGAGCAGCACCATGCGGGACGGGTCGTTCGGGTCGGCGTAGGGCTGGTAGGCGAGGCAACCGGGCTCGGCCAGGGAAGGTTCGATCATCGCTTCGAGTGCGGTGCGGAGGCGATCCTCCTGTCCGTCGGAAGCTAGGAATTGGGTGACGACGTGCCGTGTCATTTCGGTGCCCCTCGGCCGTCGATCCCGGGCTCGCCCCGTTCGACAACGTCATCGCGGCACCCTCTACATCTCCGATACTGGGTCGTCGCCCTCAGCGGCCTGGCTGAATGTCACATTCGACCAACCACTGCGCTCTGGCTGCACGCTCAGTGTGAATGTCTCCGGCTGGACTGCCGGCCAACTCAGGCACACATGGTGGGACACCGTACCCATCTGATTACTCAGTCCTGAGAGTGATCGGGTGTCGGTGGCACCGGCTCAGCCCATATCCGCCGAATGTCGAAATCACCCAATTCGCCACAGCCGCAATGGGATAGTCGCCGCGCACCGGCGTAGGGTTGTCGAATGGACGACCGGACCGAGCTCAGCGGGTCCGCAAATCGCGCCGCGGCCGCCTACGCCCGCAGGCCGTCGGGTTGCGTGACCACGGCGGAGTGCGCCGAGTCGCTGGTCTGCGGCGCGAGGAGTTGGCCGGGTGCCGGGGTGACATCTCGGTTACGCACTCCTTAATGCGAAGAGCGCCGGTTGCCCGGTTCGGGCTGAGGTCGCGTACTACCGGTTGCACAGGCAGATGGGAACCCCGCGCCTGCCCGACGATCCGGATCAGGGGCGGATCATGCACACCACCGAGCCGGATTCGCCGAGCGCCACCGCCCTTGCACTGCTGGTGAATTGGGCGCAGACCTCGTTGCGGTCCGTTGACCGATAGCGCACCGCACCCGCCGCCGTGCGCCTAGCGCGCGTCGCCGCTGCGGGTGTCGCTGTCGATGAGTGGGGCGCCGCTGCCAGGGTTGATCAGCCGCAGCGTCACCGACCTGTTCTGGCCGGCATAGGTCACGCTGGCCACATTGATTTCCACCGAACCGTCCGGGTTGGTGCCGGTACCACCACCGGCCGCATCAACAGTGTTGAAGCCCGTGACCCGATTCTGCGTCCAGTAATCCTGGAAGGCTGACTGGCTGCCGTAGACCCGCTGGGCAGCGGGAGTCAACTGTTTCCATGCAGCCGCGAAACTCATGTAGGTGAGGTTGTTGTAGAAGTCCACCACTTGATCGATGGACTGCCGCGAGTCTGCCGTGCCGACGCTCTTCGTTTGCCCCGGCGAGCCCGCGGCAGCCGTGGAAGTGGTGCCCTTCGAGGCGGACGACGAAGGCGGACTCGCTTGCACCGATGGCGTATTGGTGCCCGACTGATTCAGCGCACCGATCAGGACCGCCACGACGGCCACCACCGCACCGATGGTCGCACCGATCAAGACCGCCTTGCGCTTGCCGCCGGACTTGCGCGGCACCGGACGCGGCTGTGTCGCTGTCTGCGGATGCGCGGCGGTTCTCGGATGCGCGGCGGTCCTGGGATGCGACGCGCCACCGGGGTTGTTGGGGCGGGCGGTATTTCGCGGTGCCGCCGGACGTGGCTGCCGTGCGGTCGGCTGATGCTCCGGCGTCGGGTTCGCGGGCGGCCGCAGCGCACGGGTCGCGGATTCGCCGCGGCGTCCGAATGCCTCACTGGCGGGGACGAATCCGGCGTGTACCGGTGCGGAACCGGAATCGGCGAGCGCGGACAGATGTTCGCGGGCCGCACGCATGGTCGGCCGGTCGGCGGGATCCGGGCTGAGCAGATCCAGCAGGAAGTCGGTTGCCGGGCCCGCGTGCCGAGGCTCGCTGACCTGGCCATTCGCCGCGGCGTAGAGCACGGCGAGTGGGTTGGCGCTGGAACCGTACGGCGGCTCCCCCTCGAGTGCGTGGAATAGCGTTGCGCCCAAAGCGAATACGTCGGCGGCGGGCGACGGGTCGGCGCCGCGCGCGACCTCCGGTGCGAGATAGGCGGCGGTACCGCAGATCAGACCGGTCTCGGTGAGGGTGACGTCACCGGTGGCGCGGGAGATGCCGAAGTCGGTGATTTTCACCGTGCCGGTGTCGTCGAGCAGGATATTGCCCGGTTTGACATCGCGGTGCACGATTCCGGCGTGATGCGCGGCGATGAGCGCCGAGGCGACCTGTTCGCCGATCCGCGCGACCTGGGTCAGCGGCAGCATGCCCTGCGCGGAGATCACGCCCGCCAGACTCTTCGACTTCAGATACTCCATCACCAGGCACGGATCGCCGTTGTGCTCGGTGATATCGAAGACCACGATCGCATTCGGATGCTGGAATCGTGCCGCATTGCGGGCCTCGCGGATCGCGCGCTGACGCACCACATCGCGCTCGGCTTCGGGCAGGCTCGGCTTGATATGGATCTGCTTCACCGCGACCGAGCGCTGCAGGCGTTCGTCGATCGCGCGCCAAACCACACCTGTGCCGCCGCTACCAATCCGCTCGACCAGGCGGTAGTGCTCCGCGATCAATTGACCGGTATCGATGGCGCCTACTCCGAACCTTCTCGAAATCGTGACATCACGCGTATTGACCATCAACGCGTTCCGCCGACGAGTGTAGCGGGGCGCAATCAACGGCACACGGCTGCGGGGGTATATTCGCCGCCCACGCCGCGCCGATCGCCGATTCCGTCCCGGTCGACAGTGTCACTCAGTGCCGCGCACGCAGCATACGACCCGCGGCCTCCACGGCCGGACCCGAACTGTTCGCATCGCTGACGAAGACGGCAAAGGCCAGGTCATCGTCGATACCGACGAACCAGCCGTGCGCATGCTTGTCATCGATGTACTCGGCGGTGCCCGTCTTGCCGATCAGGTCCGGAATATCGCGCAGCGCCGTGGCAGTGCCGCCGGTAATGGTTTCACGCATCATGGTTTTCAGCTGCTCATCGGTGGTCGGCGGCAGTGGGGCCGGAGTGCGATCGGCCACGCCGGGTTGCCCGTTGACCACCATCGGCAGCGGCATCGATCCGTGCGCGATGGCTGCGGCGACCAGCGCCATCCCGAACGGTGATGCCGTCACCTTGCCCTGGCCGATACCGGACTCCACACGCAGCGCTGGAGTGTCCGCGGTCGGCACCTTGCCGGTGACTGTGGTCAGACCAGGTGTGACGAAGTCGATGCCGAGACCGAGCTGTGCCGCGGCATCGGTCAGTCCGTTCGGTGCGAGATTCACCGCGAGTTGGCCCATGGTGGTGTTGCAGGACTGGGCGAAGGCGGTGTGCAGCGCGACATTGCCGAGGTCGAAATTATTGTCGTTGGGGATGCGGCGGCCCTCGATATTCGCGGTGGCCGGGCACGGCAGCACGGTGTCGGGGGTCACCGCGCCGGATTGCAGTGCTGCCGAGACGGTGACGGTCTTGAAGGTCGAACCCGGCGGATACAGGCCGGTGAGCGCGATCGGCCCCTGGGCGTCGGCGGCCGCGTTCTGCGCGACGGCGAGCACCTTTCCGGTGGACGGTTGCAGTGCGACGATCGCTGCGGGCTGGGTGATCGGCGTCAACGCGCTCTCCGCGTAGCGCAGCAAATCGGTGTCGAGTGTGGTCACGATATCCGCGGTGGGTTTCGGATCTCGACCGGCGACGCGTTCGGTGCCGTCGGCGGTCTGCGCGCGCACCGCCCAGCCGGCCGCCGCATCGGCGGAGCGCTGCCAGAGGTCGGCGAGGCCGGACAGCACCGGTGACGCGAGGGATTTGTCGGTGGCGAGCAGACGGGTCTGCGGTGCGAGGGTGACGCCGGGAACCGCCGCGAGCGCTGTCTGGATCGGGGCGATATCGGCGTCCCGCAAGGTGACGGCGGTGATCGACTTGCCGTGTGCCGCTGCCAGATCCGATTGCAATGACGCCGCTGTGATATCGGCGGCAACGGGGGCGAGCAGGTCCGCGAGCGCGGCGGTGTCGGCACCGGGGGCAACGTTCACCAGGGTGACCACCTGCTCGGTCATCAACTCGCCGCCCGATGCCTCCAGAACGCGTGCGGGCTGCGGATAGCTGGTGGCGTAGCTCAACGGGCCGAGAGCGAGACCCGGTGCGATCGCGTCGGGATCCCATTCGACCTTCCAGCCGTCACCGGAATCGCTGGCGGAGCCGGTGGTGGTGTAGCTCCACTCGTCCTTGCCGTCCTTGCCGAACTTCCAGGTGGCGGCGAGGGTGAAGGAGTTCTTGTCCACACCGCGGACCTCGAATTTCACGTCCTTGCCGAGCCCGTCATAGAGCTTGCCGAGCGCATCCGACGCCTTGGTCGGATCGCCGGTGAGTGCGGCGGCCGCGGCGATATCGCCCCGGCTGAGCGCATCGGCGAACTGCCCGGCGACGGTGTCGGGCTGGTCCGGCCCTGAGCTGCAACCACTCAGGGCCAGGACGGTGGCTGCGAACAGAACGAGAAGATTCCGGTTGGCGCGCACCCGGCCGACTCTAGTGGCCCTCGGCGACCCGTTCGGGTAGCCCGCACGGCGAAATCGGCACCTGCTGTCACGATCCGAGGTGGCTACGACAGGTGCGAATCCTCGGGAAGAGTGCGGACTTCAGGGCAGCCAGGGACCTTGGGCGAGAGCGATGGCGTCGGGTTCGGAGAGTTCGATATCGAAGACCTCGGTGAGGATTTTCGGAAGTTCGGCGGGTTCGAGTTCGCGAGTTCCGCTGGAGCCGTTCGGATATTCGGTGATGAGGGTGAGGTTGTCGAGGACGTGGTGCACGTCCGGGAGGAAACGCTGCACGAACGGTCGGGTGGTGAACGGTGAGCGCGGCGAGGTCGAGACGAAGTGGTTGCCGACCGCGAAATCGATGCGGTACTGCGGGTTCAATGTGAAGGTGTAGCGGTCGATCCAGCCGTCGCGGCCGAACTGGTGCAGCACCCACAGGTCGCTGTCGAGTTCACCGGTGGCATGTTCGAGCCGGAAACGCCAGTCGCCGAGCGCGAATTCGCCGCCCTCGACGAGTTCGTAGGGCGCGAGCGGTCCGGAGCCGAAGCCGACGTCGCAGATCCAGACGCGATCGTCATCGCTGGTGGTGACGCGCAGCAGCGCGTGGGTTGGCGGGCGCAGACCCTCGGATACGCCCATGGTGACGCGGCCGCTGAGTCCGGTCACCCCGAAGCCGAGCCGTTCCAGCGCGGCGGCGAACAGGCCGACGTTCTCGTAGCAATACCCGCCGCGTCGGTGCCGGATCATCTTGTCCTGCAAAGATTCCAGATCGAGCGGAACAGGGCGGCCGAGAATGGACTCCAGGTTCTCGAACGGGATCGTGGTGGTGTGCGCGTAGACGAGAGCGTGCAGGGTGGCCAGCGTCGGGGTGCGGTCGCCGGTGTAGCCGATGCGGGCCGAGTACGTCTCCAGGTCCAACTCCGCGCCGTTCCAGTGGTATGCGGGGTCATTCGGCTTCATTGCACCTCTCCTTGTATGCGGTCCCGCCCGAATGAACCACACCGCACCGACAGGTGTTCCCTAGGCCGCGCATTTGGCGTTGGGCGGGGCCGCGGGAGCGGTCACGATGCCACGGGCGACGTCGACCAGATAGTCGCGATCGGGTCCGTCGACGGGTTCCATGCCGAGTAGTAGGCGCTCGACGACGCAACCGCCCTCGAAGTACGCGGGACCGATGCTGTGATCACCGGGAACCACGGCGCCGTTCAGGTCGCGGCCGGTGACGATCGTGTACATCGAAGTGGGCTTACCCGCGGCGAGCAGTCCCGCGCGCATTTCCAGAGTCGCCGGGTACGGCACCACATCGTCGGCGGTGCCGTGGATGAGAAAGGCGCGTTTCATGCTCATCCGGGCGGCGAGCAGAGCGGGCGAACGTTCGGCGTAGGCCTGCGGACAGACCGTCGGGGCGCAGTCGCCCGCATCGCGTTCGATCTGGGCGGGCAGTGCGGGATCGACGCCCGCCGAGGCGAGCCACATGCTGAAATCGTCCGCGGGACCGTAATTGTCGACCCAGTAGTCGAAGAGCCCTTGCGGACCGTGCGCCACCGCCAGACCACTCATGGTGCCGCCTTGACTCCAGCCCCACAGCACCGTGCGGCCGATGGATGGATGCTCGTCTTTGTACCGCTGGGTGGCGGTGACGATATCGCGCCAGCCCGCCCACAGATTCCACTCACCGGTCCGCCAGACGCTGGTCGCGCTGCGGGCGTCCATGGACAGAATCGGGGTCGCGGTGCGACGGGCGATCGAGGTCAGATATTCGGCGAAATCGGCGGAGGTGCCGCCGTGGCCGTGCACCGCGACGACCAGATCGCGCGGTATGAGATCGCTGGCCGCACAGCGGTACGGCTCGTACACCCGGCCGGTGGCGTCCTCGCCGTCCACCGTCAGGGTCACCGGCCGCACGTCGACTCGGACCACGCATTCCGGTTCGGCCGAAACGGGCGATGCGACAAGGCTTGTCGTCGACACCGCGGCGAACAGCGCACAGCCGAGCGTCAGCAGTAGGTGTCTCATCCTCGAATGATGACATGTGGCTATCGCTGTCCGGTCGCGGTGCCGGGGCGAGTCGCGACGAATACCGCGCCGAGTACCGCGGCCGCACCTACGATGCCCGCGAAGGCCGTCGCGCCCGCCGGCAAACCGATTGCGTCACTGAGGAATCCGGCCGACAGGGCCAACACGGCGGCGGGCAGGTAGCCGCCGACGTTCTGGGCGGCATTGGCCTCGGCGAGCCGATCGGCGGGCACGCTCGCGCTGATGGCCGTGAGACCACCGAACTGGCCCATGCCCTGGCCGACGCCCGCGAGGATCGCAGCCGCGGCGAAGAACGCGATCGCCGACAGCCGCAGCGCCGCGACCAGGGTGATCATGCTGAGCAGGGTGGCCGCCGTGCCGCCGAGCAGAATGGTGCGCAGGCGCAGGCGCCGCACCGCGAACTGGATGCCGGTGGCGCCGAGGAACATGACGAAGGCCAGGCCGCCCGCGAGCACCCGACTGGTGGCGCCCAACAGGTCCGACAGCAGCGAGGGGCCGAGCGAGAGCACGAACGACGTCGCGGTAATGCCCGGCGCGAACACCGCGATGCCAAGCAGCACGGCGGTGCGTCCACCGGGTGCGACCGCGGGAATGCGAATCCACGGGCCACGTGCGTGCGCACCCTTGGGCAGGTCGAGACGTGCTATGACCGCGAAAGCCGTAGCGAGCAAGACGATTTCGATGACGAAGATGGTGACGGTCGGGCCGGGAACCAATTGCGAGAGCAGACCCGCCAGCAATGGACCGAAACCCGCGCCGAGCACCATGGCCGATGACGCCGCGAGTGCGGCAAGGCGTTTGCGCTCCGGGCCGCCGACATCGGTCACCGCCGCCATCCCCGCCGACACGGCCGCGCCGACCGCTATTCCGGTGAGCAGGCGCGCGATCGCCAGCATCGCAACCGAATGCGCGGTGGCGAACAGGACGCACGCGAGCATCGCGAGGAGCACCGCGGGTAGCAGCACGGGCTTGCGGCCGATACGGTCCGAGACCACACCCGCGACCAGCAGTGCGCCGAGCAACCCTGCTATGTAGCAGGCAAATACCGCGGTCAGCGTGCCCGAGGAGAAGCCGAGTCGCTGCTGCCACACGATATAGAGCGGGGTCGGCGCATTCGACAGCACGAAGACCGCGAGCACCGGCCAGGCCGCCAGCCACACCGTGCCGCCGCGCCGCACCTCGGTTTCCGGTTTCGCCGCAAGCGTTGTCATCCCAACCTCCATTGTTCGAACTTTCTCGTACTGGTACGACGGAAGTCGAACTTAACATCTAGTACGATAGAAGTCGAACCAAGGATTCGCGATCCACAGGAGACCCGATGCCATCGACCGACACCGGCGCGACCACGCTGCCCGAGCCGACGCGTGCCGAGCTCCGGCTCGAGGATGTGCTCGGCGTGCTCAGCGATCCGCTGCGGTTGGGCATGGTGCAGAAATTGCTGCTCGAATCCCCCGAGACCGATCGCTCCTGCGGCTGGTTCGACATCGATCGGCCGAAATCGACACTGACGCACCATTTCCGGGTGCTGCGTGAGGCCGGTATCACCCGTCAGCGGCAGTACGGGCTGGAGCGCCGCAGCCGGGTGCGGATCGAGGACCTCGATGCGCGGTTCCCGGGACTGCTCGATCTGGTGCGTGCCTGGCAGCCAACATAATTCGGCGGCGTTTCGCCGGGCACGCGTGTTTCGCTGGGTTCTGCTACGGTGCGCGATGTCGATCCAGAGTTCGGGCCCGCCGGTCGCCCGAACCTCGTTCCGGGGAGCTTCGATGGCCTTCTTGAATCGTCTCATCAGCAATGCGACCAATTTCGGTCGCCTGATCGACCTGATGGACAAGGCCCCGCAGTGGCGGGCGCAGTTGCTGGCCAAGAAGAACGAGCTGCGCGGCGGCACATTCCGCGATGCGAGCATGGCCATCTGCGCGCTCGTCGCCGCGGCCGACGGCACCATCGATCCGGCCGAGCGGATGCGGGTGGCCGGACTCATCGGCTCCGATCCGGTGCTGCAGAACTTTCCGACCGATGAGCTGCGCGACCTGTTCGAAGACAACTGCAACCGGTTGGTCGACGATGCGGCGTTCGGGCGGGCGTATGTGCTGCAGCAGATCGGCAAGGCGGCGGATAAGCCGACCGAGGCGCATGCGGTCGCGCAGATCGGCATCATGATCGGCAATGCGGATGGGAATTTCGACCAGGACGAGATCGCGGCCGTGCGGGAGGCGTGCCAGGCGTTGCGGGTCGATCCGCAGGAGTTCGGCATCTGACCGCTACTATTCGCATATGCGTTCGATTGATGTGGCGGAGCGGCGGGCCCGGCTTGCGCGGCGGCATCGGCTCACGTCGGCGTGCCGCACCGATGATGTTGCCGATATCGTCCGGTCCCTCGTGGTACTGCATGCGACCGATCCCGCGACGGTGTATCTGTCGGTGAACGCGCGCAGTCACACTGCCGCGCCAGGACATGTCGAGAAGGCCCTGTACGACGATCGGACGCTGCTGCGCTTGCTCGCGATGCGGCGCACCATGTTCGTCGCACCGGTCGAATTGCTGCCGGTATTACAGGCGTCGTGCGCGGATGCGCTGGCGGAGAAGCAACGTCGCACCTACAGCAGGTTCATCGACCAGGCCGGAGTTGTCGACGGGGATGTGCGCGCGTGGCTCGCCGACGTCGAAGACGAAACGCACAAGGCGCTGCTGGCACGCGGGGCGGCGACCGGCGCACAGCTGAGCAAGGACGTCCCTCGGCTGCGCACGCAGGTGAATCCCGCTCCGGACAAGGCGTATTCGCGACCCAACAGCATTACCACCTGGGTGCTCGTCATCCTCGGCGTCGAGGGGCGCATCGTGCGCGGTCGGCCGAATGGCAGCTGGACGAGCAGCCAATACACCTGGGCGCCGATAGAAACCTGGCTGCCGCAAGGTGTTGCGACCATACCCACCGATGCGGCCCGCGCCGAACTCGTCCGACGGTGGCTCTACGCCTTCGGCCCCGCCCCGATCACCGACATCAAGTGGTGGACCGGCTGGACGCTCACCGAAGTACGCAAGGCCCTCGCCCAACTCGATGTGGTGGAGGTCGATCTCGACGGCACCACCGGGCTGCTGCTCGCCGACGACCAGGACCCGACCCCCGAGCCCGAACCCTGGGCCGCCCTGCTCCCCGCCCTCGACCCCACCCCGATGGGCTGGCAGTACCGCGACTGGTACCTCGGGCCGCACGCACCGATGCTCTTCGACCGCAATGGAAACGTCGGCCCCACCATCTGGTGGAACGGCCGTATTGTCGGCGGCTGGGCCCAACGCAAGGACGGCGAAATCGTCTACCGCCTACTGGAAGACATCGGCTCGGCAGCCGAATCGCTCATCGAAGCCGAAGCCGTCCGCACCGCATCCTGGTACGGCGAGGTTCGCGCCATCCCGCGCTTCCGTACCCCATTGGAACGCGAACTCACCACCTGACGGATCGCTACTACATGTCCAGGCCGAGGTCGAGGACACGGACGGAGTGGGTCAGCGCACCGACTGCCAGGTAGTCGACACCGGTGCGGGCGTAGTCGGCGGCGTCGGCGAGGGTCAAGCCGCCGGAGGATTCGAGTTCGGTGCCGGGTGCCCTGGCATCACGACGCTGGACGGCGGCTTGGGTCTGCCAGAGGGGGAAGTTGTCGAGCAGGACCAGTTCGACATTTTCGGCCAGGACGGCGTCGAGTTGTTCGAGGCTGTCCACTTCGACCTCGCAGGCGATGTCAGGGGCCAGGTCGCGCACGGCGCGCAGGGCCGCAACCACCGAACCGGCCGCTACCACGTGGTTGTCCTTGATCAGGGCGGCGTCGCCGAGACCCATGCGGTGATTGACGCCACCGCCGACACGGACCGCGTACTTCTGCAAGGCACGCAGGCCCGGCAGGGTTTTGCGGCTGTCGCGGATGCGGCAGTTCGTGCCCGCGACCGCGTCGACCCAGGCTGCGGTGGCGGTCGCGATCCCGGACAGGTGGCAGACGAGGTTGAGCATGGTGCGTTCAGCGGTGAGCAGGCCGCGGGTCGGCGCGACCAGCTCGAGTACCGAACGGCCCGGCTCGACCCGGGTCCCGTCGGCGACCCGATCGGTGATTTCGTAATTGCCCGCACCGATCACCTCATCGAGCACGAGCAGGCCGATATCGAGTCCGGCCACCGTGCCCGGCTGGCGTGAAACCACCGATGCCTTCACCGCCGCATCGGCGGGAACCGTTGCCGCCGTGGTGATATCGGGGCCGTAGCGCAGATCCTCATCCAACGCGGTGCGAATCAGGGCCAGCACCTCGTCACGATCCAGGCCGGTATCCAGTCCCATCAGTGCACTCCTTGTCCTACTACCCGCACGTTCGCGGAGATTTCTCGTGCCGTGTCGCCGTCATGAGGCGCTGGGAATGGCGTCCTGGGTCCAGGTGGTGAGGTCGAGGCCGTCGGGGGCTGGGACGGGGTGACCTTCTGGGCCCAGACGTACCGCGCGGCTGTGGCATTGGTGGTCGTCGGGGGTCGGGTGATCGGAGCGGGTGTGGGAGCCGCGGCTTTCGGTGCGCGCTGCCGCGGAAAGCAGGAGCACCTGGGCGGTGAGGGTGAGGGCGGCGTCCTCGAAGGCGGTGATGCGCTGTGCCGCGGCCGCGGTGGCGGCCGACCCGTTGAGGTCTTCGGCGCCGCCCGGTGTGTCCTTGCGCGTCGAGATGTCGCTCACCGGCGAAAGTTCGCCGGTGAATCGCTGGTTGGCACTGGTCAACTCGGCACGCAAGCGACTTGCCGCACTGTGCGACACCGCATCCCGCAACCGCGCGGCCGCCTCCGCCAGCCCGGCGGCATCGCGAACCACGGAGGCATGCGACGTCATCGACTGCTGCACCAAGGCGCGGGCCGCGCGCGGAATGGTATGGAAGGACACATCCGTCACCTGCGCGTCCTGGCCGAGACGTTCGGCGGCGGCCACCCCGGCTCGCTCACCGACCACCAAGCCCTCGAGCAGACTGTTCGAGGCCAACCGGTTGGCACCGTGCAGTCCCGTCCGCGCCACCTCACCCGCCGCGTACAGGCCGGGAACCGCGGTCCGGCCGTGGGTGTCGGTCACGACCCCACCACATTGGTAGTGCGCGGCGGGGGCGACCGGAATCAGATCGGTATGCGGATCGATCCCGGCGGCCAGGCAGGATGCGGTGATCGTCGGAAAACGTTGCGGGAAGCGATCGAGGGCTCGGGCGTCGAGATAGACATGGTCGGTGCCGAGTGCCCGCATCCGGGCGGCGATCGCACGCGACACCACATCGCGCGGTGCCAGATCACCGCGCGGGTGCACCCCCGCGGTCACCGAATTCCCTTCGGAATCAACCAGTGTCGCGCCTTCGCCGCGAACCGCCTCGCTGATCAACGGGCGTCTGCCGAGTCCGCCGGGGGTGTATAGCACCGTCGGATGGAATTGCACGAATTCCAGATCGGCCACCGTCGCACCGGCCCACAGCGCAAGGGCGATGCCGTCGGCGGTGGCACCGGGCGGATTCGTGCTCAGCGCGTACAGCTGACCGAGCCCGCCCGTGGCCAGCAGCACCGCCGGTGCGTGTACGACCCCGAAGCCGTTCTCGGACACCGCGAGCACACCCTGCACACCGGTCCGACCGGTGACCACTTCCAGTGCCGCGGCACCGAACAGGACCGGCAGCCCGGCCGCGTTGAGCGCCCGCTGCACCTCGGCGCCGGTGGCGTCACCTCCGGCGTGGATGATCCGTCGCGTGCTGTGCCCACCCTCGCGGGTACGCGAAATCTGACCGTCCCGCGCGAGATCGAAGACCGCGCCCAGATCGGTCAATGCGGCGACGGCGGCCTGACCGCCTTCGACGATGGATCGCACCGCCGCCTCGTCACACAGTCCGGCACCGGCCTCGACCGTGTCGCGCACGTGCGATTCCACCGAATCCTCATGCGGCGCAACAACAGCGATACCGCCCTGGGCATACTGGGTCGCGGTATCCGTCGGACCGCCCTTGCTGAGGATGAGCACCCGCAGACCGCGCAGCGATGCCGTCCGTGCCGCGGTCAACCCGGCGACACCGCCGCCGATCACGACCAGATCGGCGGCGGCTTCCCAGTCGATCCGCGGCGCGGCGCTCATGAGCGACTGCCCTTCTCGACCCGGTCGGCGGCGAAACCGCTACCGACCGCCCCGGCGGTCATTCCGCACCGCCACTCCGGACGAGCGCGCACCTCGCGCTCAATTCGCAGCCGTTCATTCGCCACCGCCCGGGTTGCCGATTTCGATCATGCGCTGCACCGAATCGCGGGCCAGCGCGGCGGTTTCCAGATCGACGTGCACCTCGTCGGTGTTCTCCACAAGCGAGCGGAGCAGTGCCGCCGGGGTGATCATCTTCATGTACTTGCACGACGCACGATCGTTCACGGCCTGGAAGTCGATGCCGGGAGCGGCCTTTCGCAGCTGGTGCAGCATGCCGACCTCGGTGGCAACCAGGACCTGATTCGACTTCGCGGCCTTGGCTGCGTCGATCATTCCGCCGGTCGACAGAATGTGCACCCGGTCGGCCGGGAACGAACCCTCGCCCGCGAGGTATAACGCCGAAGTGGCACAACCACATTCGGGGTGTACGAACAGTTCGGCATCCGGATGGGTGCGGGCCTGTTCGGTCAGTTCGTCCCCGTTGATCCCCGCGTGCACGTGGCATTCACCCGCCCAGATATGCATATTCACGCGGCCGGTGACCCGCTTGACGTGCGCGCCGAGGAACTGGTCCGGCAGGAACAGCACCTCGCGGTCCGGGTCGATGGAGGCGACCACATCGACGGCATTCGAGGAGGTGCAGCAGATATCGGTGAGCGCCTTCACCGCGGCGGTAGTGTTCACGTACGAGACGACCACCGCATTCGGGAATTCGGCCTTCCAGGCGCGCAATTCGTCGGCGGTGATGGAATCGGCCAGGGAACAGCCCGCCCGCTGGTCCGGAATGAGCACGGTCTTCTCGGGGCTGAGGATCTTGGCCGTCTCGGCCATGAAATGCACACCGCAGAACACGATGGTGTCCTCGGGCGCCTCGGCCGCGATGCGGGACAGCGCCAGCGAGTCACCAACGTGGTCGGCCACGTCCTGGATCGCGGGCAACTGGTAGTTGTGCGCGAGAATCGTCGCGTTGCGCTCCCTGGCGAGGCGCTTGACCTCGGCCGCCCACTCCGGTGTGGCCTCGACACCGGCGAATCCGGTCGGACCGTCGAATACCTGCCCCATCAGCGGGGGCGCCAACTTCACACCCGTCGTCGCCATGGATGGCTCCTCTCCTCGTGCGCTCGGCCCTGTGCCTTTTCACATGCCAGCCGATTCGCACCAAACCAGGTTTTCGACTTATAATCGAAAACGTGGCCCATAGTAGCACCATCCACGAAACCCTCACCGCGGTGTTCCAGGTTCGGCGCTTCCTCGGCGACATCACCGCAGGTAGCAGCCCTGCGCGCATGACAGACGAGCTGATTCGACCATGTCCGCCCGGTCAGCGGACCGAACTCGCGGTGCTGCTGTGGGAACGCGCACTCGACCCGCAGAAGGGCACCTGGTCGCTACCCGGCGGGCGGCTGCGCGATGACGAGGACCTCAATGTCTCGGCCCGCCGCCAGCTCGCCGAAAAGGTCGACGTCCGCGAGCTGGCGCATCTGGAGCAGCTGTCGGTATTCAGCAATCCGGATCGGGTGCCCGCACCGCGCCGGATCGCTTCGGCCTATCTGGGTCTGGTGCCGCTGACCGCAGACCCACAACTGCCGTCGGATACCACCTGGCATCCGGTGTCGAAGTTGCCGTTGATGTCGTTCGATCACGGTACCGTTGTCGAGCATGCGCGCACCCGGCTCGCGGCCAAGCTGTCGTACACGAATATCGCCTTCGCCCTGGCACCGGAGCGGTTCACCATGTCGACGCTGCGCGAAATCTACTGCGCCGCACTTGGTTACGAGGTCGATACGACGAATCTGCAGCGAGTTCTCACCCGCCGCAAGGTGATCACGCCGACCGGCGCGACCGCCTCCCCCGGCCGGGCGGGTGGACGCCCCGCGGCGGTCTATCGGTTCACCGATTCCGAGCTCCGGGTCACCGACGAATTCGCCGCGCTGCGCCCACCCACCTGACCTCCCCGCGATCGGCTGCCCCACGATCGCCCCTTGGTTCGGCGACCGCTCCCGAAGCAATCGCCGAGTTCGAAATGGACTGTGCCGCAACCACTGCCGTAGGGGCTGCGGCATCCGAGCGTGTCCCGATCACCATCGACCGGGGCACTCCCCTTCTACTCGGACAGCCCGCCGGGCCCATGCCCGGAGCTCACAATGCACACCGACCACAGGCACGCGAACGCGGACTCGGCCGGAGTGACTGTCACCTCGTCCGGCTGTTCGGCGGCCGCCTGTGCTGGGCCGGAAGTCATTCCGATCGCCTGCACAGCTCCCGCCGACGCTGATTTCCAGAACATTGCTCTCCCCTCCCATTCACTGAATCCCTCCGGTGATCCGCAGAGTCGAGATCGGAATCCAGCACTGCGGTTGGAACGAATAGAACAACTCAGACGGTAGGGATCGTTCGCATCGGGTGATACCGAGCAGCCGGCAGATTCGCCGAAGATGGCTGGTCACAGTCGATTACGAGTTATCCGGACCGGAAGAGGTGGGCTGTTCCGCGTTCCGGACCGGATGGATACGCGAATCCGTGCATCGGTGAAAGCCCTGTGGCAGAATACTTCTCGAGCTCACCGACGGGTGAGCCGCAAGCCCGGTTGCTCACCGGATGCGATCGTACCGAGCGCACTGTCGGACCAGGACCCGAGAAACAACGCCCCGCCGACGACAAAACCCCGCCTTCACGCGCCTTCGCACATGAAAACGGGGGTCAACCGCGGACCACGGGAGACAACCTCAATCCCGCTCCCGCCCCTTATGTTTCGCCTTCCGCCGATACCGTCGCGCACTGGGAATCGGCTGCGCGGCATTGGACCGCCGCAGCGCATTCCGCCGCCGCCACGCCACCAGATCAGCCCGCTCCTGCGCCCCGGATGCCTCCGGAACCAGCACTGCCTGCCCATGCCTGGTCAACATATCCTCGCTCATCGCCACCTCCTTCCCCTTCGCGGCTCAACCGTGCGCGACAACGGTATCGACGAGTCACCACCCGCCGCCAGCGAATTTCCGCGAGTGATGCGGAGACGACGCTTGCCCGCACCGGATGCTCATTACGATGCCGCCGACAACCGTTGCCACTCCTACGCATCCAAAAGCGCGGGCGGCACCGTCTTACTCGACTTACGCGCCCCGTTCTGCTCGGGCCGCGTTCAAGCCGTTTTCAGCTGCGGCTTGGGCGGCGGCGCGGCAGTTCGGCGGCCGAGCCGCGCGAACCCCCAGAACACCAACTCCACCAACCAGAACAAGAACAGGAACACCGTCACCACGGTCACCGGGACGGCAAGGAATACCAACGACGGCATCGCGATGAGCGCGACCATCGCGATGTCGCCGATGCCCGCGCCGCGCAGCCGACTGCCCAAACGCACTGCGGCCCACATCATGTAGCGCCGCGGTATCGAGACACCGAATTCGCGTAGGCAGCGCCGGAAGATGCCGTCGGCGTCGGCGGTGCTCACCGTCGACAGGCTGCGCAGGTAGTCGTGCAGAATGGCGGCGCGGGTGTAGACGCCGTAACGCGGCACGAGCCAGACCAATGCCCGTGGTACCGAGGCGAAGTCGGTGCGGAAGCCCGCCGGGATGACGAATTCCTCTGTGGCACCATGATAGACGAGCGGCTCGACGACCCGCCAGAATTGCGCGTCGAGCTCCTCGACCACTGGTCCGCTACCGACGAACGCCATGATCCGTTCCTCTCTGAACGCACAGCGTGTCCCACAATTCTAGGACGTTCTGGTACGGCTGTGCCGCCGCGTGGGCAACGGTTCGGATAACGTTAGCGCGCGCGATCCGAACCGGGCGGTCCGAAGCCGCCATACGGGACACCGTAGGGCACCGGTCCACCGTTCGCAGCGCCACGATACGAATCGGCATCGGCGACGGTCGCGAAACCGCTTGCGGGAGTGAAGTATGGCCGCGCATCGCCGAACGGTCCACTGAAGCCGGTACCGAGATCCTCTGTCGGACTGAGCGCCGCGAGGAACAGCACGATCAGCGAGGCGAGCAGCGGTTGCCCGATCAGCGCCAGCCAACTGCCGACCTCGACCGGCAGCCGCACGATCTGGCCGACCGCCGGATCGTACGGCATCGGATACTGCCACCGCATGACCTGCTCGCCGACCTCGGCCATCACGTAAGCGCCTGCGCCGGAACCGATCAGCAGCCCCAGTTGCAGCAACGGCCCACGCACGCGGCGCCAACGCCACACGCCGATCGCCGTCAGCACACCCAGCACCGCGCCGATGCAGACGAAAATCGCCAGCGCGTCGAACTGGTGCACACTCTCACCGGTCAGCGCCGCACCCTTGGCCGGTACCTCTCCGGCCCGCGCCTTGACCACCAGAAACTGCTCGGAAGGCGCGGCGAAGGCCCACACCACACCGCCGAGCACGCTGAGCAGTACCACCCCGACCGCGATCAGCGCGGCCGCCCGCAGCTCACGTCGCACGCCCACCAACCGGTTCGATCCGACCGGCCCGATGACGTCACCGTATTCGGCCACCACTAGCGGTGTTCCAGATTCTTCGAATCCAGCACACCGTGCCGCGAGCACTTCGCCCACCAGCCGTCGGGGCTGACCTGCACGATCATGCGCCGACCGCACTGCTCGCAGAAGCGCGGCGGTTCCAGCCCCAGCGCCGCGGCGGCCGGGACCTGATCGTCGAGACCCGGCACGATGCGTTTGCCGGTGAACGGGTTGTAGCGCTCGTCCATGTCCATGACAGTACTCACGGCATCAGCCTCTTTCGTGATGCTTGCGTACTCAGTATTCGGCAGCCGGATCAGAGTGTTTCGTTGAGCGCCTTGATCGGCATCTTCAGTTCGCCGAGCAGATCCAGATCCGCTTCGGCGGGCCGACCGAGAGTGGTCAGGTAGTTGCCGACGATGACGGCATTGATACCGCCCAGGATGCCCTGCTTGGCGCCGAGGTCGCCGAGGGTGATCTCGCGACCGCCCGCGAAGCGCAGGATGGTGCGTGGCAGCGCGAGCCGGAATGCGGCCACCGCGCGCAGCGCGTCGGCGGCGGGCAGCACCGCCAGATCGCCGAACGGCGTGCCGGGACGCGGGTTGAGGAAGTTCAGCGGCACCTCGTCGGGCTCGAGTTCGGCCAGGTTCGCCGCGAATTCCGCACGCTGCTCCAGGGTTTCGCCCATGCCGAGAATGCCGCCGCAGCAGACCTCCATACCGGCCTCACGCACCATGCGCAGGGTGTCCCAGCGCTCTTCCCAGGTGTGCGTGGTGACGACATTCGGGAAGTACGAACGGGAGGTCTCGAGGTTGTGGTTGTAGCGGTGCACCCCCATGGCGGCGAGCTGGTCGACCTGCTCCTGGGTGAGCATGCCGAGCGAACACGCGACCTGGATGTCGACCTCGTTGCGGATGGCCTCGACACCGGCGGCGACCTGCGCCATCAGCCGCTCGTCCGGACCGCGCACGGCGGCGACGATGCAGAATTCGGTGGCTCCGGTCTTTGCGGTCTGCTTGGCCGCCTCGACCAGGCTCGGGATATCGAGCCAGGCGGCACGCACGGGCGACTGGAACAGACCCGACTGCGAGCAGAAGTGGCAGTCCTCGGGGCAGCCGCCGGTCTTGAGGCTGATGATGCCCTCGACCTCGACCTCGGGACCACACCACTTCATGCGCACCTCATGCGCCAGGGCGAGCAGGTCCTCCAGCCGGTCATCGCCGAGCCGGAGCACCTCGAGGGTCTGCTCCTGGGTCAGGCCTTCGCCCCGCTCGAGCACCTGCTCGCGGGCGGTCGCCAGAATATCGGTATGGACGGGTGCCTGGGTCACTGCACGAATCCCTTCGTCCGGCCGAGGTGGCCGTGCAACTTGAACGGTGTTCAGGCTAGGGTAGCGGTAACAGTGAGTCAAAACACGCGCGGCATGAGCGAACGGGCCTGAAGGCGGCAGCGAGCGGGAATGCCGCAATCGAAATCGAATACAGCGGAAGGAAACACCGTGCAGCTGCACCGCGCGGACGTGGTCGACGGCGCCATCGCCATACTCGACCAGTACGGTCTCGCCGACCTGACCATGCGCAGGCTCGCCGGTTCACTCCAGGTCCAGCCGGGTGCGCTGTACTGGCACTTCCCCAATAAGCAGGCGCTGCTCGGCGCGGTCGCCGACCAAATCCTGGCCCCGATGGAGGATCCGATCGAGGCCGAGGACTGGTCGGGCCAGATCACCGAATTGGCACATCGGCTGCGCGGCTGCCTACTCGCCTATCGCGACGGCGCCGAATTGGTCTCGGCGACCTACGCTTCCCGACTCACCACGAGCAAGGGCCGGGAACGACTCGTCGGCGCCGCGATCCGCGGCGGAATGCCACGGCCGGAAGCGGAACTCGCGGCGTACACGCTGCTGTACTACGTACTCGGACAAACAGTGGACGAACAGTCCAGAATGCAAATGGATTCGGCCGGCGCGCTGACCGAGGACGCCTCACCACTGAACGAAACCCCGGACGCGACAGCACGGTTCGACTTCGGTCTGCAACTGTTCATCGGCGGCGTACGTCACCTGCTCGGCACCCGCGTACGCTGAATCCTTCGTCGGCGCACACGCTGGAAGGAACGTCGCGATGCCCACCTCTGATCATTCCGAAGCCGTGGGGTCACCCGAGGTGGTCGGGCGGGTGGTTTCGGCGGAGGAATGCGACCGGCTGTGGGCCGCGTGGACGCCAGCCGAAGTCACGCAGCGGATGTCGGGTGTCGCGGTTCCGTGGTGCGTGACCGCGGGGTGGGCGCTCGATCTGTTCACCGGAGGCGGGGCCCGCACACACAGCGACCTCGAAATCGCGGTACCACAAGGCAGGTTCAGCGAGGTTGTCGCGGCTTTTCCTGACCACGAGTGGGACGTTATCGGCGACGACCGAATCCGGTCGTTTCCGGCGCAGGCGGCGCAGTTCCATCAGACCTGGCTGCGCGAACCCGCGACCGGACGCTATCGCCTCGACGTATTTCGGGAACCGCACGTCGGGGACCGATGGGCGTGCCGCCGCGACCCATCGATCACCCTGCCCTACGACGAACTGATCCGCCACACCAGCGAGGGCATCCCGTACGCGACTCCGGAGGTCGCACTCCTGTTCAAGGCAAAGGCACGCCGCGACAAGGACGAAGCCGACTTCCGTCGGGCGCTACCCGTGATGGACCGATCCCAAAGGTCCCGGCTGTTCGAGTGGATCACCCGGGTCCACCCCGATCACCCATGGCTGGAAAGAATTTCGACCCACATGGATTGACGGGGCGAGTCAGACGGACACTGCCTTCGCCTCGGGGTCAGCGGCTGGCACGCCCGCCCTGCGCCGTGGCAGTGCGAGGGCGACCGTCGCGCCCAGCAGGGCAAGTGCCGCACCGACTTCGATCGCCGGACCGAATCCGGCGGTGAACTCGGCCGCCGAAGCGTATCCACCGGTCGCGGCGAAAACCGCTGCCGCGATGGCGATTCCGAAGACACCACCGAGCTCGCGCATCATGCTGTTGGCACCGGCGGCCTTACCGAGCATTGCGTGTTCGACCGCGCCGACCACCGCACTCTGGGCCGACGGCAGCACCATCGAGGTACCGACACCGGAGACGATGAACGGAATCACGAAGGCGCCATAGGTCATTGCCGGGTCGGCGCTGGCGGCGACCCAGAACATCCCGCCCGCCATCAGGGCCAGACCGCTCACCATCAGCGGCCGCTCCCCGATCCGGTCGGCCAGCGCACCGGCGGCAGGCGCGCAGAAGAACAGCGTGAGAGTCCAGGGCAGCAGCCGCAATCCGGCGCCGAGCGGACCGTAGTGCAGCACCGCCTGCAGGAACTGCGCGTAGAAGAACACCTCACCGAACAGCGCGGCGAAGGTCAGGAAAATCGCGGTGTTGCCCGCCGCGAACCCACGATTCACGAAAAGCCGCATCGGAAACATCGGCTCGCGTGCGCGCGCCTCCCAGGCCACAAAGGCGGCCAGCAATGCGAGTGCGCCGACCAACGAGATCAGCACCTCCGCACTCGACCAGCCCGCGATATTGCCCCGCACCAAACCCCACACCACACCGAATGCGCCGCCGGTGACCAATGCCAGTCCGGTGCCGTCCACCGCGGTATCGGGTCCGAAGCCCTCGGGAACCCGAGCGGCCACCATCGGCAGCGCGACCAGCCCGATCGGCACATTCAGCCAGAAGATCCACTGCCAGGACAGCCCCTCCGCGACGGCACCGCCGACCAGCGGACCACATGCGACGGCAAGACCGGTGATGCCCTGCAGCAGGCCCATCGCCATACCGCGCTTCTCTGGCGGAAACGCCGCGCTGACCAGCGCAAGCGCCAGGCTCATGATCAATGCCGCCCCGATACCCTGCACCACGCGGGCGGCGATCAAGGTCACGACGGAGGTCGATAGCGCGCAGGACGCGGACGCGGCGACGAACATGCCGAGCCCGACCATGAACATCCGCTTGCGTCCGAAGCGGTCGCCGAGCACCGCCGCGGTCATCAACAGGACGGCGAAGCTCAGGTTGTAGCCGTTGACGGTCCATTCGAGCGTCTGCAGCGACGCCCCGAGGTCGTGCCGGATGGTGCTGAGTGCGGTGGCGACGACCAGGGTGTCCAGTGCCGCCATCAATGACGCGATCGCGCCGAGGACGAGTACCCAGCGCTGTGTCACCGCCGAAACGATCGGTGTGCTCACGGTGGTCCTTTCTGTGGTTCCGGCGTGCCCGAAGGATCGGATACGCACAGATACCGACCGAGCACGGCCCGAAACTCATCGCACCGATGAGTTCTGGGCGGCACGGCGGTCGATATGCACAGGGACACGATTCGGGGCACCCGAGAGGACAGCACATGGCCGAAAGCGACGAATTCGCCGCCCGAACCGCACCGTATCGACGCGAGTTGCTCGCGCACTGCTACCGGATGCTCGGTTCGGTCGACGATGCCGAGGATCTGGTGCAGGAGACGCTGCTGCGGGCCTGGCGCGGATATGGCGATTTCGAGGGCCGAGCGTCGATGCGGACCTGGCTGTATCGGATCGCCACCAATGCCTGCCTCAATGTGCTCGAGCACCGACGCCGCGTGCTGCCCACCGGTTTATCCGAGGCCACCGCGGATCCCACCCAGGCGGTGCACTTCGCACCCGGAACCCCCTGGCTACAACCGATGCCGGACGTACTGATCGCACCGGAGACCGCTGATCCGGCCGCGATAGTCGCGGCGCGCGATGAGATGCGGCTGGCACTGATCGCCGCCTGGCAGCATCTGCCGCCGCGCCAGCGTGCGGTGTTGATACTGCGAGATGTGTTGCACTGGAAGGCTGCCGAGGTCGCCGAGCTGATCGGGACCAGCGTGGCCGCGGTCAACAGCATGCTGCAGCGCGCGCATGCGGCGCTCGCGGAGCTGGAACCGGATACGCCGGTGACCGAGCCGAACGATCCCGAAATCCGCGCGCTGCTGGACCGCTATGCCGCCGCATTCGAAGCCGCCGATATGGATACCCTCGTGACGCTGTTGCGGTCGGATGCGGTGTGGGAGATGCCGCCGATCGAGGAATGGTTCCGCGGCAATACCACGATCGTCGAGCTGGTCCGGTCGAAATGCCCGTATCGCGCGGGCGAGGTCCGGATGGTGCCGATCGCCGCGAACGGTCAGCCCGGATTCGCGTTCTACCTGCACGGTCGGGCACAATCGCTGCAGATCCTCACGGTGACCCCGACCGGGGTCGCGCATGTCGTGTCGTATCACGACAGCTCGATGTTCCCGGCGTTCGGGCTGCCCACGTCGTTGCTCGATACCGTGTGGTCCGAGCCAGCGCTGCCATGAGCGATGATCTGCTGGAGCGAGCGGTCGCGTACCTGCTGTCGGTACTGCCCGATATCGGATCCGATCTGTCGGCGCCGACACCATGTCGGGGCTGGAATACGCGCACGCTGCTCGCGCATGTGGACGAGTCGATTGCCGTGTTGCGAGAAGGCCTGGCGGGCGGGCAGGTTGCCATGCCGGGCCCGCCGCTGCCGAATTGTGCCGGGACGCTGCACATTCGAAGTCGAGCCGTAGGCCTGCTCGGTGACTGGGTGAATGAGCACCCCGGCTCGGTGGTCGTCTTCGGAAGTCCGGTGCCCGCCCGCGTCTTCGGCACCGTCGGTGCGCTCGAATTGGCTGTCCACGCCTGGGATCTCGCCGCCGCCCGATCGGACGCACCGCCCCTACCGGAACGCCTCGCTCGCGAATTACTGTCGGTGGCATCGGAACTCGTCCCGGTGGCCGACCGATGGCCGCTCTTCGGTCCACCGATCGAACCACCGACCACCGCCCCGAGCGACCGGCTCCTCGCCTACCTCGGCCGAGCCCGCCCACAGTGCTGAAGTGGCCGAGCCGCATTCGAGGCACGCAGTAGGTCCGAACGCTCAGTCGGGCGCCCGGGTATGGGCGCGGCGTGGGCCAGCGAACAGGGCGGGGTAGGCGCCAGGGAACCAGCGGTGCATCGCGACCGCGCCTGCGAATACCGCCGCGGCGACGGCGAGCGCCGAGGCAGCCAGAACTGTCGCGGCGCTGATCAAGCCGACGGCTATGGGGCCGGCGAACATGCCTATGTCGTGGGTCAGACGCCAGGCACCGAGGAATTCCGCACGTTGCCCCGGCGGTGCGACGCCCGCGCCGACGGTCATCATGATGCCATTGCTGACACCGTTTGCGAGCCCGAGCAGTACCGCGGCACCGGTGAGTTCGAGCGCCGACGAGGTGAGTGGCAGAGCCGCGAAGCCGGAGGCGAACAGCAGCATCGACGGGACGCCCGTGGCGCGACTGCCGTACCGATCGAGCAAGACGCCGCCCGGATAGGACAACAGCACGTCCATTGCCCCGGCGATACCGAACATCAGGCTCGTGGCGGCCGCGCTCACGCCGATGTGCACGGCCCACAGTGGGAGCAGCGCGATGCGGGTCGCGCGGGCACCACCCAGCAACAGCGCCGCCAGACCGAGTGTGCCCAACACCCTGCGGTTTTCGACGACCACCGAACGCAGGGTGTGGTCGGCGGCATCCGTATCATCGGCGTCGGCCGAACGGATGGCCAGCATCGCCGCTCCCGATACGACCGTGGTGCCGAACTGCAACCACAGCGCGCCACTCGGCCCCATCGCGTAAACCATCGCGGCCCCGACGAACGGTCCACAGAACGAACCGAGACGCGAGGCACCAGCCAGGGCCGAGAACGCCCGACCCCGCTCGTCCGGTGGCACCACGGCCACGATGTAGGACTGTCGCGCCAAAGCCCACACCGCACTTGCCGTCCCATTGAGCAGCACACCAACGGCCAGCACACCGGTGTGTGGTGCGACGATCGCACACAGCACCCCGACCAGCCCGAGGCCCGAACCGACCGCGATCGCCCAGCGCTCCCCGATGCGCGCGACCACCCGCCCCGCGGGCAGATCCGCAAGCACCATCCCCAACCCACTCGACGCGACGACGATTCCCGCAACACCGGCCGACGCACCCAGATACAATGCCCGCAACGCGTACATCGGTGCGGCCGCACCGGAGCCGATCCCATAGAGCATCACGGGCACGAACACCGTCCACACCAACGCGCGCAGCCGAACGGATTCCGTTGTGGCGCCGACTCGCTCGCTCACAGTGCGTGGTGGCCCCGGTGCCATCGAGCCCGACGATGCCGACCATCTCGCCGGGCCCGACACGGTCTGGAACAGGCGCTCACTGCGCGAGTGCCGGGCGCCGGGCATACCGGCTCTCGGGTCGCGGGAGACCGAAGTGGTCGCGCAGGGTGGTTCCGGTGTATTCGGTGCGGAACAGGCCGCGCCGCTGCAGGATCGGGACGACCTGCTCGGCGAAGACCTCGAGCCCACCCGGGTAGTAGGGCGGCATCACATTGAAGCCGTCGGCGGCGCCATTGCGGAACCATTCCTCGATGGTGTCCGCGACCTGCTCCGGCGTACCGGCGAAGACCCGATGTCCGCGCGCACCGGCGAGACGGTGCAGCAGCCCGCGTACGGTGGGCCGTTCCCGCTGCACGATCCCGGCGACCACCTGCCGTCGGCTGCGGTCGTTGTCGGTGACATCGCCCGCGTCGCTGAACAATTCCAGCGGCACCGGCTCATCCAGCGGCAGGTGCCGCAGACTCTGACCCGCGATGCCCGCCAACTGCTTCAGCCCGTATTCGGGCACGGTGAGCTCGTTGAACTCCCGCTCCAACTGTTTGGCCGCCGCCTCGGTATCGCCGATGAACGGGCTGATACCGGGCAGGATCTTGATCTGTTCGGCGTCCCGGCCGAATTCGGCGGCCTTGGCCTTGATATCGGCATAGAACGTCTGCGCATCCTCCAGGCGCTGATGCGCGGTGAAGATCGCCTCCGCGTACTGGCCCGCGAATGCCCGTCCGTCATTCGAGGCACCGGCCTGTACCAGCACCGGATGCCCCTGCGGGGTGCGCGGCGCATTGAACGGCCCCCGCACACTGAGGTATTCGCCGACGAAGTCGATCTGATGGATCTTGTCCGGATCGGCGTAGATACCCGCCTCCCGATCCAGCAGAATGGCATCGTCCTCCCAGCTGTCCCACAGCGCGACGACCGCATCCACGAATTCCCGTGCCCGCGCGTACCGCGTCCCGTGATCGGGATGTTTGTCGAGCCCGAAATTCGCCGCCGCGAGGTCGGTTCCGGTGGTGACGATATTCCAGCCCGCCCGCCCGCCGGAGATGTGGTCCAGTGTGGAGAACAGCCTGGCCAGGTTGTATGGCTCGTAGTAGGTGGTCGATGCGGTGGCGATCAGGCCGAGATGGGTTGTGGCCGTCGCGATCGCGGTGAGCAGCGTAATCGGCTCCAGACCCGAGGCCGGATTGTGCTTGACATTGGTACGCAGGGCGGGCCCGTCGGCGAAGAACACCGCGTCGAGTTTCGCGGATTCGGCCGTGCGGCCGATCTCCTGGTAGTAGGCGACATCGTAGATCCGGTCCGGTCGGCTCTGTGGATGCCGCCAGGCCGCCTCATGATGTCCGGACGGGTAGATGAACGCATTGAGGCTGAGTTGGCGTGTCATGAGGCTTTCTTCTCATCGTGTAGCGCCGCGACATCGACGCCGAGGCTGGCAAGCAGCAGCTCGCGCAGGCGGTTGAAGTCCGGATCGATGTGGCGGCGCGGACGTTCCAGATCGATCCGCTGGTCGACGGCTATGCGGCCCTCATCGAGCACGAGCACGCGATCGGCAAGCAACACCGCCTCATCGACATCATGGGTCACCAACAACACGGCCGGCTTGTGCCTGGCGCACAGATCCTGCAGCAGCACATGCATTTTGATGCGGGTGAGCGCATCCAGCGCCCCGAAGGGCTCATCGGCCAGCAGCAACTCCGGCTCCCGGACCAGCGACCGCGCCAAGGCGACGCGCTGTTGCTCACCGCCGGAAAGCTCCTTGGGCCAAGCCTTTTCCCGCCCCGCCAGTCCGACCTCGGCCAACGCGGTCCGACCGCGCTCGGCAGCATCGGCACCGGACAAACCGAGAGTCACATTGTCGAGCACCCGATTCCACGGCAGCAGCCGCGAATCCTGGAACACCACCGCACGTTCCGTCGGCATCCGCAACTCACCTGAGCCCAGCACATCACGATCCAACTCGGCCAGCGCGCGCAGCAAGGTGCTCTTGCCCGAACCACTGCGCCCGAGCAGGGCGACGAATTCACCGCGCGCGATATCGAGATCGATACCGTGCAACACCACGCGATCGCCGAAACCCCGGCGCAGCCCTCGAGTTCGGACCACATTCAGTCCGCGATCGTCTGCCGCCATGACAGTGCCCTCCGTTCCGTCGCGCGCACGGCGAGATCGCCGAACAGTCCGAGCAGGCCATAGATCACCAGGCCGACCACGATGACGTCGATCTGCCCGTAGGTACGCGCCTGCGTCATCAGATAGCCGATGCCGCTGGTGGCATTCACCTGTTCGACCACGACCAGCGCCAGCCAGGAAATCGTGACCGCCAGCCGCAATCCGGTGAAGAATCCGGGCAGTGAACCGGGCAACGCGATCCGTCGGATGAAACCCCACCGCGAAAGTCCCACCGTCGCGGCCAATTCCACATACCGGCTGTCGACCCCGCGCAATTGCGCGTGCGTATTGATGTAGATCGGAATCGCGACACTGGTCGTGATGACGATGAGCTTCATCTCCTCACCGATGCCGAACCACACGATGAACAGCGGGATCAGCGCCAACGTCGGAATCGAGCGTTTGATCTGAATCGGCCCGTCCAGCACCGCTTCACCGACCCGACTCAACCCCGAGATCAAGGCAAGCACCACACCGATCACCACGCCGAGCCCGAGCCCCCAGGCCGCACGCTTCAGCGACGTGAGCAGATTCGACTGCAACCTGCCATCGGCGAGCAGATCGCGTGCGGTCTCGGCGACCGTCCACGGCGCGGGCAGTGTCTGCTCGTCCAGTGCGCCCGAGGCGGATCCGATCACCCACGCCGCGATCAGCAGCACCGGCCCGATGGCGATACCGAACGGAATCGGGCGGCCCGGTCCGAGCCGGGGCCGAGTCGACTTGCGGCGGGCCGATACCGGCTCCGCGGTGGTGCGCGAACTGTGTCCGATCCGGCCGAGTGCGCCGACATCCACTGTGGCCATTGCTATTTCGCCTTCGGTTCGAACGCGGCACCGCTTTCGGTGACGGCCTGGGTGATAACGGCGTCGAAGCGCAGATCGAAACCGTCCGCCGCACGCACCTTCTTGGGCAGTTCGCCCGCCTTGTCGATCACGTCGATGGTGCCCTGCTGGCGATCGATGAGCTGCTGATCCAGATGCGGGAAGACATAGGTGCCGAGCGAATCGACAATGCGCTTGGCATCATCGGCGCTGACCTTCTGGTTCTCGACGTAGTACTTGCGCGCCCACTCCTCCTGGTGGGTATTGACCCACTGGTTGGCGCGAATATATGCGGCGACCAGCGCCCTGGTCGCGGCCGCCTTGGCCGGATCCGTCACTGCGCTCCGGCGCGCGTACAGGTAGGCGAGGCCGCCGTAGATGCCGGCGGTCTCCGAATCCGGAATCAGCGAGGCGCCGGGGGTGCGCAACAGCCGAGTGACGTTCGGCTCGATCAGTGGCGCGACATCCACCTGGCCGGTGCGCACGGCATCGAGGAATTCCGCGAGCTGCAATCGAACCAGTTGCACGTCGGCGGGTTTCAGCCCGGCCTTGCCCAAGGCCCGCAGCACCGCGGCCTGTTGAGCGGTGCCCTCCGCATAGGCGATCTTCTTACCCTTGAGATCGGCAAGTGTACTGATCGCCTTGCCCGGTGCCACCGCGAGTTTCAATGCGGTAGCGCTGCTTTGGTAGGCCGCGATGATCGGCACATCCTGCCCGGCCACCTGCGCGTGGATCGGCGGGACATCACCGACCGTCGCGACATCGGCGGCCCCGGCGCGGAAGGCCTCCAGAATGGCCGGTCCGCCGACGAAATTGGCGAATTCCACCTTGAACGGCAACTTGTCGAGCTCGCCGGAGAACTGGAGCACCGACTTGAACCGCTCGGATTGGTCGGCGAGTACCAGTTCGGTGCCTGCGGGAATTTCGGTGGGCAGCGGGGCGTCGGTTTTACCGACCGGCTTGTCGTCGCTCGCGCAGCCGGTCACACCCAGGCTCGCAACGGTCGCCGCGGCGAGCAACGCGGCAATAGTGCGGCCGCGCAGGCCGGTCAGGAACGTACGTGGTCGGAACATGCGGTGATTGAATCAAGACGAAACCGGCACGCATACGGTTTGTCTTAGCCTGATTCCAACTGTATTCACCCACCCCGCCGGCTTCGCCGGCTGCCATCCCCCTGTATTTACCCACCCCGCCGGCTTCGCCGACTGCCATCCCCCTGTATTCACCCCACCCCGCCGGCTGCCATCCCCATCAGCGCGGCGCCGCCGCGGAGATCGTGGCGCGCACCTGTTCCTGGTAGCGCTGGATGAACGGCAGGATCTGCTGGTCGATGATCTGGTTGTAGGCCTCGGGGCGCTGCATCGGATTGGCGTGCCCGGTATTTCGCGGCATAACGACCAGCAGCGACCCGTCGACGCCACCGGCCCGCTCGATGAGCACCTGATGGGAGTACTCGACATCCACCACCCGGTCGTTATCCGGATCGCGCGGTCGGATGTACACAATGGCGGGGCGCGGTTTGCCCGCGACGGGCCGGGACAGCGCGCGCAGATCGTTGATCGCGCCGCCCGCCACGATCGCCAGGAACTGTGTTTCGATCAGGCCGTTGCTGGCCGCGTCCCGGGAGAAGACCTTCTCGCGCAACACTTCTTCGATGACATCGCGCAACGGCTCGAGCCGGACCCCGGGTAACCCATTGGTCCCGCGATCGACGAATCGGTCACGGCGCGCGTAGGTTTCGACCGCGAGCCGCAGTGTGCGGCTTTCCCGTGCCCCGGGCAGCCAGCCCATCCAGCGCACCATATCCTCACCCGCACCGCGACTCTCCGGACGCACGGCGTTCAAATCCACCGGTGTGCAGTCCAGGATCACCCCCACCAGGCGCAGGTCACTGTCGAGGTGGATATGCCGCGCGACCTCGAGCGCGATGACCCCGCCCATACTGTGTCCGACCAGCACGATGTTTTCCAGCCCCGACATCTGCGCGGCACGGATGATCAGATCCGCGATCACCTTGGTATCGATACCCTGATTGTCGTATTTGATGGCCCAGACCACGCCCATCTCGCTGAGGGCGGGCAATGCGGCCGCAGTATTGCTGGCATTGAGACCGCCGAGTCCGACCATATCGACAACGACAGTGTCCCAATCGCGCTCGTGCGCGGGGGTCGCGATCGGCAGGACGGCGGGTTCGGTGCGCGCGAGCCGATCGCGTTCCGGGGCGACGTCGTACACCCAGTACTGGGCGAACACGACGAGCCCGGCGAGCAATACCAAGGCGACCCGCAGCAGCGCCAACCTGGTACGGCGCAACGTCTGCCACCCGTGCCCGAGACGAGTCTCCCGAAGCCGGGCCCTCCGTCGCGCGTCGTCCCAGTCCGAGACGGTGGACGGGTGCCGATCGTCCAACGGCGACATCTATCCCACTGTAGGCACGGTTCGCGAGTGCTGCCAGGCAGCTACGCGTCGTCACCGAGAGCACTCTCCGACCGCTTGGACCTCATGAAGACCAGCTGCCTCCGACGCAGGACCGTCAGCCCAGCGCGGACCAACCCGCTGTGAACCAACCGGGTGCGGCGGCGCGGAAGCGCTCGTGATGCCACCGACCCACGCCTGCGGGCACCGTCCCGACCAATTCGACTCCGGTAACCCTGGGCAGATCAACGCGATTGCACTCCTCGGCCAGTCCGGGCTCATCGGGCCAAGAGCCGATCACCAGCCCAGCACAGCCGACACCGGCGGATGACAGTGCGCGCGTGGTCAATTCGCTGTGGTTGAGTGTCCCGAGCCCGGCCGCCGCGACCACGACCACCGGGGCGTCGAGCTTCTGCGCGAGCTCGAGCAGTGTGAATTCGCCGAGGCGGACCAGCAATCCGCCCGCCCCTTCCACCAAGGTCAGATCCGCATCGGCGAGCGAGTCGATGGCGGCGACGGTTTCGGTCAGCGTCAACAGCGGTTGCCCGCACCGACGCGCGGCGGTGTCCGCCGCCAACGGATCGGGATAGCGGGCGATCTCGAGCGTTCTCGACACGCCGGCGAGACGTTCGACTTCGGCGAGATCGCCGGGTTCACCTGGCGCTATACCGGTCTGGGCCGGTTTGCACACGGCCACCGACCGACCTGCGGCCAGCGCGGCCGCGGCCAGCGCGGCGGTCACCACGGTCTTGCCGACCTCCGTCGACGTACCGGTCACGAACAGCACGCTCATGCCGTCACCAAGCCCCGCGCCCGCGCCAGCACCTCGCCGAGAACCGTTGCGATGGTCTCGAGTTCGGCGGAGCTCAGATTCGCCCGCGCGGTGAGCCGCAGCCGCGAGGTCCCCTCGGGCACCGATGGCGGACGGAAGCAACCCACATCCAGCCCACGCGCGCGACAGGCTTGCGCGGCGTCATAGGCGACCTGCGCCTCGCCGAGCACCACGGACACCACCGCCGAATCCGGTTCCGCCACACCGGCAATGCGTGCGATATCGGCGGCGCGTGCCAACACCCGCTCCGCCATCTCGGGTTCCAGCCGCAGCAACCGCAGCGCCGCCCGCGCGGCCCCGACCGCTGCGGGCGCGAGCCCGGTATCGAAAATGAAGGTGCGTGCCGCATCGATCAGATGCGCGCGCACCCGCTCGCTGGCCAACACGACACCGCCCTGTGCGGCGAAGGCTTTCGACAGGGTCGCGGTGACAACGAGATCCGGTTCCCCGGCCACACCGACCTCGTGCACCAGCCCACGCCCGCCCACGCCGCGCACACCGAGCCCGTGCGCCTCATCCACGATCAAGACCGCGCCGTTCGCCCGGGTGACCCGATGCAACTCGACCAGCGGCGCCAGATCGCCATCGGCGCTGAACACCGAATCGGTAAGTACCAGTGCCCGTTCCTCGTTCCGCTCGGCCAGCAACCGCTCGACCGCCGCGACATCGCAATGCGCGGCGATCGCCACCCGCGAGCGCGACAGCCGACACGCGTCCACCAGCGATGCGTGACTGCCCGCGTCGGAGACGACCAGCGCACCCCGACCGGCGAGCGCGGTCACGACTCCGAGATTGGCGGCGTAGCCGGAGGCGAAGACCAAACCGGCCTCGGCACCGACGAATTCGGCTAGTTCGGACTCGAGCTGCTCGTGTTCGGCGGTGGTCCCGGTGACGAGCCGGGATCCGGTCGACCCGGCACCCCAGCGCCGTACGGCATCGATCGCGCCCTCGATCACTTCTGGATGACGCACCAGCCCGAGGTAGTCGTTGGAGGCGAGGTCGATCGACGGCGACTGTGCCGCGCGCGGCCGCAGTTCACGGCGCAACCCCGCGCGCATGCGCTCGGCGGCGCGTTCATCAAGCCAGCCCAACGGATCGGTAGTCACAGCTCCGCAGCATACTTGAACACCGTTCAAGCCGCATGGTCGGGGGTGGGTGCTGGTACCGTGGGAGCCAATCGTTGAGGGTTCGCCACCGACCAACGGTGGCGCGGCATTTCCGCCAGAGGGAGCAGGGCCGGATGCCACGGTGGGCGATAGTCGTCGAAGAGACAACAGGTTCCGGCGATCACAAGCGTTGGTCGCCGCGGGTACTCGCGGAGGTGGTCGGCACTCGCGAGCAGGCGCTGACCAAATTGCACTCGCTCGTGCCTACCTTCACCCCGCAACACCCGAGACTTCCGGGTCGCCGGGTCCTGCTGCGCGACGGCGACACCTACCTGCTGATCGCCAGCGGCTGGGCCGACGACTACCACTGCGTATTCCGGGTCTGGGAGATCGTCTCCGATACCGATCGCCCCGAGAGTGCGGGAAACGAGCACAACACCCGCAAACACGCCTGATCCAGCCGGATCAGACTCGGGCGGCGGCAACCATACCGGCGGTAATGCGTGCGATGTCCTCGGTCGTGCTGATGAAGGGCGGCATGGCATAGATCAGATCGCGGAAGGGGCGCAGCCACACGCCCGCTTCGACGGCGGCATGGGTGGCCTTACGCATATCCACCGGATGATCGAGTTGCACAACGCCGATAGCCCCGAGCACCCGCACATCCGCCACCCCGGGCAGCGAACGCGCCGGGGCCAGACCGGCTTTCAGTTCCGATTCGATACGGGTCACCTCGGCGCGCCAATCCCGTTGCAGCAGGAGCTCGATCGAGGCCACCGCGACCGCACACGCCAGCGGATTCCCCATGAAGGTGGGACCGTGCATGAGCCCGCCGTGTTCCGCGCTGATGGTCTCCGCGATCCGCGCGGTGCACAGCGCGGCAGCCAAGGTCAGATATCCGCCGGTGAGCGATTTGCCGACACACATCACATCCGGACGCACCCCGACGTGATCGGCCGCGAAAAGCGCTCCGGTGCGGCCGAATCCGGTCGCGATCTCATCGAAGATCAACAGCACCCCGTACTCGTCGCACAGGCGCCGCAAGTCGGTCAGATACCGCGGATCGTGCCAGCACATCCCACCCGCGCCCTGCACCACCGGCTCCACGATGACGGCCGCGAGTTCGTCGGCGTGCGCGGCCAGCAACCGCTCGAAATCGGCCACATACTCGCCCGAATACGCACGCGGCGGCGCCGGCGCGAAAAGCTGCTCCGCGAGCACATCGGTCCACAGCGCGTGCATGCCGCCCTGCGGATCGCACACACTCATCGGCGTGAAGGTATCGCCGTGATATCCGCCGCGCCAGGTGAGCAGCCGCCGCTTCTGCGGCTTACCCGCCGCGCGCCAGTACTGCAGACACATCTTCACCGCGACCTCGACCGATACCGATCCGGAGTCGCACAGGAATACCTTGTCCAGGCCGGCGGGCGTCAGCTCGACGAGCAGTGCGGCCAGCCGGGCCGCCGGTTCATGGGTGAGCCCGCCGAACATCACATGGCTCATCCGCTGCGACTGCGCCACCAGCGCGGCATCCAGGACCGGATGCCGATAACCGTGGATGGCGGCCCACCAGGAACTCATCCCGTCGACCAATTCCCGACCGTCGGCGAGGGTGAGCCGGGTTCCGGAAGCACCGGAAACCACCAGCGGTTCGGTCGTCGCGGGAAAGCCGCCGTAGGGATGCCAGACATGTTCGGCATCGATGGTGGCGATCTCGTCGGGGGTCAGGGCGATGGCAGCCGATGGGGTGGGTGAACTCAATGCCACGGGACTCCTCGCGGTCGCGACGGCCCCGGCCTGCCAGGGCTTGAACGGTGTTCAAGTTACCACTCGAGCTGCACGCGCACGATCACCGATGGAATTCCACACCGACGCGAGCGTTCCGACGTATCCTTTGACTCAGTCAAAGATTGGAGCCGCCGTGACCACCGTTGCCGCCGCCGATATCGACGCCGTGCGCGAATTCAACCGCCGCTACACCCGGGTCATCGGGGTGCTGCGGGAGGGTCTGCTGGACAGCGAATATTCGCTCACCGAAGCGCGAATCATGTTCGAACTGGCCAACTCCGGCCCGACCGAGGTGGTCACGCTGCGCCGCACGCTCGACCTGGACCCCGGCTATCTCAGCCGCATCCTGACCCGCTTCGAAAAGGACGGGCTCGTCCAGCGCAATCGCTCCGAAAGCGATGGGCGGCGCCAAGAGGTCCGGCTGACCCAACGCGGCCGGGAGATCTTCGCGGTGCTCAACCAGCGCTCGAGCGCCGAAGTCGGCTATCTCCTCAATGCGCACAAACCGGCCGAGCGCACGCGGCTGATCACCTCCATGCGCACCATCCAGCGCATTCTCGACGGACCGGGCCCCGGCGAATTGGTGCTGCGCGCCCCGAAACCCGGCGACTACGGCTGGGTCATCCAACGCAATGCCGCGCTCTATGCCGCCGAATACGGGTGGGACACCAGCTACGAGGCACTCGTTGCCCGCATCGTCGCGGACTATCTGGACGACCACGACGAGCGCCGCGAACGCGCCTGGATCGCCGAATACGACGGCGAGCCGGTGGGTTGCGTCTTCTGTGTCGCAGAGGACGAGACCACGGCGCGACTGCGGCTACTGCTGGTCGAGCCGACCGCGCGCGGTCTCGGTGTCGGTTCCGCACTGGTCGAGCGCTGCCTGCGATTCGCCACCGAGGTGGGCTACCGCGACATGGTGCTGTGGACCAACGACATCCTCGCCTCGGCGCGCCATATCTATCAGCGCGCGGGTTTCGATCTCGTCGAATCGAATCCGCACCACAGTTTCGGCCACGATCTGGTCGGCCAGACCTGGCGGCTGACACTGCCCACGAGGCAGTGACATTCAGTCGATCAGCACCTCGTGCACGCGGCTCAGTGATTGCCGCAGCTCCGCCAACCCGCGCTCGCCCAGATCGGCCACCAACTTCCGTTCGATCCGCCGGACCCGCTCCGCCGCCACACCGAGCGCCACATGCCCCGCGGCGGTCAGCACAACGAGCCGCGCCCGGCGATCATCCGGATCGATCTTCCGTTCCACATACCCGCATCGCTCCATATGCGTCACCAACTCGCCCATCGACTGCTGCGTCATGCCCGCTTCCTCGGCCAAGACACTGATCCGCGAACCCGCCGGCGCCAGATAGCGGAACACCGCGTAGTGCGCCGGGCGCAGATCGTCGCGCAGTGCCGCCCGCAATTCCCGATTCAGCTCGCGTTCGAAGGCGTGCGTCGCCTGACCGAGCAGCTTCAACAGCGTGGTGTGAGGTTCAACCGTTGACACATTACAAAGGTTACCTTTATATCTGGAGATATGGGAGACACACTCACCTTCCGCAATGGCCACCGCATCACCTTCGTCGCACGCGGCGAAGACGAGCGCGGCCCCTACCTGCGGCTGGAACATCAACTGGCGGAAGCGGACCGGCAGGCTGGCCCGCATTGGCATCCGGTACTCAGCGAATCGTGGACGTTGCGGCGCGGTCGGCTCCGTTTCAAGATCGATGGCAAGGAAATCGTTGTGCATCCCGGTGATTCGCTCACCGCACCCCCGCGCGCGGTACACGAGTTCTGGAGCGAGGCGCCCGACACCGTCTTCGATCACGAAATCCGCCCGCCGCTGCGGCATTGGGAGATGTTCCAGCTCTGGCACAACCTCGATGCCGCGCACAAGACCACCGTCCGCTCCCGGATGCCGCGCAATCCGTTGGCGCTGGCATTGCTGTGGGATTACCAGGACGGCTATCTCGCGGGCATCCCGGTCTGGCTGCAGCACGCGGTATTCGGCGGACTCGCCCGGCTGGCAACCCGGGTCGGTCTCCGGCGGCGCTGGCTCGAAACCGGTCCCGACCAGGACTGACTCGCCGAGCCACAACCACCCACACCGAGCACGCTCCGGCTGGCGCTAGTGTCGTTGACATGGCTCAGCCCGACGCAGCGCTCGGTGAGGTGACACCCCTCGGTGTCTGGCCCGGCACCGCCTACCCACTGGGCGCGACCTACGACGGCGCAGGCACCAATTTCTCGGTGTTCTCCGAGGTTGCCGACGCGGTCGAACTGTGCCTTATCGCCAGGGACGGCACCGAAACCAGAGTGCCGCTGGAAGAGGTCGACACCTACGTCTGGCACGCCTATCTGCCGACCATCGGACCGGGCCAGCGCTACGGTTTCCGGGTGCACGGACCTTACGATCCCGAGCACGGATTGCGCTGTGATCCAAGCAAATTGCTGCTCGATCCCTACGGCAAGGCCTTCGACGGCGAATTCGACAACCACTCCTCGCTCTACACCTACGGCGAGGATTCGCTGGGGCACACCATGACCGGCGTGGTGATCAACCCGTTCTTCGACTGGGGCGCCGACCGTCCACCGAATCGGCCCTACCACGAAACGGTCATCTACGAGGCGCACGTCAAGGGCATGACGATGACGCATCCCGATATTCCGGAGGAACTGCGCGGCACCTACGCCGGCATCGCGCACCCGGCGATCGTGCAACATCTGAAAGGACTCGGTATCACCGCGATCGAGCTGATGCCGGTGCACCAATTCCTGCACGACCGCGTCCTCTTGGATCAGGGCTTGCGAAACTACTGGGGCTACAACAGCTTCGGCTACCTCGCCCCGCACAACGAATACGCGGCCAGCCCACGCGGCGGCGCGGCGGTCACCGAATTCAAGGCCATGGTGCGCGCACTGCACGCCGAGGGCATCGAGGTCATCCTCGATGTCGTCTACAACCACACCGGCGAGGGCAATCATCTCGGGCCGACCCTGGCCTTCCGCGGTATCGACAATGCCGCCTACTACCGCCTGGTCGACGAGGACCCGTCGCGCTATATGGACTACACCGGCACCGGCAACAGCCTGAACGTGCGCCATCCGCATACGCTGCAGCTGATCATGGACTCACTGCGCTACTGGATCCTGGATATGCACGTCGACGGCTTCCGCTTCGATCTGGCCGCCACGCTGGCCCGGGAACTGCACGATGTGGACCGGCTGTCGACCTTCTTCGATCTGGTGCAACAGGATCCGGTGGTCAGTCAGGTCAAGCTCATCGCGGAACCGTGGGATGTCGGCGAGGGCGGCTACCAGGTCGGCAACTTCCCCGGCCAGTGGACCGAATGGAATGGCAAGTACCGCGATACCGTTCGCGACTATTGGCGCGGTGAACCCGCCACCCTCGGCGAATTCGCCTCCCGGCTCACCGGATCCTCGGACCTGTACGAGGCCACCGGCCGCAGGCCGAGCGCGAGCATCAACTTCATCACCGCACACGACGGCTTCACCCTGCGGGATCTGGTGTCCTACAACGAGAAGCACAACGACGCCAATGGTGAGGGCAATCGCGACGGCGAGAGCTACAACCGCTCGTGGAACTGCGGGGTGGAGGGCCCCACCGACGATCCGGACATACTCGCACTGCGCGCGAAGCAGAGTCGCAACCTGCTGGCCACGCTGGTGCTCAGCCAGGGCACCCCGATGCTCGCGCACGGCGACGAGATGGGTCGCACCCAGCTGGGCAATAACAATGTCTACTGCCAGGATTCACCGCTGGCCTGGATGGATTGGTCGCTGATGCAGACGAATTCGGACCTGTTCGAATTCACCAAGCGAGTGATCGCACTGCGCACCGCGCACCCGATATTCCGCCGCCGCCGCTTCCTGGCAGGCCGACCGACCCGGCCGAAAGATCATGCCGGCGATATCGCCTGGCTCACCCCAGGGGGTGAGGAGATGACATCCGCCGACTGGGACAGCGGTTTCGGCAAATCGCTGACGGTATATCTCAACGGCCTCGGCATCAACGAACCCGGCCCGCGCGGCGAACGCATCACCGACGATTCGTTCCTGCTGTGTTTCAACGCCCACGACAGCGGGCTCGACTTCATCTTGCCCGATCCGGATTACGGCGCGGAATGGACTGTCGCACTGGATTGTTCGATACCCGATGGCCGCGCCGATGCGGCCTATCCGGCGGCGAGCACCATCGCCGTCCCAGCCCGTTGTCTGCTCGTCCTCCACTGCCCCGCATAACCGAAACGCCGATGACCGAAACGCCGATGACCGAGACGCCGAAGATCGAGACGCACACCCATCACACCGACCCCATCTCCCGCGGCCGCACCCCTGCCCGGCAGACAACGGTCCGCAGCACCTACCGACTCCAGCTGCGCCCCGACGCGTTGACCTTCACCGATGCCCGCGCGATCGCGGAATACCTACAACAGCTGGGTATTTCGCATCTGTACCTGTCGCCGATCCTGACCGCGGCGGTCGGTTCGACGCACGGTTACGACGTCACCGACCCGACCACGGTGTCGGCGCCCCTCGGCGGCCCGGCCGGACTCAAGGCGCTCGCGGACGAAGTGCGCAGCCGCGGTATGGGTTTGATCGTCGATCTGGTACCGAACCACGTCGGCGTGGCCGATCCCCGCCAGAACCCGTGGTGGTGGGACGTACTGCGTAACGGTCGCGAATCGCAGTTCGCGCATTTCTTCGATATCGACTGGAGTGCGGGCAACGGCGCGGGCGGTCGGCTGGCACTGCCGGTGCTGCAGGGCGAAAACGATCCGGCCGCGCTGACGGTGGACCGATCCGGTTCGGAACCGATGCTGGCACTGCACGATCTGCGCTTCCCCATCGCGGCGGGCACCGACGGCGACAATGCGCTGCGCATCCACGATAAACAGCACTACCGGCTGGTCAGCTGGAAGGCCGGGCTGTGCACCTACCGGCGGTTCTTCGCGGTCAGCAGCCTGGCCGCGGTGCGTCAGGAGGATCCCGAGGTCTTCGAGATCACCCACCGCGAGCTGGCCGCGTGGTGTGAACACGACCTGATCGACGGCGTGCGGGTCGACCATCCGGACGGATTGTCCTATCCCACCTCGTATTTGACGAAGCTGCGGCGGCTCATCGGCCCGCACCGGCTGCTGCTCGTGGAAAAGATCCTCGCCAATCGTGAACCGCTGGACGCGACACTGCCGGTCGACGGCACCACCGGCTACGACGCCCTGTCCGACTACGGCGGTGTGCTGATCGACCCGAACGGCGAGCAGACGCTGACCGAACTGTCGCGCAAACTGGCCGGACACGGCAGCGACCGCGCTTGGATCGGCGAGACCGAACACCGGATCAAACGCGCGGTGGCGGAGAATATTCTGGCCCCGGAGATCCGGCGACTGGTCGCCGCGATCAAGCGCGACGCACACGCCGAAAGCTTCGACACCATGGCATTGACCAATGCCACCATCGAGGTGCTGGCCTTCATGCCGGTGTACCGGGTGGATTACGCGCCGCTGGCCGGTATGACCGGCGCGGTGGTCGCCGAGGTGGAGAAGCGCAATAGTGAACTGACAGTGCCGTTGAGTGTGCTGGTGACAGCGCTGGCGACCAACGGCGAGGCAGCCGTTCGATTCAGTCAGGTCTGCGGTGCGATCACCGCCAAGGCCGTCGAGGACACCATGTTCTATCAGGCGGCGCGGCTGGTATCCCTGCAAGAGGTGGGCGGCAATCCGGCACGATTCGGCCACTCGCTCAACGAATTCCACCTGTCCAATAGCGAACGCGCGCAGCGCTGGCCCGCCACCATGACGACGCTGTCGACCCACGACACCAAGCGCGGTGAGGATGTGCGGGCCCGGATCGGGGTGCTGTCCCAGGCCGCGGAGACCTGGGCCCGCGCCGTCGAATCCTGGCAGGAAATCGTCCCTGGCCCCGACGGTGCGACGACATTGTTCCTGCTGCAGAACATGTTCGGTATCTGGCCCGCCGACGGCCGCCCGGCCTCGTCGGTGGCCGGACTGCGAGAGCGACTGCATCTGTTCGCGGAGAAGGCGATTCGCGAGGCCGGTGTCCACACCTCGTGGGAGGAACCGGATGCCGAATTCGAGACGAAAGTGCACGGCTGGCTGGACGCGGTGATCGACGGCCCCGTCGGCTCCGAAATCGGTGACCTGGTGCACGAACTCGCCCCACACGCCTGGTCGGATTCGCTGTCGCAGAAGCTGCTGCAGCTGTGCGGGCCCGGAATTCCCGATATCTATCAGGGCTGCGAGCTGTGGGAGGACGGGCTCGTCGATCCGGACAACCGTCGACCGGTGGACTTCGCGGCCCGTGCCGGACTGCTGCAATCGCTCACCGGCACACCGGCTTTGGATACCACCGGCGCGGCGAAGATGTGGATTGTCGCCTATGCGCTGTGGTTGCGCCGCGAACGTCCGGACTGTTTCGTCGGCGGCACCTACCTGCCCCTGTTCGCCGCCGGCGAGCATGAGAGCAGGCTGGTCGCCTACGCGCGCGGCCGGGCCGGTGAGACGCCCGAGGTGGTCGTGGCCGCCACCCGGCACAGCCTCGCGCTGGCCGAAGCCGGGTGGGGCGATACCACTTTGGAGCTGCCGCAGGGCAGCTGGACCGATCGGCTGACCGGCCACACCTTCCAAGGCCGGGCCCGACTGGAAAAGCTCTTCGCCCGGCTGCCGGTGGCGCTACTGGTGCGCTGAGGGCTCCTCCGGCGTCATGGCCGTCACGGTGCCGGTCTTCTCGATCATCGTCTCGGGCACCGCCCCGTCGTTGACCTTCAGCCAGCGCCGGAGATTCGCGGGCCGGTAGTCCACGGCATCCTGCACGGTGGAGGCCAGGCGCACGCCGCGGTCCCCGTCGGTGTACAGCCGCCGCCAGGAGTCCCAGTAGAACCGCGGATTCCGCGGCTGGCGAATGGTGCGCAGCACGTTGAGGATTCGGTATCCGATGCCGAGCGAGCGGTGCAATTCCATATGCTTCGCGCCCGCGGCCGCACACCGCTGGGACAGTCCCTCGAGCCGGTCGTGGTCGAAGGCGAGCCCGACCGCCTCGGCCTGTTCGATCATCCAGCGCAGCGTGATATCGGAGAGTCCACATTCCTGGTAGCCGCCGCCGATATCGCTGTGCACGCCCTCGAACCAGACCTGCTTGACCCGGTCGTAGTCGTGGGAGTACTTCACATCCGGCTCGATCGGCACCTCCCAGAGGCACGGTTCGAAATTGCGCCGCCGCTCATCGAGTGCCAGCGCCTGCCGCGCACAGTAGACATTGCGTCCGAGCTTCACATCGTGGAATCGGTGCCGCAGCGAGGTCAGCCCCGGCACGCCGAGGGCGCCGACGGTATCGAAAACCCCGATGAAGTCGATCTTGGCCGGAGCATCCCAGCAGTTCGCCTTGCGGAAGTCGATCCACTCCTTCGGCTCCTTCGGATCCGGATTCTCCGGGGTGCGCCGCGGTGCGGGCTGATGGTGAATCCGCAAGGCATCCGGGTACTTTCCCTCGATCATCGCATCGGGTGTCATGATCCCGATGCGGCCGATGAGACCGGCCAGGCTGCGCGCGGTGAACGCGCCGCGACTGAAACCGAAGATGAAGATCTCATCCCCCGGTTGCCAGTTCAGTGCCAGATGCCAGTACGCCGAGGACAGATTCGCCTCGAGTCCGAGTCCGAACGCGCCACCCATCAGGCGGTCCGCCAGGAAGCCGCGGGCGCCCGGCCCGGAAACGTAGCTGACCCACTGCTGGATCGGGTCCCCCGACGGTCCCGGCGCCTCGTAGCGGATCGTCTGCGCGATCTTGATGATGTTCGATACCGTGTTGCTGGATTCGGCCTTCCAGGTGCCGTCACAGCAGACGACCAGTCGTTTCATGGGTAAAGCCTCCGCCCCGATTACCGTCGAAACCCGCGTACTCGACTACCCGAATCATCGGCCGTTCAATCGGGGACGTTAATGAAAACCTTGTCTTTCAATGGAAAGACGGGATTTGCGCGAGTACCCGGCGCGGCTACAACCAGGTCGGGTCGCCGAAGACCGCACCTGAATCGTCGACCTCGGGCGAGGTGGCATAGACATAGGCGAATTGCCGCAGGGTGACCGGACCGGTGCAGGTATTGATCTTGATGTGGAAGTCCCGGACGACCGTCTGGATGAGCTTGCCGGGGATCATCTCCTTCTCCGCCAGCGGAACCTCCGCGACCTCACCCGCCTGTAGGTTCACCGTGATCACCGGGTTGGGATTGACGAAAACGGGGAAGAACTGGCCGTCCCCGCCTCCGACCCCGGCCCCGGCCCCACCCCCGTTGCCTCCGTTGTCCGCGGTGTTCCCGTTCCGGTTCTTCCCCTTTTTCCCTTTTTTCCCGTTGGGTACGTCGGGCAGGTTCGGCACCTCGGGCACAGTGGGTACCTGGGGCAAAGTTGGCACGTCGGGCAAAGTAGGCACATCGGGCAAAGTAGGCACATCAGGCAAATTGGGCGCATTCGGCCCGGTGTTCCTGGTGTCCACGCCGAGGGGCAGCGGGACGATGAGGTCGGGTGTCGCGCCGAGGGTGCCCGTACCGATCGTCACAGCACAGCCGACGTGGTAGCCGACCCTCAGCTTGCCCACAGCCGCCGCATTGATCTGACCGTAGGCGGTAGTGGTCACAAAAGCCTCGCGGGTAGTGCCCACTTGATTCAGCGGCGGGATCCGGTTGATGGTCTCGTCCTTACTGCCCACCAGGATGTCGCCACCGATCGGCGATGCGAAACTCTTCTCATGCGATGCCATCGAAATGACTTCGGCCGGTGCGGACGCCATCGATGACATTTCGGCGGCCAGGACGCTGCCGACCACAAGCGCTACCTTCGTCAACTTCGAGGGCATAACCGCACTTTAGTAGCAGGATGCTATGAAAATGGGCTGTGACACGGTCGCTTATCCGATCGAACAGCGTCGTGGCCAACGGTTACGGTGGGCAGATGCTCCATGGAAGAGAAGCCGAACAAGCACGGATCGATCGGCTTCTCGAGCAGGCGCGGGCCGGCCGCAGTGGAGTGCTCGTGGTGCGTGGAGAGCCGGGGATCGGGAAGACGGCGCTGTTGGACTATGCGGCGGCGCAAGGGATTACGTCGGTGCGCAGTGCCGGAATCGAGTCCGAGGCGGAGCTGCCGTTCGCCGGGCTGCATCTGCTGATCAAGCCGGGGATGGCGCTGATAGACGGGTTGCCCGCACCCCAACGTGACGCACTGCGCGGCGCGTTCGGGCTGGCGCCACATGATCCGGCGGATCGGATGCTGATCGGTCTGGCGGTGCTGTCGCTGCTGGCCGAGGAGGCGGCCGAGGGGCCGCTGCTGTGTTTGATCGATGACGCGCACTGGCTGGATCGGGCGACGTCGGAGACGCTGCTGTTCGCGGCCCGGCGCCTCGATGCCGAGGGCGTCGTGATCATCTTCGCGACGCGGACCGGCGAGCAGGATTTTCCCGCGCCCGGCCTACCCGAACTCGCGCTGACCGGCCTGGCACAGGAGTCGGCGGCGGCGCTGGTGGACAGTCGCGGTCCGGATCTTTCCCCCGCCATTCGGTACCGGTTGCTCGCCGAGGCGGGCGGTAATCCGCTCGCGCTGCTGGAGCTGCCCGCGGTATTGGCCGCCGAGGGCGCCGAATCGGGTCGCGGGCCGAATCCCCTGCCGCTGACACAACGGCTCCAGGTGGCCTTTCACGGCCAGGTGTCCCGGCTGCCCGCGGCCACCCGGACGTTGCTCCTGATCGCGGCCGCGGCGGGCACCAACGACCTCACCACGGTGTTGCGCGCCGCCGCCGAACTCGAGGCCGGGCTGCCGGACCTGCAACCGGCTGCGGACGCCGGGTTGGTCGGTAGTGATGGCGTGTACGTGAATTTCCGGCATCCGCTGCTGCGCTCGGCCGTCTACCAGGGTGCGCCGCTGACGCAGCGGCTCGCCGCGCATGCCGCGCTCGCCGCCGCACTGACCGAACCCGAGCACGCCGACCTGCGCGCCTGGCAGCTGGCATCGGCAGCGACCGGACCGGATGAGACCACCGCCACCGCGCTCGAGGACACCGCCGATCGGGCGCGTCGGCGCCGCGGCTATTCCGGTGCGGTGGCCGCTTACGAGCGCGCCGCGGGTTTGAGCACCGACGCCTTCGCTCGGGTCCGACGGCTGGTGGCTGCCGCCGAAACCGCCAGTGAAGCGGGACAATTGGATCGTGCCAGCCGACTGGCCGACCGCGCCGCCGGATTGAGCCCCGACCGAATGCTCACGGCCCGACTGGATCTGGTGCGCGCCACTGCGGAATTCGGTGCGGGCAAACCGCTCTCGGCACACCAGCTGTTGCTCGCGGGTGCCGATCTGGTGCACACCGACGATCCGGCCCGCGCCGCGCGCATCCTCATGCAGGCGGTGCACACGGCCTGGTACCTCGGTGCACCGGAACTCGCGGAGATCGCCGCGCATATCAACGCATTGGACCTACCCGACGCCGAACCGATGACACCCATCGCCCGCTACACGGTCGCGGGCATCGACGGCCGCTGCACCGTCGACCTGCGCGACGCGGCCGCCGCCGCTCGCCGCAACGGTGCGGACAGTCCGCGCGATCTGGTGCAGATGTGCGGTGTCGGGCTGGTCGTCGGCCAGGACGAGCAGGCCGCGGAGCTGGCGCAGACCCTCATTGCCGAATGCCGCGACCAGGGCCGCATCGCACTACTTCCGACCCTGCTGTTCTTCCGCGCCGAGACCGAACTATTCCTCGGCCGACCACGCGAAGGTCGCATCGCCGCGCTCGAAGGACTGCGGATCGCCGAGGATATCGGCCAGCGGCACTGGATCAGCCAGATGTCGAGCTATCTCGCCTATCTGGCGGCATTGGAGGGACGCGAACCGGATTGCCGGGAGCTGGTCGACCGCGCCCTCGCCGAGGAATTGGGTGGTGCCGCCGCACCCGGCGCACCATGGACGTTGGCGGCACTCGGCGTGTTGGATCTCGGGCTCGGCAAGGTCGACAGCGCACTGTCCCGGCTGGAGCTGCTGACCGTGGAACCAGCCCGCCACCACGTAATCGGTCTGCGCGCCCTACCCGACCTGATCGAAGCGGCGGTGCGCATGGGCAGCCCGGAGCGAGCGGGCGACGCGGTTGATCGGCTGCGCGGCTGGGCCACAACCTCGCAACAGGAGTGGGTCACCGCGCTCGTCGAGCGCTGCCTGGCACTGACCGGGCCGGAAACCGAGGCGCAGGGCCACTTCCGAGCCGCACTCGACCGCGGCGGGCGTCCCTTCGAACAGGCCAGAACCCAATTGCTTTTCGGTGAATGGCTACGGCGCAACCGTCGAAAGTCCGAGGCACGCAACCAACTTCGGCCCGCCTTGGAAACCTTCGATCGTCTCGACGCCGCACCGTGGGCCGAACGCGCCCGCACCGAACTCGCCGCCCTCGGCGGCACCACCACCAGCCGCCCCACCACCGGCGTCCTCGCCCGCCTCACCCCACAAGAACTCCAGATCGTCCGCCTCGCCGCCCGAGGCATGTCCAACCGCGACATCGCCGCCCAACTCTTCCTCAGCCCCCGCACCGTAGGCCACCACCTCTACAAGGCCTACCCCAAACTCGGCGTCCTCTCCCGCACCGAACTCGCCAACCTCCCCCTAGACGTCGCCTAGGCGACTGCTGAACAACCCGTGTGTCATCAAGTGGCACTGGCGGCGGGCCACCCCGGACAATGCCGCCACAGACTTCACCTGATCTTGAAATCCCCCGGCGCCGTGGGCCACCCACACAGGCCTCCCGAGCTCCCCGTCGTCCCGCACCAACCTCCTCCTCGGCGTCCGCCTAGGCCGCCGATCAAGATCAAGTGGAACTGGTGGTGGGGCTACTCGGCCGATGCCGCCCCCAGATCCACCTGATCTTGAAACCGCAGGTAGGGCACCAACCCCTTGGGGGCGCTGGCCTCGGCATGGATTGGCTTCTCGGGCGAGGTGCCTTCGTCTCGACTCGGTGCTGCGGCGCCTACGCTCGGCGGCTTGCGCCGACCTGGCCGAGAACCCAGCGTCCGGCACCGACACCGGCAGCGACCAGCACCGCGACCTGGAGCGACCCGGTGATCAGCGCGAGGACGAGGCAGGTGACCAGCCCCAGGGCGATCGCCTCGAGTTTGTACACGGGCCACGCGCTGCCGGCGATATCTACCGCCGTGGGTCGAGTCGGAAGGGGGGCCACTGCCATGTCGTCAGGGTACACGGATCAGGAAGTTCGGGCCACCTAACATTTTTGCGGGAACAGCGGCGGGCGCTGAGGTGTTGCGGGTGTTATGCCATTGACAGGTGAGTACGGACCGAGCACATCCGATTGGGCCCGCGAGCAGGCCGAACAGATCGAGAGTTCCGGCGGGACCGAGGGGCTGACGCTGCAGGGCAAGCCCGTCATCGTCCTGACCACTAAGGGCGCGAAGAGCGGCCTGCTGCGCAAGACCGCGCTGATGCGGGTCGAGCACGACGGCGAATACGCGGTCGTCGCCTCGCTGGGCGGAGCGCCGAAGCATCCCGTCTGGTACTGGAATATCAAGGCCGAACCGCATGTCGAGCTGCGCGACGGCATCGTGAACAAGGACTACACCGCGCGCGAGGTCACCGGCGAGGAGAAGGCGGTGTGGTGGCAGCGGGCGGTCGAGGTCTGGCCCGATTACGCGAACTACCAGACCAAGACGACCCGTGAGATTCCGGTTTTCGTCCTCACGCCGCAATAGATCCGACCGGTAAACCAGCAGTTTGCGCACCTTCGACACCCACCCGCCGCGTCCGGCCGACGCGGCGGGTGGCAGCATATTTCGGGTGTCCAATCCGCTTGAACTTCTCGACGACCGATCCACATCTCGTCCTGCGCTGACCGCCGACGAGATCGACGCCGCCGCCAAGCGAATTGCCGACATTATCGAGCCCACCCCGCTGCAGCACAGTCCCCGGCTTTCCGCGCTGACCGGGGCGCAGGTCTATCTCAAGCGCGAAGACCTCACCGCCGTCCGTTCCTACAAGCTGCGCGGCGCCTACAACGTGATCGTGCAGCTCACCGACGCCGAACGGGCCGCGGGTGTGGTCGCGGCCAGCGCTGGCAATCACGCCCAGGGCGTGGCCTTCGCCTGCAATGCGATGGGCATCAAGGGCCGCATCTACGTACCGACCACCACGCCGAAGCAGAAGCGCGACCGTATCCGGGTGCACGGCGGCGAGTTCGTCGAGCTGATCGCGGTCGGGGAAACCTATGATGCCGCCGCCGCGGCCGCAGCCGAGGATGTCGAGCAGACCGGCGCGACCATGGTGCCGCCATTCGACGATCCGCGCACCGCGGCGGGACAGGGCACCATCGCGCCCGAATTCCTGGAACAGCTCGGCGGCCGGACCCCCGATCTGGTGGTGATCCCGGTCGGCGGCGGCGGTTGCCTGGCGGGCATCGGCACCTACCTGCGGGAGCGCTCGCCGAGCACCGGAATCCTCGGTGTGGAACCGGCGGGCGCGGCCTCGATGACCGCGGCACTGGTCGCGGGCGGCCCGGTGACGCTGCCGGAGATCGATCCGTTCGTCGACGGTGCGGCGGTGCGTCGCGTCGGTCAGGTGCCCTATGCGGCGGTCGCCGGATTCGGCGGCCGAGCCGTCTCGCACGGCTCGCTGCCGCTGCTGACCGCGACCGAATCACCAAGGGGCGCAGATGCTTTCCGCATGATGCAGGTCGACGAGGGCGCGATCTGCACCACCATGCTCGAGCTGTACCAGAACGAGGGCATCATCGCCGAACCCGCGGGCGCGCTGTCGGTGACGGCGCTGGCGGAGATCGCGATCGAACCGGGTTCGACGGTGGTGTGCCTGGTCTCCGGTGGCAATAACGATGTGTCCCGCTATGGCGAGATCATCGAACGCTCACTGGTGCACCGCGGCTTGAAACACTATTTCCTGGTCGACTTCCCGCAGGAGCCGGGCGCACTGCGGCGGTTCCTCAACGAGGTGCTCGGGCCCGACGACGACATAACCCTGTTCGAATACGTCAAACGCAATAACCGGGAAACCGGTGCCGCATTGGTCGGTATCGAGCTCGGCGCGCCCGAGGGGCTCGGCCCACTGCTGGAGCGGATGGAACAGTCACCGATTCAGTGCGAGCGGTTGGAACCGGACTCCCCCGCCTACCGCTACCTCACCTGAGCACACCCCCGATCCGGCCCGGCCGCGCAGAAGTTCCGCGCGGCCGGGCCGTGACGGTCCCATTGGAATTCCGGCACCACGGGCCGAAACTCGGCTCGAACGACCAGCCCAACGCCCCGTAGCCGCCCAGCCCGGCAGAATCACCGTGCCGCGAGAATCGTCGGCGTGACCACCGAAATCTCCGGCGGTGCACTCGGCACTGCCCGCCAGAGACGTGACGACGGAGCGCCGGTTACGCGGCCGCTGGCCGCTCGACCGGGGCGACGGACCGGCGGGTCGTGCGAACTACACCCGTCATGACCATCGGCAGCAGCCAACCGGCCGCGGCCTGGTCGAAGCTCAGCTGCGCGGCCGAAAGGTGATTGTGGACAAACCCGACGGATAGGCCGAGACGGGGTTCGGCCCAGCCGAAGGAGCCGCCGAGGCCGATATGGCCGAAGCCGCCGTGCGCACCCGGCATCGGCAGTGAGTGATAGCCCAGGCGCCAGAGCATCGGGGCGTAGAACAGGGCGCGATCGAGCCGGTAGGTTCGAATTCGACTGAGCGCCTTGATGGTTTTCGGCGTCAGATACTGCACGCCGCCCGCCATGCCACCATTGGCCAGCGCACCGTACATGGTGGCCAGGGCGGGAGCGGTGCAGACGCCGTTGCCCGCACCGAGTTCGGTATCCAGGATCGGCGGGATTTCGCCCTCCAGGATGGTCTCCAGTCCGGGCAGGAACAGGCACCGGGCCACGGCGCCGAGCGCACCGGGCAGACCGTAGCTGCGACCCAAAACCCTTGCGCTGACCGGATTCCCGATCATGCTGAGCTGAGAGCCCGCCAACGGTGCGTAGACGGTCGACGACTGCGCCGACGGCCTGCCCAGATGCAGGCCGTCGATGCCGAGCGGTTCGGATACCTCGGTGCGGAACAGGTCCGCCATCCCCTGGCCGGTAATGGCGCGGGCCAATCCGGCGAGCAGCCAGCCGAAGGTGAGCGCGTGATAGGCGGGCGTACCGAGCAGGCGATCCGGTTTCGCGGCGGCGAGGCGCTCCTCCATCAGCTGGTGGTCGAGCACATCCTCGAGTCCGGCCGCGATCGGGTGCAGGCCACCGAGTCCCGCGCTGTGCGTCATCACCTGCCGAACGGTGATATCGCCCTTGCCGTTCTGGCCGAACTCCGGCCAGTATTCGGCCATCGGCGCTTCGTAGTCGAGCAGACCGCGATCGGCCAGCCGATGGATAACGGTCGCGGTGATGCCCTTCGTGGCGGAGAAGATGATCGCGGCAGTGTCCTGGGTCCAGGGTTTGTCACCCGCGCTGCCGGTCCAGATATCGACCAGTGGTTCACCGTGCAGATGCACGGCCAACGCGCCGCCCGCGCCGCGGCGTCGCCCGAAGACCTTCGCGAATGCGCGTACCAATGGTGCGAATTCGGTGGCGGCGCTGCCACCCACCCCATCGGGGAGATTCGCTAGGTCCCCGGGTGAAGCCACGTTGCTCATATTCCAACGGTAATGGCGCCGGTCACACTCGGCAATAATTGTGTCTCGGACAGTTACATTCAGCGGGTTTCCTGCCATCGCTGTCCGAGCCGAGGTTCGCTATGCACTTTCGAGTATCACGAACGAGTGCCCCGGGATCCCGGTCGCGGTGACGCCTTCGGTCGCGGATTCCCACGACAGCACCGAAACACCGGCGACAGGTACGGTGACCTGCTCTTCGGAGAGATTGCACACCAAGGTCAGCGGGCCACGGCGCACCGCGATCCAACGGGCGTTCTCGTCGTAGTCGACAGCTACGTGCGTGAGCCATGGGTTCGTGATTTCGGCCCGCTCGCGCCGCAGATAGATCAGCTCGCGATAGCAAGAAAGTAGTCGCGCATGCCGATACTGCTCGCGTTCGGACCAGTCGAGCTTCGACCGTAGGAAGGTTTCCGGGTCTTGCGGGTCGGGAACGTTATCGCTGTCCCAGCCATGTTCGGCGAACTCGTCCTTTCGCCCGGTCGCGGTGGCGGCGGCGAGCACCGGATCGGTATGCGAGGTGAAGAACTGGAACGGGGTGCGCGCGCCCCACTCCTCCCCCATGAACAGCATGGGCGTGTACGCCGAGAACAGCACCAATGCGGCCTTGATCGCCAGCTGTCCGTCGGTCAGGTAGGTGCTGGGACGGTCCCCGATCGCCCGATTGCCGATCTGATCATGGGTACAGGTGTAGGCGAGTAACGCACTCGCCGGGATGAGCCGGGTGTCGATCGGACGGCCGTGGACGCGACCACGGAAGCTGGAATACGTTCCGGCGTGGAAAAATCCGCGCGTCAGCGTCTGGGCAAGACAGCGCAGCGAACCGAAATCGGCATAGTAGCCCTGACGTTCACCGGATACCGCGGTGTGTACGGCATGGTGCAGGTCGTCGTTCCACTGTCCGGTCAGGCCATAGCCGCCGGCCGCACGCGGGGTGATGAGCCGCGGGTCGTTGAGATCACTCTCCGCGATCAATGTCAGCGGCCTACGCACGTGTGCGGCAAGGGATTCGGTGTCGGCGGCCAATTCGGCGAGCAGGTGGGTGGCGGTGCGGTCGACGAGTGCGTGCACGGCATCGAGTCGCAGTGCGTCGATATGGAAGTCGCGGAACCAGCGCAGGGCATTCTCGATAATGAAGCGACGCACCGGATCCGAGGCAGGACCGTCGAGATTGAGGCTCTGCCCCCAGGTATTACGACCTTCGGTCAGATAGGGCGCGAAGCGGGGCAGATAGTTGCCGGAGGGGCCGAGATGGTTGTGCACCACATCGAGGGCGACCGCCAAACCCGTTGCGTGGCAAGCATTCACGAAGCGCTGCAAACCGTCGGGTCCGCCGTAGGGCTCGTGGACCGCATACCAGCCGACACCGTCGTAACCCCAGTTGTGGATGCCGTCGAAGGCGTTGACCGGCATCAACTCGACCATGGTGACGCCGAGTTCGACGAGATGGTCGAGACGATCGACGGCGGCGTCGAAGGTGCCCTCGGGTGTGAAGGTGCCCAGATGCAGTTCGTAGATGATCGCACCCGCCAGTGGGCGGCCGGTCCAGCCCGCATCGGTCCACCCGGCCGGATCGAGGGCGTGCAGTGCCGAGCGGCCGTGCACGCCGTCGGGCTGCCGAGGCGAACGCGGATCGGGCAGGACGGTCGGGTCATCGTCGAGCAGGTAGCCGTAGCGCGCGCCCGTTGCGGCGAGCACCTCGGCCCGCCACCAACCGTCACCGGACCTCGTCATCGGATGCACGACACCATCGATGTCGATACGCACCCGTTCCGGTCGCGGGGCCCACACCTCGAACAAGGTCACCGAGCCAGCATCGCATGCGTCCCACCGTGCGGCTCGCCGACATCCGAGGCGCACCGTCGCCCGCCCGTGACCAGCACGACCACCTGGCCCGCCGCCGCGGCAGCCGCTCCCGAAGCGCCTCGCCGATATCGACGTGAACATTGCCTGCGGTGCGCGAACCCTGACAGAGTGAATGCGTGGGTATCTATAACGACCATGTCGTACCGCGGCTGGTGAACGCAGTCTGCGGTATGAAGGTCAACAATCCGCACCGCGAGCGTGCCTGCGCCGGACTGCACGGGCGGGTGATGGAGATCGGCTTCGGATCGGGACTGAATATCCCCTTCTATCCGGCCGCCGTCGACTCGATCAGCGCCGTGGAACCCGCCGACCTCGGCTGGCGTCTTGCGGACAGGCGCCTCGCCAAAGCTACGGTGCCGATCGAACGCGCCGGACTCGACGGCCAGTCGCTGCCCTTCGCCGATAACAGCTTCGACTCCGCCCTCTCGACCTGGACGATGTGCACCATTCCGGATATCGCGGCCGCGCTCGCCGAGGTGCGCAGGGTACTGATCCCCGGCGGGACTCTGCATTTCGTCGAACACGGGCTCGCGCCGGATCCGGGCGTACGAACGTGGCAGCACCGGCTGAATCCGATCGAGAAGGCGATCGCGGGCGGCTGCAATCTCGATCGCGATATTCGCGGGAGCGTCGAGCGCGCCGGATTCGAGATCCGCGAGCTCGACGAGTTCTACGCGGACGGACCCAAGTTCCTCACCGCGCTCTCGCTCGGCGTCGCGGTCTCGGCGTAGTACGACCCAAGACCTCTGTGACGCAACGGGTCTGGGCCGCAGTAGTATCTACAACACCTTCAGCAAGCACCTCGTATTGCTAGTGGGCGCCTTCGGATTCACCGACAATCCGGCGCTGAACACTCGCGTTTTCGCACTGCCGGGCAATGCCCGACTCTCGCGACCGCAGTGAACTTCTCCGTGTTCAATGTCGGCATCACCGTCGGCCCCTGGCTCGGCGGCTCGGCTATCGGCCGCGGTTCGGCTACCCGTCGGTCGCCTGGATCGGCGTGGTCCTCGCCGGTCCTCGCCGTCACCGCAACGCTTTTCGCGCCACATCGACCGGACCAGGCGCGGGTCCGGTCGATGTGGCGTTTTCGCGTGGACAGAACCACGGCATTCGTCGAGGCGACCGTTCCGGACGGAGTAGCGCTAACTCGCGAGGCAGCCTGGGCCGAGCAGGGCCTTGAGGTCGCCCATCAAAGCCGAAGACGGTGAAACTCGCAGGCTGTCATCCAATTTCCACAATGACGTATTGTCGCGCGCACCAACATGACGGACATGGACGTCCGCGGTGCCCGGATGTCTGGACAGGATGCGCTTGAGTTCGCCGATCTTGTCCGGCGTGCACAGGCGGGTCGGCATGACGACCGCCAGCGGTTTGGCCACCCCGATCGAAGACAGATCGGGGACGGCGAGATCGTTGGCGATCAAGGAGATCCGATCGTCGCGCACCGAGACCCTGGCCTTCACCAGGACGACCGCATCCTCCACCACATCCGCGCCATACACCGAATAGGCCTGCGGGAAGAACAGCACCTCGATGCCACCGGTCAGATCCTCGATCTGCGCCGAGGCCCAGGCCAGGCCATTCTTGTTGATGCGGCGATTGACCGAGGCGAGAATACCGCCGATGGTCACCTGGGCGCCGTCCTTGATATCACCCTCGAGAATCGCCGGAATCGCCGTATCCGCCTGTGCCGCAAGCACATGTTCGACGCCGTTGAGCGGATGTCCGGACACATACAGGCCGAGCATTTCCCGCTCGAGGGCGAGCTTGTGCTTGGTCTCCCACTCGTCCTCGGGCACCTTCACATTGAACACCGAGGCCACCGAATCGTCGCCGTCGTCCAACCCGCCGAACAGGTCGAACTGACCGATCGCCTCGGCCTTCTTCGTGGACATCACCGCATCGATGGCATCGGAGTGCACCAGCAGCAGCCCCTTACGCGGATGCCCGAGCGAATCGAAGCCGCCTGCCTTGATGAGGGATTCGGTGACCTTCTTGGTGCAGGCGATGGCGTCGATCTTGTTCAGGTAATCCGAGAAATCGGTGAACTTCGACTTCTCCTTGCGCGCCTGGATGATCGAACCGACGACATTGGCGCCGACATTGCGCACCGCGCCGAGGCCGAAGCGGATGTCCTTGCCCACCGAGGCGAAGTTCATCTCGGATTCATTGACATCCGGCGGCAGCACGGTGATGCCGAGGCGGCGGCAATCCGACAGGTAGACCGCGGCCTTGTCCTTGTCGTCGCCGACCGAGGTGAGCAGGGCCGCCATATATTCGGCGGGATAGTTCGCCTTGAGATATGCGGTCCAGTAGGAGATCAGGCCGTAGGCGGCGGCGTGCGATTTGTTGAACGCGTAACCGGCGAACGGCAGGATGGTGTCCCACAGCGCCTTGATCGCGGGTTTGGAGAAGCCGCTCGCCTGCATACCCGCCTCGAAGCCCTCGAACTCCGCGGCCAGCACCTCGGCCTTCTTCTTACCCATTGCGCGGCGCAGGATATCTGCTCGACCGAGCGAGTAGCCGGCCACCTTCTGCGCGACGTGCATGATCTGCTCTTGGTAGACGATCAGGCCGTAGGTCTCGCCGAGGATGTCCTCGAGCGGCTCCTCCAGCTCCGGATGGATCGGCTTGACTTCCTGCCGGTCGTTCTTGCGGTCGGCGTAGTCGTTGTGCGCGTTCATACCCATCGGGCCGGGGCGGTACAGCGCGCCGACGGCCACGATGTCCTCGAACGCGGTCGGCTGCATGCGGCGCAGCAGATCGCGCATGGGCCCACCATCGAGCTGGAATACGCCGAGAGTGTCACCGCGCGACAACAATTCGTAGGTGCGCTGATCGTCCAGCGGCAACCGGTCCATATCCAGATCGATGCCGCGGTTGGCCTGGATATTCTCCAGCGCGTCACCGATCACCGTCAGGTTGCGCAGACCGAGGAAGTCCATCTTCAGCAGGCCGATGGCCTCACAGGACGGATAGTCCCAGCCGGTGATGAGCGCACCGTCCTGGGGCCGCTTCCAGACCGGGATCGCGTCGGTGAGCGGATCACAGGACATGATGACCGCACACGCGTGCACACCCGCGTTGCGGATCAAGCCCTCGAGGCCGCGCGCGGTTTCGTAGATCTTCGCGACATCCGGATTGCTCGCGATGAGTTCGCGAACCTCGGCGGCCTCCTTGTACCGCTCGTGCTCCGGATCGGTGATACCGGATACCGAGATGTCCTTGGCCATGATCGGCGGCGGCAGCGCCTTGGTGATCTGGTCGGCGATGGCGAATCCGGGCTGGCCGAAGAGCACTCGGGCCGAGTCCTTGATGGCGGCCTTGGTCTTGATGGTGCCGAAGGTGATGACCTGGGCGACGCGGTCGGTGCCCCACTTCTCACTCGCGTAGCGGACCATCTCACCGCGGCGGCGATCGTCGAAGTCGATATCGATATCGGGCATCGACACACGCTCGGGATTGAGAAAGCGCTCGAAGAGCAGACCGTGCGGAATCGGGTCGATATTGGTGATACCGAGCGCGTAGGCGACCAGCGAACCGGCCGCGGAACCACGGCCGGGACCGACGCGGATGCCGACATCCCTGGCGTGGTTGATCAGGTCACCGACGACGAGGAAGTAGGCCGGGAAGCCCATCTCCAGGATGACGCCGATCTCGTACTGCGCGCGGTCCAGATATTCCTGGGGCGCCCCGTCCGGAAAACGGCGCTCCAGCCCGAGGTCGACCTCGCGACGCAGCCAGCTGGCCTGGTCGTAGCCATCGGGCACCGGGAAGATCGGCATCCGGTCGCGGTGCTGCCACACCTCGTCGTAGGACTGCACCCGCTCGGCGATCAACAGGGTGGAATCGCAGGCGCCGGGCACCTCCATATCCCAGATCGCGCGCATCTCCTCCGCGGACTTCAGGTAGTAGCCGTCGCCGTCGAACTTGAACCGCGTTGGGTCGCTGAGGGTTTTACCCGTCTGGATGCACAGCAGCGCCTCGTGATTGGTCGAGGCGTCCTTGGTGACGTAGTGGCAGTCGTTGGTGGCCAGCGGCCGGATCCCGAGCTTCTTGCCGATCTCGAGCAGCCCCTCACGGACCCGGCGCTCGATGGACAAGCCGTGGTCCATGATCTCGAGGAAGAAATTGTCCGGTCCGAAGATCTCCTGCCATTTCGCCGCGGCCTCCAGGGCCTCGCGGTCATGGCCGAGGCGCAGGCGGGTCTGCACCTCGCCCGACGGGCAGCCGGTGGTGGCGATGATGCCCGCGGCGTGCTCGGCGATGATCTCCTCGTCCATGCGCGCCCACTTGCCGAGCTGACCTTCCAACGAGGCGAGCGAGGACAGCTTGAACAGGTTGTGCAGGCCGGTCGCGTTCTCCGCGACCATGGTCATATGCGTATAGGCGCCGGAGCCCGAGACGTCGTCGCCCTTCTGGCTGGGATCACCCCACTGCACGCGCTTGGTGTCGAACCGGGAACCCGGTGCGATGTAGGCCTCGATGCCGATGATCGGCTTGATGTCGGCCTTCTTGGCGGAGTTGTAGAACTCCGAGGCCCCGTACATATTGCCGTGGTCGGTCATCCCGACCGCGTTCATTCCCAGCCGTTTCGCCTCGGCGAAGAGCGGAGAGATTTTGGCCGCACCATCGAGCATCGAGTACTCGGTGTGATTGTGCAGGTGAACGAACGATCCGGACGAGGCGGCCAAGACGGTCCTTCCTCCCAAGGTCTCGACGGGGGTTGGCCTAGCGATTCTAGGCACGTCGGTATGACAAATTTCGGGAGGCTCGCACGCCGTGACGGGACGTCCCAGGAGGGCCCGGCGTGTCGGTGGTGAAGATCACCGGCGCGTCATCTGGGCAGCCTGAGTTGTCGTGCGAAACGGGGCGCGGAGCTGTCCGAATTCCGCGAATGGAGCTCGGTGCGCGGAGCGATCGACCCTACTCGATGGCGCGCCTACAGTCGCTTCCGCCAGACGAATTTCAAACCGGACCAATCGTTGTCCAGCGCCGCGACCTTCACATCGACCACGCCGATCGGCAGCAGCAGTTCGCGCAGATCGTTCTCGGCGATATCGCTGACGTGCCCGCCCGCCTTGCGTGGCCAGGCAATCCACAGCATGGCCCCCTTCGCCAACCGGACAGCAAGCTCCGACGCCTCGTCCGCGAGTTCGGCACGGGTGCGGTAGAAAGCGAGCACCACCTCGGCCTGATCCGGTTGATCGGCGGCGATTTCCACCTCGGGCGGAAGGTCCGGGATCCGCCAGCCCGGCGCGGCATTCAGCAGCACCACTCGGTGGCCGGGCTTGATACCGAGCTTCTCGGCCAAAGGGGTTCCGGAGTAGCCGGCGGTCATGGCACGACTGTATGCCGGCACCGTCCGCCACGAAGGCCCCGGTCGCCGCTGGCCGGATCTGTGCGGTTGACCATGCACTCGCCGCGGACAACGCCATAATCGGGCCATGGGATGGCAGCGGCAGCACCGGTCGGCGGGTGTGCTGTGACCACCGCCGTTGTCGCGGTCGGTGCGGTAGGCGTGCTGATCGTCGGCGCGCTACTGGTCTGGTCGCGGACGCGCAGGGTGGTGACCACACCGGCCGAGCGGGCGGTCTACTCGGCGCTGCATACCGCATCGCTGGCCGCGCGTCCGTTGCGGCAGGGCCTGAACGATCGGTCCGCCCAAGAGGCCGCACCGCATCTGCGGACGCTCACCGGAGCCGACGCGTTGGGCGTCGCCGATCCGGATGGCACCCTGCTGGCCTGGGACGGACCGCATTCGGATCTGGCCGAACCCTTCGCCGACGCCGCACGGCGGGCGGTGGCGACCGAGCGGCCGGTGCTGGTGTCCGGGCCGGGTCGCGGTGAACATGCCGGACGGACACTGATCGCGCAGCCACTGCTCATCGAGAATGCCGGGGTGGCGGGGGCTTTGGGGGTGGTCACCACCGGGACGCCGGAGCCTGGGCGGCTGGGCGCGGTCGCCGAGGTGGCGCGATATGTCTGCGGACAGCTGGAATTGGCGGAATTGGACGCCTCGCGTGCCCGGCTCGATCGAGCCGAGGTGCGCGCGCTGCGGGCCCAGATCAGCCCGCATTTCATCTACAACGCGCTCAATACCGTTGCCTCCTTTGTGCGTACCGATCCCGATCGGGCGCGTGAGCTGATCCTGGAGTTCGCCGACTTCACCCGGTATTCCTTCCGTGCCGCGGGCGAATTCACGGTGCTCTCCGATGAACTGCGCAATATCGAGCGATATCTGGCGCTGGAGCGCGCCCGGTTCGGTGATGCGTTACAGGTGCGGTTGCAGATCGCACCGGAAGTGCTCGGCGTCGTCCTGCCGTTCCTGGCGCTGCAACCCTTGGTGGAGAACGCGGTTCGGCACGGCTTGGCCGGAGCGACGCGCGGCGGCACGGTGACCATTGTCGCGGCCGATGCGGGTACCGACTGTGTGATCAGCGTCGAGGACGACGGCATCGGGATGGATCCGGACCTGCTGCGCTCCGGCGCGCTCGACGCCATCGAAACCGGTACCGGCCCAGCGGGTTCCGGCGAATCGGCGCATGTCGGTCTGGCGAATGTCGATGACCGGCTGCGGGCGACCTTCGGCAACGACTACGGCCTGATCGTGGAGACCGCCCCTGGCGCGGGCACCAAGGTGAGCCTGCGCGTGCCCAAATTCCGCGCAGGCATCCAGGCCTGACCACGGGCCCGCTTCGCACGGCACACGACGGCTCGTCTCACTACACCTGTGCGATCTCAGGGCGTACCGACAAACACGCATGTGGTGTCAGTGCCGATTCAGCCGGGTCCAGGTATCCGGGCCGACGGGTGGACGGGCTCCGCTTACGATGGAACGGCTGTGACCCGGACCACCGACCAGTCCGCCGCCGCGCTGCGTGTGCTCGCCGTGGACGATGAGAAGCCCGCTCTGGACGAGCTGGTGTATTTGCTGCGCGCGCAGCCGGGGGTCGGTGGAATCCACAGCGCGAACGATGCGACCAGCGCATTGCGGCTGATGCGGGCGCATCCGATCGATGCGGTATTCCTCGATATCAATATGCCCGGCCTGGACGGCATGGAATTGGCCGGGATCCTGTCCGAGTTCGCGAACCCGCCCGCGGTGGTGTTCGTGACGGCCCACGACGATCAGGCGATAGCGGCCTTCGATCTGGGGGCGGTGGACTATCTGCTCAAGCCGCTGCGGGAAGCACGGTTGGCGGAGGCGGTGCGGCGGATCGCCTCGGCCCGTGCGACCCCGGTCCCGGCCGTCGCGGCACCGCGCGCCGACCCCAATGAGGTGATTCCGGTGGAGCTCGGTGGGGTCACCACACTGGTGCACCGATCGAGTGTGAGCTGGGTGGAGGCGGAGGGCGACTATGCCCGACTGCACACCAGCGGCGGATCGCATCTGGTGCGGATTCCGTTGTCGGCGTTGGAATCCCGGTGGGAGAACGCGGGATTCCTGCGAGTCCACCGTTCCTATCTGGTGGCGCTGCGGTTGGTGACCGGACTGCGCACGGTCGGCACCGCAACGGTGGTCCGGCTGCGCGCCGACGGCAATGCCGCTGCGGTGGAACTGCCGGTCAGCCGTCGGCAGGTGCGCGAGCTCAAACAGCGGCTGGTGCACGGGCCGCGACAGCAGTGGACGAATCCGTGACCACTCCGCAGCAGCGTCCGACCAGACAGCGCGTCGTGCTCGCCGAGCGCCGTGGCGCGCGACGCGTGCGGACCCGAACTGAAGTCGTCGAGCAGACCGAGATCGGCGAGGCGCTCATCGGCGGGCTGATTCGAGCGCAGTTGGGGCTGGCGGTGCGGGTCGGATTGGTCATGGTGCTCGTATTGTGTTCGCTCCCTATGCTTTTCCGGCTCGAGTCGGTGGGATCGTTCGTGCTGCTCGGCGTGCGGCTGCCGTGGTTGCTGCTCGGCCTCGCCGTGTATCCGGTGCTGTACGGGGTCGGGCGGCTGTACGTCCGACTCGCCGAACGCAATGAGCAGGACTTCCTGGAATTGGCCGAGGACTGATCCGATGTACAGCGCCGCGACGGGTGATGTGCCGTGAATACCGCGTCGACACCAGCGCTCACGGTCTTCGCATTGCTGTCCGCCGCCCTCGCCACGGTCGCGATCGGCGTCTACGGTGTCCGGTTGGCGCGCACCACCTCCGACTTCCTGGTCGCCTCGCGCAGCGTCGGGCCGCGCTGGAACGCGGCGGCGATTTCCGGTGAATACCTCTCGGCCGCTTCCTTTCTCGGTGTCGCGGGACTGATCGCGAAATACGGCGCGGACGCGCTGTGGTATCCGGTCGGGTTCACCGCCGGATATCTCGGACTACTGCTGTTCGTGGCCGCGCCACTGCGCCGGTCGGGCGCGTACACGGTGCCCGATTTCGCGGAGTTCCGGCTCGGCTCGCGGCGGCTGCGCAGGCTGGCGGCCGTCGTGGTGGTGCTGGTCTGCGGGGTGTATCTCATTCCGCAGTTCCAGGGCGCGGGCCTCACGCTGCATATCCTGCTGAATGTGCCGAAATGGGTGGGCGCGGTGGCGGTCGGCGCGATCATCATCGCGAATGTGGCCGGTGGCGGCATGCGGTCGATCACACTGGTACAGGCCTTCCAGTATTGGCTGAAGCTGACCGCGGTCGCGCTTCCTGCGCTGGTGCTGCTCGGACATTTCCTGGCCGAGGATCGCGAACTCGGCACCCCCGCTCCCCCGGTGGTCACCGAGCGCACCACGGTGGATGTCAGCACCGGCGTGGTAGTGCAGGTGGGTGCACCGCAACAGGTTTCGATCACCGGGACGCTCGACGATCGCGCGCTCGACGGACCGGTGCTGCTCACACCGGGCGCACACGAACTGGCGGCCGGGACCGAGCTGACCCTGGAAGCGGGCTCCACCGTGCCGGTGGTCGCCGGAGCGCCGACCGACGGTGCGGCCTGGCTGGCACCCGGCGGCGGATTCGGCGGCGGCCATCCGACCTACCAGGTGTATTCACTGATCATCGCCACTTTCCTGGGTACGATGGGGCTTCCGCACGTGCTGGTGCGGTTCTATACGAATCCCGATGGCCGCGCGGCGCGTACGACGGCACTCGCGGTGATCGGCCTGGTCGGCGTGTTCTACCTCTTCCCCATCCTGCTGGGGGTTTTCGCGCGGCTGTACGTGCCACAGCTGCTGATCACCGGAACTTCCGATGCCGCCGTGGTACTGCTGCCCGGATCGGTGCTGGCGGGCCTGCCGGGACAACTGCTGGCGGCACTGGCAGCGGCGGGTGCGATCGCGGCATTCCTTTCCACCTCGTCCGGGCTGCTGGTCAGTATCGCGGGTGTGCTCAGTACGGATATGCTGCGTGGACGAATTCGCGACTTCCGGGCGGCCGCGTTATTCGCCGGTGCCGTGCCCCTCGGTGTTTCGGTCATGGTGGTGTCGCTGGATCTGTCCCGTACTGTCGCCCTTGCCTTTTCGGTGGCCGCTTCGACACTGTGTCCGCTGCTGGTGCTCGGCATCTGGTGGCGCGGTCTGACGGCCAAGGGCGCGGCCACCGGACTGATCGCGGGCGGTCTGGCGGCGGGCGGTGCGACAGCGGTTTCGGTGACCGGCGGCATCTCCGACGAGTTCGCCGACGGCTGGCTCGCGGCCGTACTCGGCTATCCGGCGGCGCTCAGCGTACCGCTGGCATTCGCGGCGATGATCCTGGTCAGCGCGCTGACGCGCGGTCAGGGACCTCGCACGGTCGGGCGCATCTTCGTCCGAATGCATGCGCCGGAGCGGCTCGGCATGGGTGCGGACCGGGAGCGCGCCATCGGGCTGAGCCGCTGACCGTTCGTCGCGGCCAGCCGACCGTTCACCGCATAAACCAGCGCCTTCACAGAGTGATCCACGCCACATCATGAATCCCTCACGGGGCTCCCCTTATGGTCGGCGGGTAGTAAGCCACGTCACACGCTAGGACCCTGCGATGACCAGTATCGACCTCGACAAAGATGGCACGCCGCCGCGGCGCACGCCGACAGCGGAGGATTTCACCGCCGTCCAGTCGAGTCCCCAGTTCCAGGAATTACGAAGTCGGTTGCGCCGCTTCATCTTTCCGATGACCGCGCTGTTCCTGGTCTGGTACCTGAGCTATGTGCTGCTCGGCGCCTACGCGCACGAGTTCATGGCCACCCAGGTCATCGGCAATATCAACCTCGGTCTGCTGCTCGGCCTCGGGCAATTCGTCTCGACGTTCGTGATCACCTGGCTGTACGTCCGGTTCGCCAATAAGGAACTCGATCCGCGCGCCGCGTCGATCCGCAACTACCTCGAGGGAGACCGGGCATGAGCGAGCAAACAATGAGCACAGCTAACTTGGTAGTCATGACGGAGCCGAGCGCTAGCGAGGCGCAGTCATGAGTACCCACTATCTGGCCGCCGCCGAGACGGTCGGCAATCCCGCCGCGAATATTGCCATTTTCGGCCTGTTCGTGGCGATCACCATGGTCGTGGTGATCCGGGCCAGCCGCAACAACCGGACCGCCGCCGACTACTTCACCGGCGGCCGCGGCTTCTCCGGCCCACAGAACGGCATCGCAATCGCGGGCGATTACCTTTCCGCCGCAAGCTTTCTCGGTATCGCAGGCGCCATCGCGGTGTACGGCTACGATGGGTTCCTCTACTCGATCGGCTTCCTGGTGGCCTGGCTGGTCGCACTGCTGCTGGTCGCCGAAATGCTCAGGAACACCGGCAAATTCACCATGGCGGATGTGCTGAGCTTCCGGTTGAAGCAGGGGCCGGTCCGCACCGCCGCCGCGCTGACCACGCTCGCGGTCTCGCTGTTCTATCTGCTGGCGCAGATGGCGGGCGCGGGCGGTCTGGTCGCGCTGCTGCTCGATATCTCCGATAAGACCGGACAGAGCATCGTCATTGCCGTAGTCGGCGTATTGATGATCGTGTATGTGCTGGTCGGCGGCATGAAGGGCACCACATGGGTGCAGATCATCAAGGCGGTGCTGCTGATCACCGGCGCGGCACTGATGACGGTAATGGTCTTCGCCAAGTTCGGCTTCAACTTCTCCGACATTCTCGGCTCGGCGCAGGATGCGGTGCACGGCTCCAAGACCAAGGGCGTGGCCGCCCGTGACGTGCTCGCCCCCGGTGCCCAGTACGGCGGCAACGCGACCTCCAAGCTGAACTTCGTCTCGCTCGGCCTGGCGCTGGTGCTCGGCACCGCGGGTCTGCCACATGTGCTGATGCGCTTCTACACCGTGCCGACGGCGAAAGAGGCTCGGCGCTCGGTGGTTTGGGCGATCGGCCTGATCGGCGCGTTCTATCTGTTCACCCTGGTGCTCGGTTACGGTGCAGCCGCCATTGTCGGACCGGATCGCATTCTCGGCGCGGCGGGCGGTCAGAATTCGGCGGCGCCGCTGCTGGCCTTCGAACTCGGCGGCGTAGTCCTGCTCGGCATTATTTCCGCGGTCGCCTTCGCCACCATCCTGGCGGTCGTCGCGGGGTTGACGATCACCGCATCGGCATCGTTCGCGCACGATATCTACGCGAGCGTGCTCAAGAAGGGGCAGGTCGACGAGAACAAACAGGTCAGGGTCTCCCGGATTACCGCCGTGGTGATCGGTGCACTGGCCATCGGGCTCGGCATCCTGGCCAACGGCCAGAACATCGCGTTCCTGGTGGCGCTAGCCTTCGCGGTCGCGGCGGCGGCGAATCTGCCGACCATTGTGTACTCGCTGTTCTGGAAGCGGTTCAACACCACCGGCGCCCTGTTCAGCATGTACGGCGGCCTGATCTCGACCATCGTGCTGATCGTGTTCTCCCCCGCGGTATCCGGGACGAAGACCTCGATGATTCCGGGTTCGGATTTCGATTGGTTCCCGCTGTCGAATCCCGGAATCGTCTCCATCCCACTGGCTTTCGCCCTCGGTGTGGTCGGCACCTTCCTCGGCGGCGGTAGGCCGGAGGATCCGGCGAAGCAGGCCGAGATGGAGGTTCGTTCGCTCACCGGTGTCGGCGCGGAGCAGGCGGTCGTGCACTGAGCACATCCTGCTGAGCCTGCCGCCCTTGCTATTTCGAGAGGAAGTATCGACGTTGACCAGCGCAACCACCGACCCGTCCAGCTACCCACCGGATGCGGCATTCGCCGCGAACGCCAATGCCGATGCGGCATTGTACGATCGCGCCGCCACCGACCGGCTGGAGTTCTGGGCCGAACAGGCTCGGCGGTTGCACTGGCATCGGCCGTGGACACAGGTCCTCGACTGGAGCGATGCACCGGTCGCGAAATGGTTCGTCGACGGCGAACTCAATGTCGCCTACAACTGTGTGGACCGGCATGTGCTCGACGGGTACGGCGAGCAGGTGGCCATCCATTGGGAGGGCGAGCCGGGCGACTCCCGTGATATCACCTACGGCGAGTTGCTCGCCGAAGTATCCAGGGCGGCAAACTATTTCACCGAGCTCGGGCTGCGGACCGGCGATCGAGTCGCCATCTATATGCCCATGGTGCCGGAGGCGATCGTCGCCATGCTGGCCTGCGCCCGGCTCGGGCTCACCCATTCGGTGGTATTCGCCGGATTCTCACCGACCGCCCTGCGCCAACGAGTCGACGATGCCGGTGCCCGATTGGTGATCACCACCGACGGGCAGTGGCGGCGCGGTACCGCCGCACCGCTCAAGACCGCCGTCGACGAGGCGCTGGCCGATGGCGAGCACACCGTCGAGCACGTACTCGTGGTGCGACGCACCGACATCGAGGTGCCGTGGACCGAGGGCCGCGATCTGTGGTGGCATGACACCGTCACCGACGCCTCCCCCGACCACCAGGCGCAGGCCTTCGATGCCGAGCATCCGCTGTTCATCCTTTACACCTCGGGCACCACCGGAAAGCCCAAGGGCATCCTGCACACCACCGGCGGCTATCTGACCCAAGCCGCCTACACCCACCACAACGTCTTCGATCACCGGGCTGGACAGGACGTCTACTGGTGCACCGCCGATATCGGCTGGGTCACCGGACACAGCTATATCGTCTACGGACCGCTCGCCAACCGCGCGACCCAGGTCGTGTACGAGGGCACCCCCAATTCTCCGGATGAGCACCGCCATTTCGACATCATCGAAAAGTACGGCGTCACCATCTATTACACCGCGCCCACCCTGGTGCGGACCTTCATGAAGTGGGGTCGGGAGATCCCCGACGCACACGACCTGACCTCGCTACGGCTGCTCGGCAGCGTCGGCGAACCCATCAATCCCGAGGCCTGGCGCTGGTACCGAGAGGTATTGGGCGGCAATCGGACTCCCATCGTGGATACCTGGTGGCAGACCGAGACCGGTGCCGTCATGATCTCGCCGCTGCCGGGTGTGACGGCCGCCAAACCGGGTGCGGCCATGACCCCGCTGCCCGGCATCTCCGCGAAGATCGTCGACGACGACGGCGCGGAACTCGAGTACGGCCACTCCGGACTGCTGGTGCTGGATCAGCCGTGGCCCTCGATGCTGCGCGGCATCTGGGGCGATATGGATCGATTCCGTGCGACCTACTGGGACCGATTCGCCGAACACGGTTGGTATTTCGCCGGTGACGGCGCCAAGCTCGACGACGACGGCGATCTCTGGGTGCTGGGCCGGGTCGACGATGTCATGAATGTCTCCGGCCACCGGATCTCCACCGCCGAGGTCGAATCCGCACTGGTCGGACATGCGGCGGTCGCGGAGGCGGCGGTGGTCGGTGCCAACGATGCGACCACCGGACAGGCGATCGTCGCGTTCGTCATTCTCACCGCGGGCGCGCACGATTCCGGCGATGCGCTGATCGGCGAGTTGAAAGCCGCTGTCTCCCAGGAGATCAGCCCCATTGCCCGGCCGAGGGAGATTCATACCGTTCCGGAACTCCCGAAAACCCGCAGCGGCAAGATCATGCGCCGCCTGCTCCGCGATGTCGCAGAGGGTCGAGAACTCGGCGATACGTCGACCCTCGTCGATCCGAAGGTCTTCGAGGCCATCGCGCGCGGATAGGCGACGCCCCGGACGGACCCGGCCACCACAATGATGAGGGGGACCGGGTCCGTCCCGCCGGGGCGGCAGACACGCCACCGTCGGGATCGCGGCAGAAGTTCAGTGCCCGGCTAATATTCCCGACGTGCGAAATGCCGCGTTCCGTCTGTGCGCTGTCGTCGGCGCCGTCCTGATCGCAGCGACGCTGCTCGGTGCATCACCGCGCGCGCAAGCCCGGACAGACCAACGCTGCTATACAAACGCCGCGGGCACCCGCTGCTACTACCTGCATGTACCGCCGGGCAGCAGTACGGGTCGGCCGCTGATGGTGTACCTGCACGGTTGCAACGACCCGCTGGCCGACGCCCGGCCGACCGGGTTCTCGCTCGCCAGGGTCGCCGACGAAATGGGTTTCGTACTCGCTTATCCGATCCAGGACCAGGCGGCCAACAAAGACGTCTGCTGGAACTGGGACAAAGCCGAGAACCGCGAACGCGGCCGAGGCGAGCCGTCCCTTATCGCCGGCATCACCACCAACCTCATCGATCAATTCGGTCTCGATCGCTCGCGCGTCTATCTCGGCGGATACTCCGCGGGTGGTGCGATGACCACCAATCTGGGCGCCACCTACCCGGATCTCTACGCGGCGATCGCCCCGATGGCCGGTGCGCCCTATCGAACCGAGCTCGGCGGCCAGGTGATCATCGACGCGATGGGGGCACGTGCCCGCCCGATGCCGACGTTTTTCCTGCAAACCCTCTTCGACCAGATCAGCAACTTCGTGATCGGCCGTGCCAACCTCGCGCAGTGGCGCGAGGCCGATAACCTCGCGGATCCGGGATCGGTCCCGACCGTGCCGACGCGTCTGGATGTGCTGGTGGCCGGACCGGGTCTCCCGATCCCGCTCACCGCCGAGCACTACGACAGTCCGCGCGGATGTGAACTGGCGCAATTCACCACGCCGCTACTCGCCGAACACGCGATCGGGGCACGTATCGTGCAGGACGACGTCGGCATCGAGGTCCAGCGCAACCTGATGCGTTTTCTGCTAGCCCACCGCATGCCCGCACCACATCGGACCTGCTAGGCGACGAAGGCCCTCGCGCGCGCGGGCTTCTCGCAAAGCCGTTGCCCGCCAGGTGATTTGGTCCAACGCGGCACACACTATCGCTTCGAGTTCGGGGTCGCGACGGGGCCAACTGCCGTCGCCGGCGAAGCGCCGACAGGCCCGCGCCACCGGGACCGTGCGACGGATCGGGACAGCATCGAGTTCGCCGAATACCTGCCGCAGCTGGGAGTTGTGGGGTCAGGTCTGTACCCACCTCGGCTGGATCTGCATGCAGCACACCGAATTCGACCGCGCCGCCGCCCTCGCCGACCAGGCTGTGCGCGTCGCCGCCGAACATGGTTACGCCCCCGGCCGCCTGTTCGCCTCCATCATCGCGGCCTTCACGGCCCGCCGCGACGGCAATCCGGACCTCGCCGAACGCATCGTGCGCGAACTGCTGGAACCGACCCCGGCCGATAGCGAGGAAACACCCCTGTTCCTGCCCATGCTCCAGGTCGAACTCGGCTATATCCTCGAACCCCGCGACCCAGCCGCCGCCCTCGCCATGCATTTTGGCCGCTCTCGACGGCGCCCAACGCATCGCCGCACCGCGCGACACCACCTTCGCCATTGCCGCCCCTGGCCGCCGACTCGGCGAATACGAAACCACCGCAACCCTTTTGGGAGCCGCCGAGGCCATCCGCATCACCACAGGCATCCCCCTGCTCCCCGGCGAACGCGAGGGCATCGACCGCCCAAGCACCAGAACCATTGCCGCCCTGGCCGCCGCGGTCGCCGAACTCGGCGAATACGAAACCGCCGCAACCCTTTTGGGAGCCGCCGAGGCCATCCGCATCACCACAGGCATCCCCCTGCTCCCCGGCGAACGCGAGGGCATCGACCGCCCAAGCACCA
>NZ_JBFAWD010000031.1:0-20280 GCF_040680135.1 Nocardia sp. NPDC052112 | reverse complement strand
ACCAGAACCATTGCCGCCCTGGGCAATTCGGCCTTCAGCGTCGCCCACCCCGCCGGTCCCGACTTGACTCCAGAGCAGGCAAGAGACCTCGCCGCCGCGATCACCAGCACGACAGCACTACCTCAGCCCGGTCGGTGAGATCCTCGGATCACCGCACCGGCCCGCCGCTACCGGTTTCCACGCTCCGACCGCCGAAGTCGGTACCGATTGACCGTGGTGGTCAGCGGATTGCAGATTCCGCCGGCATCGGATCGCAACCGATTCGCCAGGTAAAGGCTTGCCGCACTGACCGATCGGTAAGAACCGACACATTCGGTGACACGCCGTTCAACGACGGCCGCGAACGCCCCATTTGAACCGTTCGACAGGTCTGCCACGTAGACAAGGCGAACAGCGGCGCCTGGCGGCCGCACATCGAGGAGACCCTATGAAACGACTGGGACCGTGGCTCACCCTGGCGGCAGTGGCCGTTCTCGCCCTCGTCCTGCTGGTCACCAATATGTCCAAGGACACCGAACCATCCACCGCGAATACGAATGTCGTGGTCACGACCACGCCGGCGACCACGCGAACGCCGCCATCGACCGCCACCGCAGCTGTTCGATTCCCGGGCAAGGCCGACTATGTGGGCACCATCGCACCGGCCTCCGGCGGCACCATCACAGTCGAGATCACCGTCGCTGGCGATAAGGCCATCGCCTACGCCTGTGACGGCAAGAGCATCGAGTCCTGGCTGCGCGGCCCGGCCACGAACGGATCATTGCAGCTCACCGGCAAGGATGATGCCGAACTGACCGGCGCCTTCGATGGCAAGGCGGTGCGCGGGACGCTCCGGATCGGCGGCAAGCAGTGGAACTACACCGCGAATCCGGTGCAACCACCCGCGGGACTCTATGTCTACAGCGAGGCGGGCACCCGCCAGAGTTGGATCGTCGACGCGAGCGGCGGCGTCACCGGTGTCCAGCGCAATCCCGACGGATCCACCGCCCCGGCGGTCGGCCTCGCACCGGACGCGACGGCCCTCGTCAATGGCAAAAGGGTCACCGCGAACAAGGTGAGTGGCGGTGACAATGTCGGCTGATCGAGAAGCGCCGACGCTGCCGGTGCACCAGGGCCGAGCCTCGGCGGCGGCCATCATCATTGCGCTGCTGCTCGGCGCCGCGGTTTCGGTACTGCTCGGCGTCTACGCGAAACAGCATGAGCCACGGTTCTTTTCGATCAATGTGGCAGGATTTTCCAGCCCGATCGCGGTGAAGACCTGGCTGGCCACCCTGGCCACCGCACTCGCGCTGTGCCAGTTGCTCTCGGCGCTGACCATGTACGGCAAGCTCGGCGCGATCTTCCCGAAAACCCCGTCCTGGATCGCCCCCGTCCATATCTGGTCGGGCCGACTCGCGGTCCTCGTCACCGTCCCGGTCGCCGTACATTGCCTGTTCGCCTTGGGTTTTCAGGACTACGAAAACCGCGTGCTCATCCATTCCCTACTCGGTTGCTTCTGCTATGGAGCATTCGTCGCCAAGATGCTGCTGCTCACTCGAAAGGGCCTGCCCGGCTGGGTCATTCCGGTCGCGGGCGGCCTGGTACTCGCCGGGCTGACCGGCCTCTGGCTCACCTCCGCCCTGTGGTTCTTCCAGCACAACGGCATCACCTTCTGATCGGAGTCCGATATGACCAACGAAGATTTCGTCCTCGACCGTCGCAGCGTGGTAATCGCGGGCGCCGGTGCGGCGGCCACCATGGCCGCGCTCACCGCATGCACCACTTACGGCCAGGACAACGCCCATGCGGCCGATCCGCCCAAGGCCGCCGGATCAACTGGCCAGAATGTGGCTGCCGGACAGCCGAATGCCATCGCGTCGACCTCGGAGGTACCGGTCGGCGGCGGTGTGATCAAGGGCGACGTGGTGGTGACCCAGCCGAGTGCCGGTTCATACGTCGGCCTGTCCTCGACCTGCACACATGCGGGTTGCAAGGTCGCTTCGGTTTCCGGCGGCACCATCAACTGTGCCTGCCACGGCAGCAAGTTCGGCCTCGACGGTTCGGTCGTCACCGGCCCGGCCACCCAGCCGCTCGCTCATCAGGCCGTGCACATCGAGGGTGACTCGATCGTCGCGGGTTAGCCCACCCGCACAGCGAACAACGCGCCGCGCGGCACACCGGCCGCGCGGCCTACCCCATGAGCACTCAGGCCCCGCCGAACAATTCGGCCATCCGCCGGTCCATCTCATCCGGCGGCACATCCTCGACGTGCGTGGCCACGGTCCACCGATGGCCCCACGGATCCTCGAACGCACCGCTGCGATCGCCGTAGAACTGGGTCGTCATCGGCGTGAGTTCCTTGGCACCCGCGGCGAGGGCGGCGGCGAAGGCGGCATCGGCGTCCTCGACGTAGACGTAGAGATTGACCGGCGTGCCGCCGACTGTCTTCGGGTCGAGGAAATCCATATCGGGGGCCGGATCGCCCACCATGATGAGTGAATTGCCGAACGTGAGTTCGCAGTGCGCGATCTTGCCGTCCGGTCCCGGCATGCGCATCCGCTCCGATGCGCCGAAAATCTTCTTGTAGAAGTCGATGGCGGCAGCGGCACCATCGATTGCCAATCCGGGCGAGACGACCGGATAACCCTCGGGGATCGGTTTCACATCGGACATGGGATACCTCCGATCGAGGCGTTTGTCGGACAGGTGCAGCCTATTCCTCGCCCGAGGACAACATGCCTGATCGGCGCAAACCGCTACGGACTCATTCGTTCCAGGTGACCTGCGTATTGATCGTCTGTTGCAGCATGCTCGCACTGCGCGGATCACGGTAGGCCTGATGTCCGCCGACGGTGATGGAGCCCGCGACCGGCAGCGGCAGGCCCAGATCGACGGTGATCGTGCCCGAGCCCTGCATGACGTAGTCCCTGATGTCGAGGGTGCCCGCATTATTGGGCAGCGACCACACCTGCGACTTCGGTTTCTGGGTCACCTCGAGTTCGATGGTCAGCCGGTCGTCCTCGCGCTTGGTCAGCGTCGCGGTGGTCACCTGATCGAGTGCGACACCGCCGTCGACCTCCTGCCGCACCGTCCATACCGCACCCTCACCGACCGGTTGGTCGGGAAAGGTGATCGATCGATAAACCGCCTGGTAGAAGGCCTGTTCCAAGGCCGCGCGGGCGGTATTGGAGGTATCCGGTGCCGGGGCGAGACGCAGCGCGGTAATCCCACCGAGTTCGCTCATATCGAATCCGGCGTGCGAACCGTCGGCGGCGGTGAGCGCCTTGGCCAGCGACGGATCCGGGGTGGAAATGGTGCCGAGCGTCAGCTCCACACCGTCGCCATCGGTCTGCGCCGTCATCGGAATCGTCAGCGCGGGCGTGGAGAAATCACTCGGCGGCTGATCATTGATCTGCTGCTCGATGTGGTGATCGGTGCGCAGCGTCACCTGCTGCACCGTGCCCGCCGGGTAATCGGGACGCAACAGCGACCGCGGCTCCGCACCCGCCGAGACGACAGTGGCGACCGCCGCCGAAATCGGCACGGTCACTTCCTTACCGATGCCGACCGGCTCGGTGCTGTCGGACTCGCCACGCGACTCGGACCCGTCACTACAGCCGACACCGAACGCGGACAATCCGACCGCGAGCACCATCAGCAGCACACCCGAGCGCGCGATTCGGGGTACGTGGGGGGAAGACAACACCGTCACGAGCATCAGAGTACGACCGCTTCCTGAGTGTCAGCTGGGACATGCGGGTGACCGCGCGCGTGGCGCACGTCGTCACTCGAGAGATGATGGTCGGCGTGAGTGACGACCGGCCATCCGAGGACAACTCCGCCGATCACGGGGTACCACCCGGTGACGACGCGGAAAATCGAACCCCGACCGCCGATCCGGGGCGGCCCGCCGCACCGCTGCGGCTACGCACGCTGCTGATCATCGCGGCGGTATTGCTCGGCCTGGACCTGCTCACCAAGACCATCGTCGTGGCCGAGCTGACCCCGGGCGATCCGGTGCCGATCATCGGCGATTTCGCGCGGTTGTCGCTGGTACGCAACCCGGGTGCGGCGTTCTCCATGGCCACCGGCATGACCTGGCTGCTGACCCTGGTCGCCGCGGCCGTGGTGATCGGGGTGATCCGCATCGGCCGCACGCTGCGTTCGCTGTGGTGGGCGATCGGGCTCGGCATGGTGCTCGGCGGTGCGCTCGGCAATCTGGTCGACCGATTGTTCCGTGCGCCCGGACCACTGCAGGGACATGTGGTGGACTTTATCGCCGTTGGCTGGTGGCCGGTATTCAATCTGGCCGACTCGTCGATCGTGTGCGGTGCGATCCTGCTGGTGGTGCTGACGGTCTTCGGGTTCGAACCCGATGGCACGCGCACCGGACACGGCCCCACCGAAGAAACCGCCGCCGAACCCGCCGCCGAGCCGGACAAGCCATCGGACAACGGCACCAACGGTGCGGCAAGTAGCAAGGGGAATGCGGCGTGAGTGAGTGCAGCGAGCGAACCATGTCACAGCGGGCTTCGCTCATGCCGGAACCGAACGTCAGCGAGGTGCGGGCATGAGAGAAACTCGAACCATGCCGGTACCCGATGGACTCGACGGCATGCGCGTCGACGCCGGGCTGTCCCGTCTGCTCGGGCTGTCGCGCACCGCCGTCGCCGCGCTGGCCGAGGAGGGTTCGGTGCAGCTCGACGGCATCGCCGCGGGCAAATCGGATCGCCTCGTGGCGGGGGCCTGGCTCGAGGTCGAGTTCCCGGAACCGAAGCGCGAACTCACCATCGTGCCCGAGCCGGTGGAGGGTATGACGATCCTCTACGCCGACGATGACATCGTCGCGGTCGACAAGCCGGTCGGCGTCGCGGCGCATACCGGCGTCGGTTGGACCGGCCCGACGGTGGTCGGCGGGCTGGCCGCGGCGGGCTATCGCATCTCGACCTCGGGTGCGCACGAGCGGCAGGGCATTGTGCACCGGCTCGATGTCGGCACCTCCGGAGTCATGCTCGTCGCGCAGTCCGAACACGCGTATACGGTGCTCAAGCGGGCATTCAAACAGCGCACCATCGATAAGCGCTATCACGCGCTGGTACAGGGGCATCCGGATCCGAGCAGCGGCACCATCGATGCGCCGATCGGCCGGGCCCGCGGCGATGCCTGGAAGTTCGCGGTCACCGCGGACGGGCGCCCGAGCATTACCCACTACGACACCGTCGAGGCGTTCCAGGCCGCCAGCCTGCTCGATATTCATCTGGAAACCGGGCGCACCCACCAGATCCGGGTGCACTTCTCGGCGATCCGGCACCCCTGCTGTGGCGATCTCACCTATGGCGCGGATCCGCGGCTGGCGGAGCGGCTGGGGCTGGAACGGCAATGGCTGCATGCGCGCTCGCTGGGGTTCAACCATCCGGCCGACGGTCGATACATGGAGATCACCAGTGAGTATCCGGACGACCTGAAGCACGCGCTCGACGTGTTGCGCAATGCCTGAAACAGTGCGCCGTATCGCCATTGCCGTCGGAGCCGTCGGTTTCGTGGTGCTGATCGTGGTGCTAGGTGTGCTGAATCCGCCACGGCCGTCCGGCATTTCGACCGACCGGCTCGGGCCGGAACGGGGTGAGCCGGTCGCGGATTATCTTGCGCGGGCCAAGGATTCGCTGTCCGGTACGGATACCGACGAGCACTGGGCACTGGTCTCGTTCACCGAACCCCTTACCCCGGAACAGATTCCGGCACACAATGGCGGCCTGCGTATTGCCGCGGCAAGCCACCATGTGTCGATCCCGCGGGTGCACACCCCGATCGTGACGGTGCAACTGCCCGCGGGAGATGCGGTAGCCGTGGCGTCCGCCGATAATGCCGCCTGGCAACTATTGGCTCAGCACACGGCCGACGATCGCACCAACCGCGTCAATGCGTTGTCGGTGACTCGGCTGCGCGCAGGTTGTGCATGCGCCGTCGGCCTCGTGGTCCGCGGCACGCTCCCGCAGCTCCGAAATCTTGCGGCCCAGAACGGAATCCGCGCCGTACAGGCCCTGCCCGCCGACGCGGTCGCGACCGGTTTCGCCATCGTTCCACTACTGCCGGAGTACCAGGACCTCGCGTTGCCGGGTACCGACGACGGTCCCGTCCCGGATCGGTAGACCTGGCGCCGGACCGGTCAATCCGGCAGTGTCACAACACCATCCAGGTACCGGCGGCAGCGGCCGATGAGCAGCACCCGGTCGCCCGCGAGTTCACAGCGCAGGCTGCCGCCGCGCCTCGATAGCTGACGGGCGCTGAGTTCGGCCCGGCCGAATTCGCGGCTCCACAGCGGAACCAGTTGTGCGTGTGCCGATCCGGTGACCGGATCCTCGAGCACACCGAGATCCGGGCCGAACACCCGGGAGACGAAATCCACGGTATCGCCGGGCGCGGTGATCACCGCGTCGAAGGCCAGCGGTGGGAAGGCGGCGAAATTCGGCCGCGCCTCGCGCACCTCGCGTTCGGAACCGACCACGATCACCTCGTCGAATCCGGTGTAGGCACGCACCGCGCGCACGCCGAGCGCATCCACCAGTGTGGGGTCGGGCGTGACCTCCTTGGACTCGAGCACGGGTAGGTCGAGTACGTATTCGTCGTCATCGGTGCGGTCGACGTGTAGCCAGCCGCTGCGGGTGAAGAAGCTCACCCGGTCCTCACCGGGATGGATGTCCTCGAGAATCTGCGCGGCCGTCGCCATGGTGGCGTGGCCACACATATCGACCTCCCTGGTCGGGGTGAACCAGCGCAGGTGGACGGCGGGCCACTCGCCGGGTGGACCGCCTGCCTCGACGGGTAAGCGCGAGGTGTAGAAGGCGGTCTCGGCGAGGTTGTTCGCCTCGGCCAGATGTTGCAACAGCTCGTCCGGCAACCATACCGACAGCGGCATGACCGCGGCCGGGTTGCCCGAGAACGGTGCGTCGGCGAACGCGTCGATCTGATGCAGCAATACCTCCATAGTCGAGAAGGTACTCCAACCCTGAATGATCGCTTCGCACAAGGTATCTCGTGGCGCGGCGGGTCGGGCGTCCAGTTGTTCAGGCACCCCCGCCCGGTGAGCTGGGAAGTAGCGTGTGCTTCTCGCCCTGAACTGCGGCAGCGATCCACCAGGCGGCCTCGACGAGGACGATACCGACGGCGCCGCAGATGAACGCGGCCGTGGTGAGCCCGATATTCGAAGGATCGAGTTTGAAGAAATGCCTGGTGAACGGGATTGTGAACAACAGCACATAGGCGAGGATCGATGCGCCGATGAGCACCACCTTCCACCACACATAGGGCCGGGCCACAATGGCGAGCACCCACACCGCGATCATGATCAGGGTGATGAGAGCGGTGGTACCCGCCTGCTCCTTCTGCTCAGGGGTGGCATGCGGTCCCGCATAGGCGATCAGATATGCGACGAAGGTGGCGACGCCGATCACCACACCGGAAGGAATCGCCAAACGCATTACGCGTGAGACGAATCCGGAGCGGGCGCGTTCATTGTTCGGAGCCAGCGAGAGGATGAAGGCCGGAATGCCGATCGTGAACCAGGCCGCGATCGTGACATGCCTCGGCAGGAACGGATATCCGATCGGTTCGTAATCGAAGATCTGCGAGCCGACGCCCGCGAGGCCGACCAGGAAGGCGAGCAGCACCGAGTACACGGTCTTGGTGAGGAACAGATTCGAGACCCGCTCGATATTGCCGATCACCCGACGGCCCTCGCCGACGACATACGGCAGTGTGGCGAATTTGTTGTCCAGCAACACGATCTGGGCTACCGCGCGGGTGGCCGGACTACCCGAGCCCATGGCCACACCGATATCGGAATCCTTCAGCGCCAGTACGTCGTTCACGCCGTCACCGGTCATGGCGACAGTGTGGCCGCGAGATTGCAAGGCGCCCACCATGGCTCGCTTCTGATCCGGGCGCACCCGGCCGAAGGTGGTCTCGTGCTCCAGCACATCGGCGAGCGCGGCAGGGTCCTCGGGCAGTTCACGGGCGTCGACCGGGTGATCGCCACCGTGCAGATCGAGCGAGGAGGCCACCGCACCGACCGAGACGGCATTGTCGCCGGAGATCACCTTGATCGAAACCTGCTGGCCGGCAAAGTAATCGAGGGTTTCGCGGGCATCGGGGCGCACCTTCTGCTCGAGTACGACCAGGGCCGCGGGGTCGACGGCGCCCGGCGCGTCGGCGGCATCGACCGGACGGTCGCTGCGCGCGAGCAGCAGAATGCGCAGGCCCGCGGAGCCGAGTTCCTCCGCGACACGGGCATCTTCGGAACTCGGGTCGAGCAGCACATCGGGCGCACCGAGCAGCCAGTCGCCGTGCTCGCCGTAGGAGAAACCGCTCCACTTCTTCGCCGACGAGAACGGCGCGACCGCGGTGTGCCGCCAATCCGGCTTATCGGTGAGTTCTTCGCCGATGGCCTGCACGCTCGCATTCGGGCGCGGATCATCGGCGGCCATGGCGGCCAAGGCCTGTCGTACCTCGGCGTCCTCGAACGTGCCGAGCGTCTTGATGTCCGAAAGGCGCATCCCGTTCTCGGTGAGGGTGCCGGTCTTATCCGCGCACACCACATCGACACGGGCGAGCCCCTCGATGGCGGGCAACTCCTGCACCAGACATTGACGACGGCCGAGCCGCACCACACCGACCGCGAAGGCGACCGAGGTCATCAGCACCAGCCCCTCGGGCACCATCGGCACCAGCGCCGCGACCATGCCGGTGACCGCGGGCCGCCAGGACTCCTTACTGGAGAACAACTGGTTGTAGATGCTCAGCAGACCCGCCGGGATCAACAGGTAGGTGATGACCTTGAGGATGGTGTCGATACCGCTGCGCAATTCGGACTTCACCAGCGTGAACTTGCTCGCCTCTTCGGCCAGCTCGGCGGCGTAGGCGTCCCTGCCGACCTTCGTCGCACGGTAGGCGCCGGAACCGGAGACGACGTAGCTGCCCGACATCACCGCCGCGCCGATCGGTTTGTCCACCGGATCGGCCTCACCCGTGAGCAGCGATTCGTCGACCTCGAGCAGTGCGGATTCCTCGACCGTACCGTCGACGACGACCTGGTCACCGGGGCCGAGCTCGATCAGATCATCGAGGACAACCTCCTTCGGCGCCACCACGAGCGACTGCCCGTCGCGGCGCACGGTCGGCTTGGCCTGGCTGACAATCGCCAACTGGTCCAACGTGCGTTTGGCCCGGACCTCCTGAATGATGCCGACCGCGCTGTTGGCGATGATCAGCAGACCGAACATGCCGTCGATAATCGAGCCGGTCGCCAGCACCAGGACGAACAGCACACCGAGGATGGCGTTGATCCGGGTGAAGACATTGGCGCGGATGATGTCGCGAACGGATCGGCTCGCCCGGTCCGGTACGTCATTGGTCAGCCCGTCGCGGCGGCGTTGCTCGACCTCCGCCGCGGTCAGCCCGGTGACGGCCGTATGGGGCACGGTAATCGACATGACCGCCAGGCTACCGAGAACTAACGTCGGGAGGATGCAGCGAAGCAGGACGGTCCCAGGTGTTGTATTTGGTACAGGTGCATTTCTGATTTGGGGGCTGTTTCCGGCGTACTTCGGGTTGCTCTCCTTCGCCAATCCGGCCGAGGTGGTGGCACAGCGGATTCTGTGGACATTGGTGCTGGTGCTCGTCGTGCTGGCGATCACCGGGCAGCTCGGCGGATTGCGCGGAATCGCAGCGCGGACCTGGCGGATGGCGGCGGTGGCCATCGCGGCGCTATCGATCAACTGGGGCGTATACGTCTACGGCGTCACCTCCGGGCATGTGGTGGAGTGCGCGCTCGGATACTTCATCAATCCGCTGGTTACGGTGACCTTCGGCGTGCTGATCTTCCGTGAGCGATTGGCTCGGGCACAGTGGGCGGCGCTCGGACTGGGTGCGGTGGCAGTCGCCGTGCTTACCGTCGACTACGGCAGACCGCCGCTCATCGCATTGGCACTGGCCTGTTCATTCGCCACCTATGGGCTGGTGAAGAAGGTGATCCCGCTGGATGCGCTGCACGGCATCGCGGCCGAGGGCCTGGTCGCCGCACCATTCGCACTGGCATTCGTGATCGTCTTCGCGGTGATCGGGCGCAGTGAATTCGCCAGTGGCATCACACATTCCGGACTGATGATCTCGACCGGTCCGGTCACGCTGTTGCCGCTGCTGCTGTTCGCCGTTGCCGCGCAACGGGTTCCGCTCTCGACCATGGGTCTGCTGCAGTATCTGACGCCCGCGCTGCAGATGGCCTGGGGCGTGGCCGTCGCGCATGAGCCGATGCCCGCGTCGCGGTGGGTCGGTTTCGCGCTCATCTGGGCGGCACTGGCGATTTTCACCGCCGACGCCCTGGTGCGCGGTCGGCGGCGCACCAGGGCCGCGCAACCCGAACCGGCTAGTTCAGCAGACCGCAGCTGACCTGCTCTTCCCAGCCATGGCTTCGTAGTGAGGGCACAGTTTTGCACGCCATCGCTTGTCGATATCGACAGGACGGAACTGCCCCTGCCCTCGGGTACATTGGCCGCGAAAAACCGCAGGCGGCGGAAGGTTTCTTGATGCTTGACGATGCGCAGCTGGATCGAGCGGCGGGTGTGCTGCTCGGCACCGCGGCGGGCGATGCACTCGGGGCGGGATACGAATTCTCCTGGCCGGGAACGCATGTCGCGATCGATATGATCGGCGGCGGGCCGTGTCGATGGGCGCCCGGACAGTGGACCGATGACACATCGATGGCGATCGCCATCGCACTGGCGGCCGATAAGGGGCCGGGCATCGATCTAGACAAGGTGGCAGCCGGATTCGTCGAGTGGTTCGATTCCGATCCGCCGGATATCGGCATCCAGACCCGCGCCGTGCTCTCGGTGCGCCCACGCTCGGCCAGGGAGATGCAGGCGCAGGCAATGTCCCTGCACGGCAAGACCGGCGGCAACGGCTCGCTGATGCGCACCGCGCCCGTCGCCCTCGCCTATCTCGGCGACGCCGACGAATGTGTCCGCATGGCCGGTGCGATCGGCGCGCTCACCCATCACGATCAGCAGGCGATCGAGGCCTGCAAGATCTGGACCTACGCCATCCGGCACGCCGTGCTGACCGGAACCTTCGACGGTGTCCGCGACTTCGTCGATGCCTCGCCGAGCGCCGCGTACTGGAACCATCTGCTCGACCAGGCCGAAGCCGGTGCCCCACAAGACTTTTCGAATAACGGCTGGGTCGTGCACGCTCTCCAGACCGCCTGGTGGGCCATCACCACCGCCGACGCCTCCGGCCCCGACCATCTCCCGCAGGCACTCGAACTCTGTGTCCGCGCGGGCGGCGATACCGATACCACCGCCGCCATCGCGGGCGGCCTCCTCGGCGCTCGCTGGGGCGCCACGGCCATCCCCACCCCTTGGCGCGAACTCCTCCATGGTTACCCGGACTTCACCGCCGACGACCTCGCCGCCCTGGCCACCCGCATGGCCACCAACAGCCTCACCCGCTAGCCGATCAGGCGCTGCCGTTCCGCAGCTGCCCATCCCGGTCGCGACTCCTCCGTCACGGCAGCGGCTACCGCGGGTACCCGCAGGCTGACTGGTGTGGTCAGTAGGCAGTGTTGATATGCCCCGGAGTCCACAGGCCGGAGTGGTCCTGTTGGGTGATTTCAGGTTTCGCGGGATCGGCCTCGGGATCTATGCGCACCAGTTGTTGGAGTTCGCCCCAGTCCCGTCGCCAATCCTGGTCGAGATAGGTGGCCAGGGTACGGGGACGCAGCAGCATATTGGACCAGCCGAGCGGCCCGCCGCCGTCATGGCTTTGCCAGAGGGTGGTGATTTCGGCACCCGGGCGGTCCGGGAGGATGCGGTAGGTCGGGACCTCGGCGATATTGTCGCGGTGGTCGTAGGGGCGCTGGTGCGGGAATTGCAGGCCGACCATCCAGTCGGTGAGCACCGGGACCTGAGAGCCGACGACATCGTCCAGCGTTCTGGTCTGCGGCACCCGGGGCGGCGTGACGGCCAGCCACTGTTTGGGATTGCGGTCGCGGTCGACGGCGACGATGCGGATAACGTCTGCGCCGGTGGGGATTTCGCTGAACGGTACGCGCAGATTGCGCCAGGACGGCGCCGGTCCGATATCGATCGGGGTGACCTTGCCCATGGGCTGCGCGGTGGTCGCGGAATCGGTTGCACCGTATTCGATTTCGAGGGTCTGCCCGGGGGTGACGATGCCGTCGGCGTCGACCGAGCGAATCCGGCCGGCCGCGGTCAGCGAGATAATGCCGTGGCGGTCACCGGGTTCCGGGAGTCGATACCAGCCGCTGGTCAGATCGGCGGGCCCCGCGTCACCGGAGCCGTAGCTGCCGAGCACCGGCGTGGTCGCCGGGTCCAGCCCGAAAGGCAGTGCGGCGGTAGCGGTTCCTGCGGTGTTCTCCGAGGCGGACTTACTGCTCAGCGCGTCGGCGATACTGCCGGTCGGACTCGAATCGTCGTCGGGACGCAGGTCGGCGGCCACACCCGAACCGGTGAATCCCGTACCGGTGCCCGACAGCGTGCTCACCGCATCGCCGGTCAGCGGGCGCAGCATGCCCGCATTCGGATCGGTCTCCACCAGCACATGACCGGCCAGACCCGCCGTCTTCCCGGTCAGCGCCTCGATATTCGAACGCGCCAGCGAGAACGCCGGGCCCTGGGCCACGGCCGCCTTGGCGAAGGAACCGACATCCCAGACCACAAGCAGCGCCAGCGCGATGGTCAGCGGCGGCAGCACCGAAACCCGCCATGCGAGCCGCGAAACCCGATGCGGGGTGCCTGGTTCCGGTGCCCGCACATGCCACCACGCGGCCACGGCAAGCAAGGCGGCGGCGGCGAACAGGAACAGCTTGTTGAGCTCGACACCGGCGATCACCGGCGGCTTGTCCCACCACGGAATACCGTACGACGAGACGTACCACCACTTGTTGGGCCCGGAGAACACGAGCGCGAGCAGGAACGCGACCACTGCGGCGAACAGCGCCCGATAGCGCGGCGCCCGCAAAACCCTCGGGGCGACGGCCATCGCGGTCACCATGGCGACGGCACCGGCCACCCCCGCGTACACACCGAAGTGATGGGTCCACTTGGTCGGGGTGACCATGATCAGCAGCAGCGCGCCGACAGTGACACCCAGAATGCGCCGGGTCGGTCCCGCGGCCAGTAGCGGAATCCGACCGCCCTTGCGCAGCAGGACGATGACACACACGATGAGCCCCGCGAGCATCGCGAGCACACCGATCCGACGGCCGACCGAGCCATCGGTCTCGCCTTGAAAGAGATACTGATAGCGCAGATAGTCGTTGAACCACTCGACATCCGGGCCGACGATGTGGTGAATCCGCTTCATCTCGAACATCGCCGCCAACGGCTGATCGGCGAACATGATGGCCAGCGCCACGGCACCGGCGGCCAGCAGCGGGGCGAGCAGCACCACATAGCCGATCACCCGCGAACTCGTCGAGCCCCGAGTCCCGATGCGGTCCATGATGATTCGCGCGACCGGCCGCAATCCCGCCAGCAGCGCCGCGATGCAGATGACACCCGACGGGCCGGCCGTGCAGGCGAAGGCCGCGACCAGAATCGCGAATCCGGCGGGCAACAAGCGCCGGGTGGCAATGGCACGCTCGACCAGACACCAGGTGAGCAGAAGTCCCAGTGCGACCGGCGGTTCCGGACGCAGCCCGTTGTCATAGGCCAGCCAGATGGTCAGAAAGCCCAGCGCACCGGTCCACATCGCGACGCGGTTGCGCCGCACCGCGACCCCGAGTCGCGGCGCCACCTCACGGCTGAGCAGCAGCCACATCAATACACCGCAGCACAGCGCGGGCAGGCGCACCCACGGACTGGCGGTGCCGACCTCCGTCATGATCCGGATCAGGTCGTAATACGGTGTGCCGACCGGATTTTCGGGCACCCCGAAATAGGCGAAGTAGTTGGCCATATAACCTGCGACACCCGACGCACGGGCCATACCGAACTGATAGCCGTCATCGGAGGTGGTCGACCCGATGAAGTACCAGACCACCATGGTGCCGAACACCACCGCATCGAGCAGCGAGAACGTCCACCAGCGCTGCGGCAGGAACCGGCGCACCCGCCGACCGTCCAGCCGATCGAGCCGATACAGCGCGACCAGCGCGATGATCGTGCACAACACCGCGAGCCAGCTCGCCGCGCGCTTCACCGGAGTGGGCGTCGAGGAGAATCGGGTGTCGAGTTCGGCCGTGACGCGCGCCCCGTCGGCGGCGGCCAGATCACTGAAGATGCCCACCATCTGCGGCCGGTAGTCGCCGTTGAGCACCACCGGGAATCCGGGCGCCTCGAATCCGACCAGGGTGGCGGTCGCACTGGTGTTATCGGCGTGCACACTGAGTTCACAGCCCGGAACGAGCTCGGCCACCGGCACACTGAGCAACGCCTGATTGCGCAGCACCACATCCAGCCGCGCCGGGGTGTCGGCTCCGGCCTGTACCCGGGCGACGAATCCGTAGCGCTCGAGATCCGGCGCGCCATCGGGTCCGGTCGCCGCGAGAGTGCCGCCTTTGGCGCTGAGCTGGTTGATCGCCGTGCAGGGCAGGGTGACGTCGAAGGTCAGCGGCGCATAGGAGATCAGCGGCGCCTCGATACTGCGTGCCGAACCCGCTTGCGGCCAGGTCAGCGTCGCCGCGTCCACCCGCACCGGCAGCAGCGGCACCGCCACCGCGAACAACGCGCCGAACAGGCCCGCGATCAACGCGATCGGCCCGGCCCAACCCCTCCGTGTTGTCTTCGATTGTGCCGTCCCGAGTTCGGTTTTCTCGACGGACGGCTGCCCCGCCCACACCATCGTGTCAGCCACGGGGCCTGATCCTAACGGTAACTATTTCAAACGAAAGTTCTTGCCGGTCTACGGCATTGATTCTCAGCGAGCGCACAGCCGCCGCGGCCGACACCGGTCGGCCGCGACCGCTGGTCGACTCAGCTGCAGGCCGTCGACTGCTGGCCCAGGTTGGTCAGCATGGTGCAGGCCCAGGCCTTCTGGATCTTCCACTTGCCGTTCTCGGCGACGAACGGCACGTCGACAATGTTCTCCTGGCCGTTCAGCACAACCTTGGCCTTGGCATTGACGCTGTCGCCGAAGCTGGTCACATCGGTGACCGTGACGGAGATGTTGGCACTCTTGGCGGCCTCGGCGAGACGGTTCGGCAGTTCCGGATCGGCCTCTGCGCCCTGCACACCGTCGAGCTTCTCCGAATTCGGCACAGACGGATCGAGCGCCTTCTGCAGCTGGGTGTTCAGTTCCGCGACGGAGGGAACCGGCGGCAGATTGGTGTTCGAGCTCGCGCTGGCCGAGGCCTTGGCGCTGGTACTGGTCTTCGCTGCCGGCTTGCTGTCTTTGTCATCGCTGCAGGCGGTCATGCCGAGTGCGGCGACGACGGCCAGGCCAGCGATGGCGATGCGTCCAGTCTTACGAAGCTTCAACTGCTCGTCCTTTGCGTTCGAGTAGGTACAGGTCGTTCCACCAACGGCAGCCGTCACCCGAACCGGCGACGCTGCACGAATGACCCAGGCTACCTGTCAGTGGAGACTGCCGAGCGGATCCGCCCGGGACAGACTGATGTCGTCGGCGGCAAAGGTACGCGCCGGACCGGGCCCTGTCGAGCTGGTCTCGAACCGAACAGTAACCACACCGAGCCCGGCACCTTGCACCCACCCGTGCCCGAATTCGGGGTGCGTGACATCCAGTCCCGGATACCACAGCGTCGCGTTGCGCATTTGCGAATCACCCTGAGCTGCACCAACGCTCGACTGCGTGGTGGTAGCGACCGGAGCGGCACCGAATGCCGTCGCGGCATGTCCCACCTCGACGCCCACCAGACCGACCGACGCCTGCGCGCCGAGTTCCGCGGTGCCGTTCCGGGCTGTCGACTGCTCCGGTGCGACCCAGCCGTCGGAGTGCGGTGCGTCGCCTTCCCAGACCTCCGCGTCCTCGACCGGTGCCTGATCGAGCTCCGGGAACAACGACTCCTGCCGGACGGTCGAGAGCCCGCCATAACCGACCCCGACCAGCCGGATCGGCCCGAGCTCGGCCGGATCAATGGCCGAGCGCTGCGCCGCCGTCGTCAGCGTGGCCAGCTCGGTCGTCGCGTACGGCAAGGTGAATGACCTGGTCACGATGCTCATATCGGACTTCTTCAGCTTCAGCACCACGGTGCGCGCGGCCCGGCCGTCCCGTTCCAGACGACGGTGCGCGGCCGCCGCCATGGTCTCGATCGCGGGGCGCAACTGGGCCATCGTGACGATATCGGTCTCATAGGTGTTCTCGGCGCTGATCTGCTTGGCCTCGGCCCGCTCGGCGACCGGCCGGTCGTCGATGCCGCGGGCCAGCCGGTGCAGTGCCGCGCCGACGCTGCCGCCGAGGATGGAGACCGCCTCCGATTCCGGCAGGGCCGCGAACGCGCCGACGGTCTCGATACCGAGCGAACGCAAGCGGCCCTCGGCCACCGGACCGATCCCCCACAGCTTGCGCACCGGCAGCCCGGCCAGCAGTTGCCGCTGCTCATCGGGCGAAACCACCCGCACTCCATCGGGTTTGGCCATTCCGGAGGCGATTTTCGCCAGCTGTTTACCGGTGCCCGCTCCGACCGAGGCGATCAACCCGGTGCGCTCTCGCACCAGCGCACGCAACTCCTCACAGAATTCGCGCACCTGACCGACCGTCGCGCCGACCAACTCGGCGGGCTCACCGAACGCCTCGTCGAACGACAACGTCTCCAACACCGGGATGCGGCTGCGCAATGCGTCGAACACCCGAGCACTGACCACGCTGTAGACCGCACCGCGCGGCGGCACCACCACCGCGGTCACCCCGACCAGCCGCCGCGCCTGATGCATCGGCATCGCCGAGCGCGCACCGAATACCCGCGCCTCATAGCTCGCCCCCGCGACCACACCGCGACCACCCGTACCGCCGACCAACACCGGGCGGCCGCGCAATGTGGGCCGGGTCAACTGCTCGACCGAAGCGAAGAAGGCATCCATATCGATATGCAGCACCCACCGCCTAGCCGTGCGCGCGGACGCGGGCCCCACCCCGGCGACCTCAGCGGTGTTGTCGGTGCTCACGCACGGAAATCTACGCCGCCCTACCGACAGGTCGGCCCACCCGCGCTGCGCCGAGACGCATACGCATACCTGTGCGCACCGACGGGCTACCTGGGCGCCAGGTGTCCGTCAGCCGGGCAGTTCCTGCGAGATTGCTACCGATCCTGCGGGCGCGATGGCCGGGCTCGCACGGCGCCCTGCCCTGCGCAACCGCCCGTGACCAGGCCCGATACCAGCAGGTTGCCATCTCGACATGCCCGGCCCAAGCCTGGGGATCACCGGTTCGGACCCGGTCGGATATGTGATGATCGGACCATGAAGATCCGCAAGGCCGTGATACCGGCCGCCGGAATCGGCTCCCGGCTGCTCCCGCTGACCAAGGCCATCCCCAAGGAGATGCTGCCGGTCGGCGATAAGCCGGTCATCGAGCACACCGTCCGCGAGCTGGTCGCATCCGGAATCACCGATATCACCATCGTGGTCAGCGGTGGAAAGTCCTTGATCCAGGACCATTTCCGCCCGAATCCGGCGCTGGTCGCCCAGCTCAGGGCCGACGGCAAGGACGCCTTCGCCGATGCGGTGGAGGAGGTCGGCGAGCTGTCCCGGCTCGGTCATATCACCTACCTCGATCAGCACGGGCCGTACGGCAACGGCACCCCGGTGCTCAATGCCGCCCGCAATCTCGGCGATGAGCCGATGCTGGTGCTGTGGCCCGACGACGTCTTCGTCGCCGGGGTGCCACGCGCCCAGCAGCTGATCGACGCCTACGAGGCGACCGGCGCGCCGGTGCTGGCGCTGATGCCGATGGATCCGTCCGAATCCCAGCGCTACGGCGTCCCGGTCGTCGCGGACGACCACGGCAACGGCCTGCTGCGCATCACCGGGCTGCGGGAAAAGCCCAAGCCCGAGGACGCGCCGTCGAACTACGCCGCGATCGGCGGCTATGTCGTCACCCCCGGCATCATCTGCGAACTGCGCAGACAGACCGAGCGCTGGTACGAGCACCGCACCGGCGAGGTGTACCTCACCGATGCGATCAATGTGCACGCCGCCGACAACCCGGTCTTCGGCCAGGTCATCCAGGGCCGCTGGTACGACACCGGCAATCCGGCCGACTACCTGGTCGCCCAATTCGCCTCGGCGCTGGCGCATCCGCAGTACGGACCGCTGCTGCGCCAGCTCATCGACTGAAACCGGGTTCGACTAGGGCAGGGCGACGATCACGACCCTGTCGTCGGCCAGTGCGGGGACGATGAGGTTCTTTCCGGACCCGTCGATGGTGAAGTCGGCCGGGCCGTGCACATCCCGGGGCAGCTCGACGGTCGAAACCTGCGTCCCACCGGGGTGGTAGATCTTGATCGTGCCGGGCACCGGGTTGTCCGAGGACACCCAATCCGATACGGCCAGATCACCGTTGGCCAGCAGCGCGATGCCGTCGAGCGTGCCGTGCACCGTACCGACCTTGCCCACCGCCGCCGGGGCCTGTGCGACACCTAGTTTGTATAGATCACCGCCCTCGAAGTGGGCGCCGAGCCCGGCGACATAGGCGGTCTTGGTCGACTTGTCGAATACGATGCCGTTCGCCCCCGGAATCGATGTGGTGAGGGTGCCGAACTTCTTGGTCTCGAGATCGAGTTCGTACACCGACCCGCGGACCGTATCGGTGACCAGCAGCGTCTGATCGTCCAGCACCGCGATATCGTTCAGCAGCGATGCGGCCTCGCCACCGAGCGGCGCCTCGAAGACCTGGCCCAGGGTATCCACGTCGTAACCGACGACCCGATCGATATCGGCGACGAAAACCTTGTTGTCCACGTAGGCCATGCCCTTGGGCGCGTTCAGCGGCGGATCGCCCGCGCGCGGCATCGCCTTGCGCTCGACTACCTTCCCGGACGTGTCCAGCCGCGACAGGAACCCGTCGCCGTCCTTGGTCATCGGCTCCTGTTTCGCACCGATATTCGAGACGAACCACTTGTCGCCGGCGACCAGCACACTCTCCGGCTTCGAAAAGCCGTCCAGGACACCGGGTGCCGCGGCGGCGGACTCCTTCTCAGCACCGCCACAGCCGGCTACCGCCACGACCAGCAGGAGCGCCCCGGTGAGTCCACTCACCGCACGCATCACCGTTTCCCGACTCGTTCCGATCGCCATCTCGTTCCCCATCGTCTACGTCTCCGCGCAACCGCGCTGGTGGGTGGAAACGTAGCCGATCCGGATCAGAAACGACGGATCGTGTATATGTCGAAATCGCGGAGTGGGTGCAAACCAACCGGAATGCCCCAGTCGTGCGCGTCCAGGATCTGCCCCTTGCCCGCGTAGATGCCGACATGCGAGGCGTCGTCGTTGAGTATGACGACATCGCCCAGTGACAGGGCGTAGATCGGAACCGCCGCACCGACCTTGGCCTGCTCCCAGGTGGTGCGCGGCAGCTTCACCCCGACCTGGCGGAAAGCCCACTGCACCAGGCCGGAACAGTCCCAGGCGAACGGTCCGGTGGCGCCCCATTCGTAGGGTTTGCCGACCTGGGTGAAGGCCGCGGCCAGCGCGCCGAGTCCAGCGACACTCGGCAGCGGGAGCGCCGCGGAGCCGCTGGAACTGCCGGATGCGGAGCCGGAGTCGGCCGAACCCAAACCGGCCGAACCCACGCCGGCCGAACCCAAGCCACCAGAACCGGAGGCACTTCCGGTATCAGCGCGCACCGGCCCGGCCAGTACGAGCATCACGACGATCGGCGCCAGAAACCCCATAGCTATCCGGCGCAACGCCTTTCGCTGGTCAATGGTCATATGCTCGCCCTTCCGTCGACCCGGCCTACGCGCGGACCCGGCCTCGTCATCGACGGATGCGACCGCGCGTCACAGCACCTGCCGCCGCAAGGCATAACCGCCTGCGGCGCAAGGTATTTCAGGTAGAGCAGTTCAAGCACGAACATTCACTGCCGTCACGGAAGTACATCTACGCACCAGCAGTAACATGCAGATTGTGCCGGGCATTGTGCGACCACGACAGGGGATTAGCTAATTCTCAGCATGTGATCTGCATCACATAAATGGCGCGGCACGCCGACAGGCGCAAGTCGGGGGGGGGGGGGGGGGGTACCCCCCCCCCCCCCCCCCCCCCCCCCCCCCCCCCCCCCCCCCCCCCCCCCCCCCCGCCGCCACACCCACTAAGGGAAACACCCCGA
>NZ_JBFAWD010000030.1:0-100494 GCF_040680135.1 Nocardia sp. NPDC052112 | reverse complement strand
CCAGTACCGCCATCGGAGAAAGCTCGATATCATGCCGCAACACACCACTATCCGGCACCGTCAATGTGGTTGCGGTGGGACGCATATGCTCGGCGGCGGCCACCAGGGTGTAGGTGCCCGAACCCAGGCCCTGGTACACATAGGTGCCGTCGTCGGCGGCCATGGCCGCCCCGACGACTTCGCCGCGCAAATCGGTCAACGTGATGGTCGCACCCGGCAACGGCGCACCATGGCCGGCCGTGCGGACCACACCCGACAGCTCGCCGCCGCCCGTCAGCGTCAGGTCCAGTGGCTGCGGTCGTTGACCGATGGCCACATTGACGGCTGCGGGCAGGTGTCCTGTCGCCGACACGATCAATACGTAGTTGCCTGTCTCGGGTGCACTGATCGTATAGCCGCCGTCGGCGGCTCCGGTTGCTCGCGCGACCTGATGGCCATGATGGTCGATCAGGGTCAGCGCCGCATCGGGCACCGGACGGCCGTCTTCGCGGTGAACGCGGCCACCGAGCGACCCACCGCCGGTGAACACGGCGGCCGGCGGCGTGGTCTGCGACAAGGCCGGGACTTCGTACGGACCGTGACCGTTCTGTTGGATCGACGTGTGCTCGGCGACCGGCGTAGCCAGGGCTGGTTCGGGCTCAGACTCGGATGAGGTCTGGATTGCCGCCTTGCGCATGGGAATACAGAGGGACAGCGCGAGTGCTACCAGGGCGGCTGCCATGGCGATCAGGAAGGTGGAGTGGAACCCGTCGCGTGAGGGCAGCAGATGCGGACCGAACTGCATGGTCATGTGCGCGAGCACGACACTCATCACGGCCGCTGAGGTCGAGGTTCCGATCGAGCGCATCAGCGAGTTGAGGCCGTTGGCCGCGGCGGTCTCGGTGATCGGCACCGCGCCCATGATCAGCGCGGGCATCGCCGCGTACGCCAGTCCGACGCCGGCGGCCACGATCACCGATGCGAGCAGGATCTCCCAGACGCTGTTCATCAGAACCACCGCGCACAGGTAGCCGAGGGCGATCACCGCCGCGCCGAGCGCGAGGGTGACCTTCGGACCCCGGCTGGCCGACAGCCGCGCTGACACCGGCGAGAGCAGCATCATCACGAAACCTGTTGGCGCTAGTACCAATCCGGCGCTGACCATCGATAACCCGAGGCCATACCCGGTCCGCTCCGGCGCCATCAGCAATTGGGGGAAGGTCAGCGACATGCCGTAGAGCGAGAACCCCACGGCGATGGAGGTCACGTTGGTGAGCAGCACTCGCGGCCGCGCCGAGACGCGCAGGTCCACCAGCGGTGAGCGCTGCCGCAGTTCGTAAGCGCACCAGCCGAGGAACACCACCACCGACACCGCGAAGAGGATCAGGATCCGAGTGCTGGCCCAACCCCAGTCGGCGCCCTTGGTGATGGCGATCAGCAGTGCGAGCAACGCGACCGACAGCCCGACCGCGCCGCCCAGGTCGAACCGCGCGGGCGTGCGCACCGGCGATTCCGGCACGAACACGAAAACCGCTGCGGCACAGAGAACACCGAGCCCCGCCGAGGTCCAGAACAGTGCGTGCCAGTCCGCATTCTGCGCGATCAGCGCCGCGGCCGGCAGACCGATCGCGCCGCCGACGCCGAGCGTGGCGCTCATGATCGCCATCGCGGAACCCACACGCTCGGTGGGCAATTCGTCGCGCATGATGCTGATCCCCAGCGGAATGGCACCGACCGCGACGCCCTGCAGCGAGCGACCGATGATCTCGGGTACCAGCGTGGAGAAGGACCCGCAGACCGCCGAACCTGCAACCAGCAGAAGCAGATTGGCGAACAGAATCCGGCGCTTGCCGAACATGTCGCCGAGGCGGCCGCTGATCGGAGTCGATACCGCACCGGCGAGCAGGCTGGCCGTCACGACCCAGGAGGCATCGGATGCCGAGGTGCTCAGCAGCGCTGGTAGCGATGGAATGATCGGAATGACCAGGGTCTGCATGAGCGAGACCACGATACCGACCATGCCGAGTGTGGAGATAAGCAAAGCCGGCGTGGGGTGGTGCGGGTCATCGGAATTCGGGATGGTCGAGGGCGCCGTGGTGGCAGCAGTCACGCGTGTACGATACATTCCATATGTATCATGCACAAGATCGAGTCGAACATCTTCGAGCCATCGACGCCACCACCGCCATGCAGGCTCGCCGCACGTATCGGCCGATCGACTCCCATGGTCGCCAGATCGAGCTGTTGGCAACGCTTCCCGGCGTAGGGTCGACCTGATCGTGCCGAGATCGACGCGGACACAGCACAGTTCGACGCTCGCATGTCCCCAGAGTGTGATGCATCGCACAGGAACGTCTCCTATTTCGGTACGCAGCCATCCTCGGGTCGAGCCGACCGCGCGCCACATTGCCGCCGGATCGGGCACAGCCTGCAAGCGGCCACCGCGACAAAGCCGACCGCTGCCCATCCTTCCCGGTTCGATCCCACCGCTCGGCGTCGAATCGAACCGCTGGGACCGCGCTGCGTAGTGCTGCTCAGGTCGCGGGCGCGTTGGGTGGCGGCTATGCTCAGTCCCCGACATTCGAAACCGGTTATCGGTCTGTGTGTTTGGATGCGGCTGATCGCGGGGGCGGGGGTGTCAGGGGAATAGCTGTTTCCCCCGTCGGTGAGCGCGCGAGGGTGGTAGCACGGACTTGTCACAGTCACTGAGTCAGCCCGATAGTCAACTCCCTGTGCCCACCGATCGTCGTCCCCGGCTACCGCTTCGCACGTGGTGGGGATGCCTGATGGTCACCGCCGCCATCGTCGCCGTGGCGGTCTGCTACGCCCCCAACGACTTCCGTATTCCATTGGCTATCGGCGCCGGTGTCAACGCGGTCGTTTTGTCGACCGCGGTGGCAGCCGCTGTCTACTACCGGCGCGCCAGCCTTGACGCCCGTCATGCCGCGATCGCGGTGCGTGCCGCCGCCGGAGCGCAGCTCACCTCGGTGACAGCGGAATCGCACGCCCAACTGCGGGCAGCGCAAGACGCCGCGACCACGCACGCCGCCGATGCCAGAACCAGCGAGAATCGCCGCGCCGCCGCCACATCCGCATTCGCGGCCGCCGCCGGGCGCATGCAGGCGATGTCGACGAGCATGCTGGCCGAACTGCGCGAAATGGAGGACCGCCACGCTGATCCCACCGTCCTCGCGGACCTGTTCACCTTGGATCATCGCACGGGACAGCTGAGCCGTCTGGCCGACAGCATCGCGGTGCTCAGCGGCGGCCGGACCGGCCGCCGATGGGCCAAACCCATTGCCATGCAATCGATCCTGCGCGGTGCCCAAGGTCGAGTCGCGGGCTATCAGCGGGTGCGCCAACGCGCGGTCGCCAACGTCGCGGTTGTCGGTTACGCCGCCGAGGGCATCATGCATGCCTTGGCCGAACTGATCGACAATGCCTGCAACTTCTCCCCACCCACCACCGAGGTGCACCTCTACGCCGCCGAAGTCCCGGCCGGGGTGGTGATCACCATCGAGGACAGCGGACTGGTGATGAGCCAGTCGGCGCTGGCGCGCGCGGAAGTGGCCGTGTCCGGCACGGCGGGCGATATCCGCGGTGCGGGGGCGCCGGATCTGTCGTCGCTGTCGGGCACCCGGCTGGGGCTCGCCGTCGTGGGCCTGCTGGCACGCAAACACGGACTGACAGTCTCCTACCGCCCCTCCGCGATCGGCGGCACCGCCGTGGTGGTGGTTGTTCCCCGCGAGCTGATCACCCGGGTGGACCAGACCGCACACACCCCGCTCACCACCCCCACATCGCGACCGATCGCTGCACCAGGCCCCTCCGAGCCGTTGACGGTCGGCGGCAGTGAACTGCCCAAACGACGCCGCGGCAGCACCTTGGCCGCCGTCCACCCTGATGGCGTGACCACCCCGAAACAGGACGCACCAGTTACGCCGAAGGTGAATCCCGCACAGCTGAGCGCGTTCCAGCGTGTGTTCACCGGCCGCGACCAGGCCGTGCCCCCCGCCCCTTCTGTAGCCGTGGAGAACGAATGACCTCGTCTGTATCAGAGCTGCGTTTCCTTCTGGAAGGACTCGTTTCTCGCACGCCCGGCGCGATCCATGCGTTGCTGCTGTCCAGCGACGGACTGAAGATGGACAACACCAGCGGCCTGACCGTCGACAGCGCCGATCAACTCGCCGCCATCGCCGCGGGAATGCAGAGCCTGTCGATCGGCGCGTCCGCCGAATTCGGTGACGGCAGTGGCGGCGGGGTGCTCCAGTCGATGACCCAGTTTCCCGGTGGGATCTTGTTCATCGTCGCCGCCGGGATGGGCGCGCACCTCGCGGTCATCGCACAAGAGAACGCCGACGCGGGCCTGATCGGGCACAACATGCAGGAACTGGTGGAACAGATGAGCCACCACCTCATGGCCGCGCCGCGCTTCGGGGGAGCGAGCGTGTCGTGACCAGACCCGGCCGCGACGAAGACCCCGACCGGCTGTACACAGTCACCGGCGGCCGCAGCAAACCCGCCACCGACGACTTCGACCTGGTCACCCTGGTGGTCAGCGAGTGCGATCCGGCCCAGGGTATGCAACCCGAGCACACGAAGATCCTGCTCATGTGCCGCGCCCCCACCGCGGTTGTCGAAATCGCCGCCGAACTGCGGGTCCCTGTCGGCGTCGCCACGATCCTGCTGTCGGACCTGCTGCTCACCGGCAAGATCACCGTGCGCCACCCCCAGTTCGGCACCACATCTCATGGTGCGTCGTGGAATACGCGGCCCACCCTTTCCACCCTCGAGAAGGTACTAGGTGGACTTCGCAGCCTCTGATCAGCGACCCGTTCGGGCAGACGCACCCCTGCACGCCAGCACGAGTCAAGGCCTGAAAATCGTCATCATCGGCGGCTTCGGCGTCGGCAAAACGACCTTCGTGCGCTCGGTCAGCGAGATCCGGCCCCTCGACACCGAAGCGACCATGACCCAGCAGGGAAGAACTGTCGACGACCTCACCGGTGTGGGCGGCAAGTCGACCACGACGGTTGCCTTCGACTTCGGGCGCATCACCATCGACACCGAGCATGTGCTGTACCTGTTCGGCGCACCGGGACAGGAGCGGTTCTGGTTCTTGTGGGACCGGCTGTTCACCGGCGCGCTCGGTGCGATCGTCCTGGTCGACCAATGTCGAATCGCCGACTCCTGGTACGCCATCGACCGGCTCGAACACCAGGGCGTGCCATTCATCGTGGCGTGCAATAACTTCGGTGGAAACCACCATTCCGACCAGATTCGCGACGCCCTGGATCTCGATCTTCACGTGCCGCTGCTGGACTGCGACGCCCGCTCCCGCGAATCCGCCAAAGCCGTGCTGATCACGTTGGTCGAATACCTGGTCTCCATTGCCCCGTACGCAAACCAGCGCCACGTCGCGCTCAGCACATCGGAAGGGGCTTCATGACCACTCCCAGCGCCACCCCTGGCGCCCGCAGCGCAGAGTGCCCTGTGCACACCGGGCCCGCGGCAGTGCCGCTGAGCGGACCGCGTTTCCACACCGACCCGCAACGGCTCTACAACGACATGCGTCGAGAACACGGCTCCGTCGCCACTGTCGAACTGCCCGGCGGATTTCCCGCGTGGCTGGTCATCGGCTACAGCGAAATGCATCAGGTCACCAGCGATCCGGAGCTGTTTCCCCGGGATGTGAGCCTGTGGAACCAGTGGCCCAACATCCCCGAGGACTGGCCGCTGCTGCCGATGGTCGGAACGCCGGTCCCGTCGATCTACTTCACCGCGGGCGCCGAACACCGCAGGCATGTGGCGATGGTCGAGCCCGCGCTGGACGCGGTCGATCCGTTCGAATTGCGACGCACCTGTGAGGATTTGGCCGACCGGCTCATCGACGGGTTCTGCGGCAAAGGTGAAGCAGACCTCGTCGCCGACTTCGCGGTGCCGATGCCGGTGCTCGCGCTCGCCGCGATCCTCGGTTTCCCCGACGAGGACGCATCGGACCTGGCGTGGGTGATGAAGGTCCTTGCCGACGGCGGTGCCGACGCGCAAGCCGGGCATCAGCGGTTCACCGAACACATGCAGCGGCTGCTTGCGATGAAGCAGGCGTGGCGCGGAAACGACGTTGTCTCGCGCATGCTGGACGATCCAGCACCGTTCACCGATGAAGAGTATGTGCTGGACCTGATGGCCGTCCTCGCCGCGGGGTATCTGCCCACCTCGGACTGGATCGGCAACTCGGTGCGGTTGATGCTGACCGACGACCGCTTCGCCGCCGCCTTCGGCGGTGGCCGCCACAGCGTCGCGCAGGCGATGAACGAAGTGCTGTGGGAAGACACCCCGACCCAGATCCTCGCCGGCCGATGGGCGGCCCGCGATACCCGCCTGGGCGACAAAGCGATCCGAGCCGGGGACATGCTGCTACTCGGGCTGGCCGCCGCCAACACCGACCCGCATGTGCGCCAGCACGCCGCCGACGGCGTCGAACCCGCCTACAGCGGCAACAGCGCGCACTTCGCGTTCTCCCACGGCGAATACCGCTGCCCGTTCCCCGCGCAGCAGATCGCCGAGATCATCGCCCGCACCAGCATCGAAGTACTGCTGGATCGGCTACCCGACATCGACCTCGCTGTCCCCATCGAAACGCTGGTACGGCGCCCGTCACCGTTTCTGCGCGGCATGATCGCGCTGCCGGTTCGGTTCACCCCGGTTCGTGCCGTCGGAGGTACCCCATGACCCAGGTCTGCCCACACGCCCAGCCCCTTGTCATCGACCCGATGGTCGCCGACCTAGCGGGGGAGACCGCCACCCTGGTCGCTGGCGACTCGATCACCCGCATCGAGCTGCTCGGGGTACCTGCCTGGACCATCACCCGCCACGCCCTGGCCCGGCAGCTGCTCACCGACTCGCGGCTGGTGAAAGACATCAACGCCTGGTCGCTGTGGCAAACCGGTGTCGTCACCAGGCAGTGGCCACTGATCGGCATGATCGACGCAGGCCGGTCCATGTTCACCGTCGACGGCCCCGAGCATCGGCGGCTGCGAATCAAAACCACCCAGGCACTGACCAAGCGGCGGTTGGACGCACTGCGCCCGGTGATCGAACGCCTCACCGCCGAGCTGCTCGACGATCTCGCCGCCGCCGGCCGCGACGGGGCGGTGGTGGACCTGAAATCGGTGTTCGCCTACCCGCTGCCGATGCGTGTCGTCAGTGAGCTGATGGGGGTGGATCGGGCCGACCACCCGATGCTGCTCACCTGGTATAAGGCGTTCTTCTCGCTGCTGACCCCGCAGGACGAACGCCTGCAGGTGATCGACGAGCTGGATGCCTACTTCACCGAGATGGTGCGTCGCAAGACCGCCCACCCGGGTGACGATCTCACCACCGCGCTCATCCAGGCCAGCGACGGCGGTGCACCGCTGACCGAGGAAGAGGTCGTCGGCAACCTCAAAGCGCTAGTCGCCGCGGGCCACGAAACCACCATCGGACTCATCCTCAACAGCGTGCGTGCGCTGCTGGCCAACCCGGACCAGCTGGCCGCCATCCGGTGCGGGGATGTCGAATGGGACGCGGCGGTGGAAGAAACACTGCGTTGGGACAGTCCCGTCACGCACCTGTTGATGCGCTTCGCTACCGAACCCATCATCCTCGACGGGGTCACGATCGAAAAAGGGGACGGTGTTGTGATGTCTTACCGGGCGATCGGCCGCGACCGTGCCCAACACGGTCCCAGCGCAGACGACTTCGACATCACACGTCCCACCGCCAACCGCCACCTGGCCTTCGGGTACGGCCCGCATGTCTGCCCGGGTGCTGCCCTGGCCCGCCTCGAGGGTGGCATCGCTTTGCCCGCTTTGTTCACCCGCTTCCCCGGTCTGCGCCTGGCCGCGCCGAACGAGGTCATCCGGAACCTGCCTGTGCTGACCCAAAACGATCTCGAGGCGTTCCCCGTCCTGCTCGGCCGCTGACACCGTCGAAGTCACCGCCAGGAAACGGCGTGGGCCTGTTCACGCCTGATCGAATGGCCGTCAACTACGAATGATGTAGCGACGGGGCCATCGACGAAATCGGCTGTCAACCGACCGGTACAGCTCAACGGCTGTTTACCGTGTGGCGCGGTTGCCTCGACAACGTCGACGTCGAGTCCGTTTCGTGAACGCCCGGGATCAGGGGACCGCCCAAGCAGCGTGTGCCACCAGAGGTTTCGTGGGCTCCTGCGAAGTGCAGGCAGCGTTATGGCTATGGCGTTCGGCGCACCGGAAGCGTGATCGCTGAGGGGTGGGCCCGGTCGTGGTGGACGGCTTGGTCGGCAGCGCGGAGGGTGGTCGCGGTGGCGTGCGGTTCGCCGGTGCCGGGGTTGCGGGCGAATCGTGGAAAGGCGCCGCTGGACACTTGGACCCGGATGCGGTGGGTGCTTTTGAAACGATGCGCGGTCGGCCACAGCGTAACGCTGGCGGCGCAGATCTCGTCCGCGCCGGCCAGGCTTGTCAGTCCATCGCAGACGTTGTGCGATCGGCCATGCGGGTCGACGTCGCAGAGCCGGACGAAGACATCGGCGTAGGGCAGGCTGGAGCGGAACCAGATCTCGGCACTGATCTCGCCGATGACTTCCACGTCCTGCTCGAGCGGCGGTGTGGTGTAGATGAGTACGTCCGGTCGCGCCTCCAGCTCGGTGTTGTCGACTCGACCACTGTCGCGGACCATCCGGACGCCACCGGCTGCCGGCGTCGGGTCCGCCGGGTCGTAACGGTATGTATCTGGCGCGGACTCATCAGGAACCTGGTTCGACAGCACTCCGCCGGCATGTAGGTGGAAGCGTTCGGGCACATAATCGCGCGGTGGCCAGCAGTCGAAGTCGCGCCAGGCTTCCTGCCCCATGACGTATAACCGCACCGGCCCGCGCTGTGGTAGTTGCTCGCCGCGCGCGTGGGCGAGCCCGAACTCGAGGGTCTCTCGTATCGGCATGCTGTCGCGCGCGATGTGTGTCCACGGCCCGACCGTCAGCCGGGCCGAGCGTCCGGCCTCTTGCAGGATCTTGAAATCCCGGAGCTGGCCGGGCAGGAAGATGTCGTACCAGCCGCCGATCGAGCTGACCGGCACCGTTACTTCAGCTACTCGGTGCCGGTGGTCGACACCGGCCCAGCGTTGGGCGTCGCTGGTATGGACGAGGATGTCTTGGATGTAGTCGTCGCGATGCCCGATCGCGGCAACGTCGGCGCGATCGAGCGGAAGTGTCGTCAACGCCCGCCGGGCTTTGCGGCCCTGGACGACCCTCCGCAGGATGGGGAAGGAAAGTTCCTGCTCCGCGACCATGACTCCCCACCCGAACGGCGTCTCCAGCGACAAGCCGTCCGTGCGCAGGAATTCGAGCGTCAGTGCCGACTCGGCCACATGCGGGATCATCGCCTTGACCTCGGGCGGCAGGCGATCGGCCACTGCCCATTGCGCGTACCCGAGATAGCTGGCGCCGACCAGCACGATCGAGTCGCCGAACCACGGTTGCCGCACCACCCAGTCCAGGGTCGCCAGGCCGTCCTCGCGCTCATGGCGGAGGGGATCGAACACCCCACCCGAGCCGAATGTGCCGCGGGTGCTCTGCATCAGCACCTGGAACCCGCGTTCGGCCAGCGGTCGTGCCATGCTGATTCCGATCAAACCCGCTCGACCGTAGGGGAGCCGCAGCAACGCTGTCGGCAACGATTCACCCCCGACCCGCGGCGCCCACCGGTCCGCCAGCAGTTCGACGCCGTCGGGCATGGGGACCCGGAGATCACGCTGGACGAGCACGTCCCGGGTTGCCGGGGCATCCAGTCCGATCGCGCGTTGCAAGAGATGACTGACCAGGTTCACCGACGGTGCTCCTTAAGCTGAGTGACGATCATTCGCCCGTGGCACAACGCATTTGGTGCCTAGACGCACGCCGGTCGGTATGACGTCCAGGCCAGCCGCCATTGCGCCTCCTCTCGTCTAGTGAGAATATCGTTCTCATGTTGAAAAATGCAATTCTGAATCTGGCTCCAACGTGCCAGGGGCGATGTCGTGCCGACCGAAGGCCAGTTCCTTTGCGGTATCGCCACTGCGGATTTCGGAGGTGACCATGGCCGCGCACTCCGCGCTGGTCAGGTATGAACCGGACCGGTTTCCGAGCAGCCCCAACGGCTTTCGGATCGACCCTGCCCGCCGAACCGTGCCGCCAGGTCTGCAGCGCTGCTGGATCGCATCCCCATGGAGGAATGTATGACGACTGTCGGAATAGCGACCGGTGCCGGTCGCGGGATGGGCCTGGCATGTGCGCAGCGGCTGGCCGACGTGGTGGATGTACTGCTGCTCGTCGACCGCGACGGCGTGACCGCGGCTGCCGAGGCCGCCCGCATTTCCGGCGAAAAGCACAGGGCCACAGCAGAATCGATGGTCCTCGACATCACCGATGTCGACGGTTTGGCGCGGCTCACCGACCGGGTCGGCGAGCTCGGCACACTGCGCGCTGTCGCGCACGCCGCGGGCATCTCGCCGACGATGGCCGATTGGCGTCGGATCCTCACCGTCGACCTCGTGGGCACCGCATTGCTGGTGCGGGCCCTGCGTCCCTTGGCGACCGCTGGCACCGCCACGGTGTGTTTCGCCTCGATGGCCCCGTTATTCGATTCCGCCGCCCCCGATCCGGCCGCGCTGGCAGTGCTGGACGACCCGCTGGATGAGAACTTCCTCGAACACCTGCATGACGTGCTCGGCTCGGCGGTCGAAAACGCCGGGGTTGCCTATTCCTGGGCCAAACGGGGCGTCCACCGCTTCGTCCAGCGAGAGGCGGTGCGGCTCGGTGGGGTAGGTGCGCGCATCTGTTCGGTCTCGCCCGGCATCATCGATACACCGCAGGGCAGGCAGGAGGCGGAAAAACATCCTTCGATGGAACGTCTGGTGCAGGGTACTCCTTTGGGACGCAAGGGGGAGTCGAAGGATGTGGCCGCTGCTGTCGCCTTCCTCCTTTCGGATGAGGCCGCGTTCGTCAACGGTATCGATTTACTGGTCGACGGTGGTGTGGTGGCAGCTGTGCGTTCAGCGTCGTCGAGCGCTGTCTAGGTGCTCTTTCGCGCGGCGCCGTACCCGATCCTGGGGCCATGTGTGCACCAGCCGGTGGTCGGCGCGGATCGCGAGCAGGTCTGCTGCGCATGTTTCGGTGGCTGGGGTGGGGTACTCGCGTCGCAGGAGGTGATGGACATGCCGAGGGCATGGTCGGACAAGCGGGAGCGGCAGTTCGAGCACATCAAGGAATCGGCGAAAGAGCAGGGTGCGTCCAGCCGGCGGGCGGAGGAGATCGCGGCGCGCACGGTGAACAAGAACCGTGCCCGGTCCGGGGAAGCCGAGACCGCCAGTCGGTCCTCGGTGCGGGACGTGTCGCCGCAGCGGCGTGGTGGTCTGCGGTCGGGAACCAATCGGCCGAAGGGACCAACCCGCGATCAGCTGTACAACGAGGCGAAAAGGCGCAAGATCGAGGGTCGCTCGAAGATGACCAAGGGTCAACTGGCGCGAGTGCTCGGCCGCGACTGATCGGATATCGGCACGCTGCCGAAGTTGCCTCGGGGTCCACCAGCGATGGACATAGCGGCGGAACTCGGGAACCGGCGCGGGCGAATGGTTACGCGCTGATACCGGCGGTGAGGATGGCAGCCAGTTCGCGATACGCGGCCGCGTCGTCGAGACCGGTGTGTTCGCGGACTCCGCCCTGCTGGATGCGGACCATCATGGTGGCCGCGAGGTCACCGGCGAAGGCCGCGTGCACATCCCGGAATTCGCCGGTCGTGACACCGGCGTCGATCAGTTCCCGGACTCGGCGGGCCGCGATGCGAGTGTTGCGCTCATAGATCTCGCGTGCGGGGGCGAAAGCGTGCAGGTCGGCCATGAACTGGGGTGAGGCGGCCGATAGGGCGGCTCCGACGGCGGAGAGATAGTCGGTGATGCGTTGGCGGGCCTCGGTGACAGCGGTGATGTGGGACTCCACGTCGTCGGTGGCGCGTCGGAAGAAATACACCGTCGCCGCCCGGACCAGCTGCTCCTTACTTCCGGCGAGGGTGTACAGCGTCGACTTGGAGCAGCGCAGGCGGGCAGCGATCTCATCGAGGGTCAGATGTGCGAACCCCTCGGTCAGGAACAGCTCGACCAGCGCGTCGAAGAGTTCGGTGCGTCGACGGGTGGCGAATCCACCCCGGGTGAGCTGGTCCATGTGACCAGATAGTACTGCGGTGAGGCTTGCAGTACTCTGTGATGTAACAGTACTGTACGTCGCAATTCAGTACTGCTACCCATAGCCGAGGAGTCTCGTGGCCGTCGAACGCCTGCTGCCCACCGATGAGGCCCGTGATCTGATCCAGCTCACCCGGGAGATCGCCGACAAGGTGCTCACCCCGATCGTCGACGAGCACGAGCGAGCCGAGACCTATCCCGAAGGCGTCTTCGCCACGTTGGGTGCGGCCGGATTGTTGAGCCTGCCGTACCCGGTCGAATGGGGCGGCGGCGGGCAGCCGTACGAGGTGTATCTGCAGGTGCTCGAGGAGATCGCCGCTCGATGGGCCGCGGTGGCGGTCGCGGTGAGCGTGCACAGCCTGGCCTGCCATCCACTGCTGGCATTCGGCACCGCGGAACAGAAGCAGCGCTGGCTACCGGATATGTTGGGCGGCAACCTGATCGGCGCCTACAGCCTGTCCGAACCACAGGCCGGTTCCGACGCCGCCGCCGTCGCATGCAAGGCGACCCCGGCCGACGGCGGCTATCGGATCAACGGCACCAAGGCATGGATCACCCACGGCGGTATCGCCGACTTCTACAACCTCTTCGCCCGCACCGGCCACGGATCGCGCGGCATTTCCTGTTTCCTCGTACCGCGCGACACCGCCGGGCTCACCTTCGGCAAACCCGAAGCGAAGATGGGCCTGCATGCCGTACCGACCACGACCGCCCACTACGACGACGCATTCCTCGCGCAGGAGCGTCGGATCGGCACCGAGGGGCAAGGACTGCAAATCGCCTTGAGCGCACTGGATTCCGGTCGCCTCGGTATCGCAGCCGTCGCGACCGGCCTGGCCCAGGCCGCGCTCGATGACGCCGTCACATACGCGAAGGAACGCACCACCTTCGGTAAGCCCATCATCGACCACCAGGGCCTGGGTTTCCTGCTCGCGGACATGGCCGCCGCCGTCGACTCCGCCCGCGCCACCTACCTCGATGCCGCGCGACGGCGCGATGCCGGGCTGGCCTATTCTCGGCAGGCAAGCGTGGCGAAGCTGATCGCCACCGATGCCGCCATGAAGGTCACGACCGACGCCGTACAGGTCTATGGCGGCTACGGTTACACCCGCGATTTCCGCGTTGAACGCTATATGCGCGAAGCCAAGATCACCCAGATCTTCGAGGGCACCAACCAAATCCAGCGCCTGGTCATCAGCCGCGCGCTCGCACAGTGAACTCTGCTCCGAGCCAGGCACGGAGGCGTCGATGCGGCGGACCCGTCCTTCACACCTCACGGGAGCGTCGCGCCAATTCGACTGTCGCGGAGCGCAACTCGGCCGCGGAACCGATCGGCGCCACATAACCCACCCGGGTCCGCGCCACACCCCGCGGCGTCACGACCCGCAAATCCAGCCCGTACCGGTCGGCGCGTTCGCAACTCGCCTCGGTCGCATCCGGATACCCGCCCAAGACCTGCGCCATCGACAGCAGCGCGTCCGCGTGATCGTCATTGAGATGCGAGATCGCCCCTCCCGCCACCGGAACAACCGGATCCGGCGCGGCCACTAGATACTGTTCGGCGGTCGCGGAATCCATCCGCCCGTACCCACCGACCCATCGAACTCGCCGCACTCGCAACACCCACAGCGAGAAGTCGCTGTAATCCACGTAATACTTCGCCGCGGGCACCGCAGCCAGATGCGCCTCGCGCGCCGCCGCGGCCTCATCCCCGACCGGACGCTCCACCACACCGGCCAGCGTGATCCGGGCACCGGCCAGCGGATCCGCGGGCACCTCGGGCGACACCACCGACAGGCTGGCCCGCGGATCCGCCGCCAGATTGCGCCCGTGCTCGGCCATCCGCGATACACACAGCACCGGCTGACCGTCCAACAGCCCGTAGGTGACAAAAGACGCCCACGGGCCGCCGTCCTCGCTCAAACTCGCCAAGGTCGCGATACTCGTCGCCGCCGCAACGGTTCTGGCCTCCTCGGCCGCCGAGGGGCGAGCGGAATTCACCACCGGCGCGGTCGGCTGTGGAATCGAAGGCGCATCGCCGGGATCACCGTGATCGAGAGTCATACCGTCCATCCTCGCAGGTATCCACCGCCGTTCAGCGCGGCATCCGGCCCGGGGCGCGGACGAGGGCGGGGATGCGGAGCAGCCGACATCGGACACTCGAAACGCCGACGACCGGATATCGAACCGATCGATCGCGCGCACAACGGCCGCGGATCGGCAAGACTGGCGTGCGTGACCAGATACGCATTCGATGCCGACCGCAACGCCCTCGTCGCCATCTGGGCGACCGGACGCGGCGATCTCGCTACCACGGTGGCCGAGCTGCCGCCGATAAACCATGACCAAGCAACGAGTTTGGCGTCGAATCTGACCACCCTGTCCCGGTTCCAATGGCGCACCTATACCCATCCGGCCAGTGCCGCAGGCGATCCCGACATCCCCAATAGCGAGGCCTGGCGGCGCGCGGAGGAGCGCCGCAACTTCAAGGAGGTCGAGGCCGGAATCCGCACCCCGAACCTGCCGACCGACCACGGACTCGTCGTTTCCTACAGCGGCGTGGTCGAATCCGCGCACCGCGTCGGGCGCACCCTGCATGCCATCGACGACGCCACCCTGCGCGACACCATCGCCGCCGAGGTCCGCACCGAACAGGCCGCCATCGAATCCGCCGAACTCGGCGATCTGTCCGGCCGCGCCCGCCAAGCCGTCGAACTGTCCCGCCCGGATGTCTCACCAGCCCAGGTGCAGGCCGCCGACGAACTGCTGCGCGCCGACCCCCTCGGCACCGTAGAGCTGTTCACCGAACTCGATCCCGCCTCCGCATCCGTGGCGGCCGCGCATTGGCTCTACGCCGCCGCCGAGATCGCGGGCGAACTCGCCGGCGTGCCGACCGCCGATGTGGTTGTCGAAGCCGACGATATCGAGGCACTGCAGGTAGAAACCCCGACCCTGGTGCTGGAGCGTCTGACCGGCGGCGAAACCCCGACCGAAATCGTCGTCGACCTCATTGCCGAGGCCATGTCCGTCTCGGAGGGGCACGTGCCCGCACCCTGGGGGGTGGTGGCCCGCGTCGCCGAAATCGAAGAGCAGGCCCGCAAATTCGATCTCGACAGCGCCTCGCGCGCCGCCCTCCTCGACGAGTTCCGAATCAGCCGCCTCGACCCCACCCGCCCGGCCCTCGACCTGCTGGAAGACCTCCTCGACGGCATCCGCGGCTGCTTACTGCTCTACTCGGCCCACACCGCGGGCACCGACGCCGAAGTAGAAGCCCAGTTCGCCGCCGACGTCAGAGGGGAAGCCGACACCCACTCCGACCAACTGTTCTGACCTGGGCGCTGCGGTTCCCGAAACCGGTCAACCGCAGCGCACCGACTCCTGCTGGTCCTCAGCGGCGAGCCAATCGAGCAGCGCCCGGTAAACGGCGTCGTCGTTGAGCAGGGTGAAGTGGTTGGCGCCGGAGATATGCAAGCCGTTGGCATCGTCGAAGCCGATGCGGCGGGCCCGATTTCGACCGGAGCCGCTGGCGGGCAGGACCAAGCCATCGCCGATGATCCGGCCGAGCGGATGGTGGGGGCTGCGGGTGACCGAGGCGGTCACGAAGTAGTGATCGGCACAGTCGAGCAGCGGCACCTCCCGAATGACTCTGCGACGCAAGGCATCCGCATCCAGGCCGTGCCAATCCTCATCGACGAGCGAACCCTGGCGCAGGTCGCGAATGCCCGCGCTGCGACGGCGCAGCAGCCGGCCGAACGGCCGGGTCTCGGGCATCTTCACCAACGCCGCGGCCGCGTAATGGATGAGCTGCTCCAGCGGCGCGCCCGCATGCGGTGAACCGAGACAGACGATATGCCGCACTCGGCGCACCCACGGCAGGTCCGCCCGATCGGCGTCGTAGCAGGCACCCCGCGCGATCAGCCCGCCCATGGAATGTCCGACGAGGGTGATCTGCTCGACCCGCACCGGCCAGTTCTCGACCAGCCGCCGCAGCATGTCGTTCAGCAGACGGGCGTTCTGCGAGATGTGCAGCCCACTGTTGTATCGAACCATCAGGGTCGTGCAGTCGAGATCAGCCTCGAGCCGGTCGGCATAGCTGGGACGCCCGCCGAGTCGCCAAGCGTGTTCGGTCTCCACCAGACCGTGCAGGAAAACCACGATGCGCGGGCGCGGATTCGACACCACATCGCCGACCCAACCCGGCGCGATCGGTTCGCCATCGATTCGAAACGTCATCGGTCCGGCCAGAATCGGCCGATCGTCCTCGAGACTGTCCCCGATCAAGCCCTGCACCGCGGCGAGCAATCCTGATCCTGAGACAGTACGTGACGGTACCGGAGCGCCGGGTGCATCGACGGTGCGCTCTGCCAGTGCGCCGGCGGCGATCGCGGTGCCGCTCACCAGCCGATACACCCCATCTGTCATCGCATCGTGCACCAGTTTCACCGGCTGCGCGGCCGGTCCGACACCGAGTCGCACCGCCGCGAACACCCGGTCCGAGACGGCTCGGTGAACCGCGGCGATACCGTCGATCGCACCACCCAGTTCATCGCCCGCCAACCGCGCGAGCGCCTGGATCTCCGCCTGTCGTTGCCACTCGGGCTCACCCATGCGCTCAGTGTACAACTGTTCACTGACACGTGGGTGTCGGAGCGGTGGCCGAATGGAATGGGCTAGGACGGTATGTGGCTTACGCCCACTGCGGTTTCGGTGAGACTGCCGAGATAGAGGGCGCCGTCGTATTCGACGACGCCGGTGACCATCGCATAGTCGGTGCCCTCGGTCTGCAGGTCGTGCACGATCTCGCCGTCGAAGTCGACCGCCATCACCCAGACCGTGCGCGGTGGTTTGGGCTGCACCCATTGCGGTAGCGCCCAGACGATCCGGCGCAGCAGGCCGGGCAGGGGAAGTAGTCGGTCCAACAATGGATTTCGCGGTGACGGCAGCGTGATCCATATCAGACCGTCGCTGCCGAGAGCCATATTGTCCGGGAAACCGGGCAGATTCTCGATCAGCCGGTCCTGGGTACCCGCCTTCGGTCCGGTGAGCCAATAGCGGGTCACGCGGTAGGCGCCGGTCTCCGCTACCAGCACGCAGGAGCCGTCGGGAGAGAGGACCACGCCGTTGGCGAATTGCAGTCCATCGATGAGGGTTTCGAGCTCGCCGGACGGATCGAGGCGGAACAGGCGGCCGGTGCCGGAATGTTCCAGCAGATCACCCATCCACTGATCCAGCGGATAGCGGCGCGACGACGAGGAGAAATAGATCGTGCCGTCCTCGGTGCGAACCACATTGCTGGCGAAGGGGAGTGGTTCCCCGTCGACCTCGTCCACAAGCACCTCTATGCCGCCAGCGGTATCCAGTCGCAGCAGGCCGCGATGGAAATCGCAGACCAGAACCGACCTATCGGCGTCGGCGTGCATACCGAGCGGCCGGCCGCCGGTATTGGCCAGCAGGCGCACCGCACCGTCCGCGGGATCGACGCTGTAGATCGAACCGTCATCGACGCCGGCGATGATCTGCCCTTCGGCGGTGCGCACCACATCCTCGGGCGCCGCACCGGGCAGTTCCAATCGTGCGATCCGGGGAAGTGGTGTGGCACTGCGCGTTTCGTGAGCCCGGGGTGGGGTAGGTGGTGGCGTCCAGCGTTGCGGCTGCATTCTCGATCCGGCGACCATGGCTCACCTTATCCCGGTGCGGATAATCACATCTCGGAACCCGAGTCGGCATATACATGAGATTACGTAGATATGCGCATCTACTCATGTTTTGCGCACAATCGAACAAACGCGTCCGGCTTCGCCGAACGCCGCATAGACAGAGGGGAGTGGCGGGACTGGTTGCGGAAGTGCGTGCTCAGTTCGGAACGGCACCCCGGCCCACACCGGCGGTCGATTGCCTCGAATGTTGTTGGCAGGAGGTGTTTCAACGATGCAGTGCGGTCTCGTGCTGCAAACGCGACAGCTTCTCGGGATTGCGCACGGAGTAGATCGCGGTGATGAGGCCGTCGTCCATGTGCGCCGCCACGACGGCGTCGATCTCGCCGTGGAGTCGCAGGATCAGCGCCGGGTAGCCGTTGACGAGGGCTGGTTGTGTCGACCTCGCGGTGAGGTTACCGAGCGCGGCGGAGAGCAAGTCGGCCACGGCATCGGCGCCGATGATGGGCACCAGCGCCGCCTGTACGACGCCGCCACCGTCGCCGAGGAAGACGACGTCCGGGGCGAGTATGTCGAGGAGGTTTTGCAGTTCGCCGGTTTCAACCGCTTGTTGGAACGCCGCGAGCGCGTTTCGGGTTTCGTCCGCGGAAACCACCCCGCGTGGCCGGCGCGCGGTGACATGTGACCGTGCGCGGTACGCGAGCTGCCGGACCGCGGCCGGGCTCTTGTCGACTGCCTCGGCGATCTCGTCATATTCCAGATCGAATACCTCGCGCAGTACGAACACCGCCCGCTCGATGGGGAGGAGGGTTTCCAGGACCAGCAGCATTGCCATCGAGACGCTGTCGGCCAGCTCGATGTCCTCGGCGACGTCGGGCGTGGTGAGTAGTGGTTCGGGGAGCCACGGGCCGACATAGGACTCTTTGCGGCGTCCGAGGGTACGAAGCCGGTCGAGTGATTGGCGGGTGGTGATGCGGACGAGGTAGGCCCGCTGGTCTGCCACGGTGTCGAGGTCGACGCGTGCCCATCGCAGCCAGGTTTCCTGGAGGACGTCTTCGGCGTCGGCGGCGGAGCCGAGCATCTCGTAGGCGACGGTGAAGAGCAGGTTGCGGTGCGCGACGAATGCTTTTGTAGCGGAGTCCGGACATTCATCGCGGCTGCTGCTCTCGCCGCGGTTTGCGGGCGTGGTCTGCGACCTGCCGGGCATCGGTGGCTCCTGTTCACTCTCGACGATGTCACTCATCAGACGTCCGGTCCTGTCGTTTTGTAACAGCGAAGCGGTGGTGGTGTGCGTCACATGAGCGCGCTGTTACGCGGATCGGACCATCGCCGTCTCATGATCGTTCAATTCAGCACGACTAGTGAGGATCGAAGTCATGGAACCCCGTTTCAATCTGAACGAGAACGAACTCGGCGCCAAGATCGGGAAGCGGTTCGCCAATACGAGCATGGCGATCATGCAATCGTCGCTGCCGAAGTCCACGGTGGAGCTGGTGGAGCTGCGTGCCAGTCAGATCAACGGCTGCGGTTATTGCGTCGACGCTCATACGAAGGAGTTGGCGGCGGCCGGTGAACCTGCGGTGCGGATCAATCTGGTCGCCGCCTGGCGCGAATCCACCGTGTTCAGTGACTCCGAGCAGGCCGCGCTGGCGTTCGCGGAGGAGGGCACTCGCCTCGCCGACGCGAATCTTGGCGTGTCCGACGAGACCTGGGCTCTGGTGCGCAAGCACTACGACGACGACCAGATCGCCGCGCTGGTCTACCTGGTCGCGATGATCAACGCCGCCAACCGGCTCCTGGTGATCACCCGGACAAAGGGTGGCTCCTATGTGCCCGGCGCGTTCGAGAGCGTGGCGAGCTGATCGACAGCCGGATCCCGGACCGGAATCATTCGGTCCGGGATCCGCCGGGGAGGGGAGCGGTTCGACCTGCAACGGGCTCGCCGGGCGATGTCGCGAGGGGACTCGCAATAGTTCACGGGGAATGCGTCCGCTGAGGTACAGCAAGGCTCGACTCAGTTGGTTAATAATCGCATTATGTAGATATGCGTATTAAACCATCTGAAGCCAACCGCCTAGAAACTCACCAGATCCTCGACAACCGAAAACCCGCAAAGACCCCGGGAGCCCCGGCCGCTGCGGCTGTCATTGGCCGCAGCGGGCGAGACCTAGGGATTGACGGTGAAGACGTGCCAGAGCACGGCAAGCGTGGCCACCGTGAAAAGCGGTGACAGGATCCAGGTTTCGACCTTGTTCCCGGTTCGTTCGATCACCGGCACGCAGGTACGCAGCGGGAATGGCCAGAACAGTCGGCACCCCTTATCGGTGAGGCAATCACCGGCGAGGTGGGCGAGCGCCCCGAGTCCGACGGAGAACGGCAACCAGGCCGGTCTGTCGGTGATCCAGTGATCCATCGCGAATGTCCCTGCCGCCGCGAGGATTATGACCGTGCCATATGCCTCGATGCCCTCGCCCGAGGGGCACAGATGCAACGCCCGCACCGCCAGTGCCAGCAGGAAGAACACCAATCCGAGCGTGAAGTACCTGCCGAGCCAGTGCTCACCGGCCCACGTCCCGCAGGCGACGGCGATCACGAAGGCGAAGGAGTGCGTGGCGTGCCGATGTCCACCGGAGATCCAGGAGATCAAACGGCACAGGTGGTAGGAGATCGGACCGAGCACATGCGCGATTGTGCCGTTCGGATGGTCCGCGTCGGGCAAAAGTGCGGCCCCTGCTGTGAGAAAGGTGCCGAGCAATACCTCGACGGCACCGAGATGCGCGTCGCCAGTCGGCAATACCGGATAGACCAACGCCGAGATGGGCAGCGTGGCCGCTGCCACCGACCAGGCGAAAGCGCCACTGGTCGCATGTGAATGTCCTAGCACCGCATGAAGGTTAGTTGACCACAACCCATTTCAAACAAACGCGACTAACCAGCCGGTGAAAATGCGTCGGGGGGAGGGGAATTGACCGAGAGCGGCCAGATGCGGTCGGTGTGCCCGTTGTGCATGGAGCAGCCGGCGAACGGGCCGTTGGGATCGAACAGCACGTCCATATGACTGTCGGCGTGGTCGAGAAACCATAGCGACAGGCCTAATTCGCCGTTGCGACGATAGAGTTCCCAGGATTGCCAGAGCGCCTCCAGCCGCGCCACGGCCTCGGTGTGCCGCCACCATTCCGGGCACCAGGCCAGGCCGTTATCGGCGACTTTGCGCCGATAGACCTGGGCGAGGTAGTTCTCGACGAACTCCACGACCGATCCGTAGACCTGTGTCCGCTGCTCTTTCATGGTGCCCCCGAAGCCAGTGGCATGCCAACAGCTTCGAGAGTAGTCACGAAATCTACGGAGGTCCTTGGGGAAACCTTTGAAATAGCTATGCGGAGGGCCGGGAACGCGGATTTACAATGCGGTCGAGGGCATGCAGATCGGATTCCAATGCGTAGAACACGCGCAATGCACCGACGAATGCGAAAAGACCGACCACGCACAGGATCACGATGGGGCCGATTACCGTCTGCTGCTGTGCCGCATCGAGATAGACTAGTCCACCCACCACACCGATGAGCGGCACCGATGCCGCGATGCCGAGATAGATGCGGCTGCGGCGGGCGAGCCGCCGCAATCGGTGGGTGTCGTCGGGGGAGGTCTGCCCGATACCGAGCAAACCCGGGTAGTACCAGCGCAGCACGAAGAAGGTGATCGGAAAGTACGCGTACACCACCGCGACAGCGGCCGCGACCAGATGTGATGCGATGAGGTTGATGGTGAATCCGGTGGACAGGTCAGCGGTGTAATGCAGCTGTACCAGGAAGATCACCAGGGACAATGCCCACCCGGCGAATCCGACCACGGCGATGCGGTCGCCACAGGCGAGTGTATCGGCGCGCGCCCGCGCCAGGGTCTGCTCGTCGTAGTGCTTACCGCGCCGCAGTCCGTCGGGAACCAGGAACACCAGACGGCACCAATACAGCAGCGCGACAATGCCGACCGGGTAGCCGATCGCACCGACCACGTTCGCAAGGCGCTGCAGTTGGACACTCGCTTCGCCGGTGAGTTGCGCATCCAGCAAACGCGTGTTGTGCGCGGCGAGATAGAGCGCGCCGAGGAGTTGCCCGAGCATGCTGGACAGCGTGACCACTGGCATCGGCCGCATGCGTAGTTTGGCGCGGATGCTGCGTGCAGGCGGGTCGACGAGATCGCGGGCGGTGCGGTCGAGGGTGAGATCCAGTTGAGTGGCGAGTTCGGCGCCGGTGGCGAAGCGATCGGCGGGATCGGGGGACAGACAGGCGAGCAGCGCGTGCTCGAGCACCGGTGGGCAGTCCGGCGGGATATCGGCGGCGAAGCGCTCGGCGACCGGCTGGCGACGCAGTTCGATCATCCGCTCCAATGAGGTATCCGATTCGCCCGCACTGCGTTCGTCGTCGAAGGGCAGTCTGCCGGTGAGCAATTCCCACAGCACCACCGCGAGTGCATAGAGGTCGCTGCGGGTATCGAGGTCGGCGGCGGTGGTCGCCATGGTCGGATGGCAGGCCTCGAGCTGTTCGGGGGACATGTAGGCCAGTGAGCCACCGAAGTAGGCGGCTGGGCTGGCGCCCGGGATGTGGCGGCTGAAGCTGATATTGAAGTCGGCGAGTTTGGGTTGCCCGTCGACGGTCAGCAGTACATTCGCGGGTTTGATATCGCGATGCAGTACACCGGCGTGGTTGGCGTAGTCCAATGCGGAGGCGAGTCGACTGCCCAGCCACGCAACGGTTTCCGGCCAGCTGAGCCGTGCGACCTCGGTACGGGTCGGGGATGGTTGTGGTTCCAGCACTCCGCCGCTGGCGGCCGCTTCGTCGACGGCGTCGAGCAGTAGTCGACCGGTCTTGCCTTGGACGCCGGTGCGGCGCAGGAGCCGCAGCACGCCGAGCAGGGTGCCGCCCGGAACGTACTGCATGTACATCAATTTCAAGTGCTGATCGGCGATCTGGCGTTGATCGAAGATGCGCACGATGTTCTCATGATCGAGCTGGGCCAGCGTCTGTCCCTCGCTGCCGCGATCATGGGAGATCTTGACCGCGACGAGCCGCTGCATCGAGCGTTGCCGCGCCAGGAAGACTCGGCCGAACGCGCCCTGGCCGAGCAGGATCAGCATATCGAAATCGTCAACGGTTGCACCGGGATTGATGGAGTCGAGCCTCGCGAGTGCGGCCGGGTCGGTCAGGACTGTGGTCCGGAAGTGATCGCCATCGAGACGGTCGGCGATCCGCGCCATCTGCTGGGAATACCGATGCTCGTATTCGGTGAGATCCAGATCCTGATCGAACTGGCGACGTGCGGTGATCTCCTCGTAGATCAGGTCGGGCGGCAGTGGGGCAGTGTCGAGTTCGGGAAATTCGGCCAGGTATTCGTCGAGGCGCTTTTCTGCCTTCTTACGAATCGACCGATGGTGCAGATCCACCTTGATCAACTCGATCAGCGCCGACCGCCGCAGTGCGGCCTCGGTGGGCAGATGCGGGGTCAGCTCGGGTGGTTCGCCCGCGGCTTCCCATTCACCCGCGAAATCGGCGACCGCCCTGGCCAATACGGCTCGAGCGGCCATCGCGCGATCCCCACCGTGCTCCGGTGGTACCGCGCCGAGCTGGGTATTCATCGTCGGCTCACTTGATGAAGGTTGGTATCCCGGGCAGCACCGAGAATATTCGATTATCGTCGTCCGTTGCTGATCTTCGCTACCGGTGGGCGTCGGCTGGCCGCGTAAGGTCGATTCGTAGTTGAGTAATCGCGGGCCCGGCGCCTTTCGACAACAGGAGAAGATCGTCATGAGCACGCTGTCAGATCGGCCGAACACGGCGTTGCTGGTGATCGACGTGCAGAACGGTGTCGTGGGCGAGGCATATGAGCGGGATGCGGTCGTCGCGAATATCGCCACACTCGTCGATCGAGCGCGCGAGCAGGGTGCTCGGGTCGTCTGGATCCAGCACTCCGATGCGGAACTGGTGCCGGGCAGTGCGCTGTGGGAGTACGTCCCGGAGCTGGTGCGCAGAGACTCGGAGCCGTTGGTGCACAAGAGGTTCGGCGACTCGTTCGAGGATACCAAGCTGGCGCAGGTGCTGGCGGAGGCCGGTGTCGGACGGCTGGTGGTGACCGGCGCGGAGACCGATGCCTGCATCCGGTCCACGATTCACGGTGCCTTCGTACGGGGATACGACGTGACACTCGTCAGCGATGGGCATACGACCTTCGACAAGAGCCGGTGGGGTGCCCCGGCGCCGGCGCAGGTCATCGCGCATACGAACCTGTACTGGCGCTATCAGACCGCGCCGGGACGCACGGCCGCGGTCGCGGAGACCGAGGAAGTCACCTTTCTGGCGTGAATGCACCGCGCCCCGCGAACTGTGGCAGTTCGCGGGGCGCGGCGCATCTCGATCAGATCAGACCAGGTCGAACCGGTCCAGGTTCGACACCTTGACCCACGCGGCGATGAAGTCGTTGACGAACTTCTCCTTCGCGTCGTCGGTCGCGTAGACCTCCGCGAGCGCGCGCAGCTGCGAGTTCGACCCGAAAACCAGGTCGGTGCGGCTGCCGGTCCATGTGACCGCACCGGTGGCGCGGTCCTTGCCCTCGTAGGTTCCGTCATCGGCGGCCGACGGCTCCCACTTCGTGCCCAAATCGAGCAGGTTCACGAAGAAGTCGTTGGTCAACGATCCCGGGTTCTCGGTGAATACACCCAGCGGCGACTGCTTGTGGTTCGCGCCGAGCACGCGCAGACCACCGATGAGCACGGTGAGCTCGGGAGCGCTGAGGGTCAGGAGATTCGCCCGGTCGATCAGCAGGTACTCGGCCGGAATACGGTTACCCTTTCCGAGGTAGTTGCGGAAACCGTCCGCGCTGGGTTCGAGCGCGGAGAAGGATTCCGCATCGGTCTGCTCCTGGGTGGCGTCCGTGCGTCCCGGGGTGAACGGCACCTCGACGTCGTAGCCGGCGTTCTTGGCAGCCTGTTCGACGGCCGCCGCGCCGCCGAGTACGACGAGGTCGGCGAAGGACACCCGGGTGTTCCCGGTCTGGGCGGAATTGAAGGACTCCTGGATGCCCTCCAGGACGCGTACCACTTGGGCGAGTTCGTCTGGCTCGTTGACCTCCCAGCCGGCCTGCGGCTGCAGGCGGATCCGTCCGCCGTTGGCGCCACCGCGCTTGTCGCTGCCGCGGAACGATGCCGCGGCCGCCCAGGTGGTCGAAACGAGCTGTGCCACAGTCAGATCCGAGGCCAGGATCTGGCTCTTCAGTGTGGCGATATCGGCTGCTCCGATGAGATCGTAGTCAGCGGCGGGGACGGGATCCTGCCACAGCAGCGTCTCCTGCGGTACCTCCGGCCCGAGGTAAAGGACCTTCGGTCCCATATCGCGGTGGGTCAGCTTGTACCAGGCCTTGGCGAACTCCGCGGTGAGCTCCTCGGGGTGCTCGAGCCAGCGACGGGTGATCTGCTCGTAGATCGGGTCGATCCGGAGCGAGAGGTCCGTTGTCAGCATGACCGGGGTGTGGGTCTTCGATGGGTCGTGCGCATCGACTACGGTCCCTGCACCCGCGCCGTCCTTGGGGATCCACTGGTTCGCACCGGCGGGGCTCTTGGTCAGCTCCCACTCGTAGCCGTACAGGGTTTCGAGGAAGCTGTTGTCCCACTTGGTCGGGGTGGGCGTCCAGGTGCCCTCCAGGCCACTGGTGATCGCGTCCTTGCCGACACCGGTGCCGAAGGCGCTCTTCCAGCCGAGGCCCTGCTCCTCGAGCGGGGCGGCCTCGGGCTCGGGACCCACGAGCTCGGCGTCGCCGGCGCCGTGGGTCTTGCCGAAGGTGTGGCCGCCGACGATCAGCGCCGCCGTCTCGATATCGTTCATGGCCATGCGGCGGAACGTCTCACGGATGTCGACGGCCGCGGCGAGCGGATCCGGATTGCCGTTGGGGCCTTCGGGGTTGACGTAGATCAGACCCATTTGGACTGCGGCCAAGGGGTTTTCGAGATCGCGGGTGCCGGTGTAGCGTTCGTCGCCGAGCCAGGTCTGCTCCGGACCCCAGTACACGTCCTCCTCGGGCTCCCACTGGTCGACGCGGCCACCGCCGAAACCGAAGGTCGGGAAGCCCATATCCTCGAGCGCGACATTGCCCGCATAGACCATGAGGTCGGCCCAGGAGAGCTTCTTGCCGTACTTCTTCTTGACCGGCCACAGCAGGCGTCGGGCCTTGTCGAGGTTGCCGTTGTCGGGCCAGCTGTTGAGCGGGGCGAAGCGCTGCATACCGGCGCCGGCTCCGCCGCGGCCGTCGCTGATCCGGTAGGTGCCCGCGGCATGCCAGGCCATCCGGATGAAGAACGGTCCGTAGTGACCGAAGTCGGCGGGCCACCATTCTTGCGAGGTGGTCATGACCTCGACGATGTCGGCCTTCACGGCAGCCAGATCGAGGGTTTTGAATTCCGCGGCGTAGTCGAAGTCCGCGTCCATGGGGTTGGCTACGGTCGGATTCTTCTGCAGGATCTTGAGATTGAGCTGGTTCGGCCACCAGTCACGGTTGCTTCCGCCCTCGGCGGGGGACTTGAGGCGAGCGGACGTCACGGGGCAACCACCGGCGGCGGGTTCCGTATTGGCCTCTCCGATGGGCGGATGTTCCTCAGGCACGGCAATTCCTTTCGGGGGAGTGAGTGAATCGGGCTGTGATCACGGGTGTGATCCGGACATTTGTGCTGCCGAGCAATCGGGGCACAGACCCCAATAGATGACCTCGGCCTCATCGAGTACGAAACCGTTGTCGTGTGATGCGGTCAGGCAGGGCGCCTCGCCGACGGCGCAGTCGACATCGGCGATGACGCCGCATGACCGGCACACGACGTGGTGGTGGTTATCGCCGACCCGCGTCTCGTAGCGCGCCACCGATCCCATCGGCTGGATGCGCCGCAGCAGACCGGCGGCCGTCAGTGCGCGCAACACGTCGTATACCGCCTGATGGGATACCGCACCGAGCGTCTCGCGCACATGACCGAGGATCGAGTCCGTATCGGAGTGCGGATGCTCGTGCACGGCAGTCAGCACGGCAACCCGCGGCGCCGTAACGCGCAGCGACACCCCGCGCAGCATGCGCTCGAATTCCGATTTCGTGGACACATTCAAGAGTATGACTCATTCAAGTCTCCACGGGAAGGTTTTGCGAAACCTCGAGACGATTCCACAACCGACGATGCGCACCGGACCTGTCACACCCCGATGAGTCCACAATTCGTTGCCGGCCCGAGCTCGTGGTTAGTCGGAGGGGAGCGGCGGATGAACTGTGGGCGACCATCACCACCAGGCTGACTTAACATAATGTCGATTATCGGCGTTACATACGGAGGCGCTGGAAGTCCGCGGCTGTTGTTGTATGACGTTGGCGGGTATGGGTTTCGGGACTTTGGCCGCCGAGTGGCTGGCCGGGCTCCCCGGCGTTTGTGTGCGGGACCGTGTGCGGCGGTTGCGCGCCATCCCCTCGGCGCATTTCGATTGATGTAAATATTCCGATAGATCCCGTATTTTGATGGATAAATGCCGGATGAGCTCCGAGCTTCGGGTTCGCACCGTTCGGGGTCCCCTCTCGTGTCGGGGTCGGTAATCCCTCGAATCGTCACAGTGACGGTTTGAGGGGTTGTCGAGGGGTCGGGCGAATCGGATTGGTTTCTGGTTATGAGGCCAGTGATTGACGATTGGATCTGTTTTGGGGGTCCAGTTGACGGCAGGCTGGGGTGATGTTGGTTCGGCGGCTGGTGGCGCTTTATATCGGGTTGTGGTTGTACGGGTTTTCGATGGCGGTGATGATTCGGGCCGGGCTCGGGTTGGATCCGTGGGATGTGTTTCATCAAGGGGTGGCCGCGCATGTGCCGATCAGTTTCGGCGCGGTGACGGCGCTGACCGGAGTCGCGGTGCTGTTGGCGTGGATTCCGTTGCGGCAGTGGCCAGGTCTCGGCACGGTGAGCAATGTCGTGGTGATCGGTGTCTCGGTCGATGTCGGGTTGTGGCTGTTGCCGGACTGGGATGTGCTGGCGGTGCGGGTCGGCGCGATGGGTGCCGCGGTGGTTTTGAATGCGCTGGCCACGGTGCTGTATATCGGCGCGGGCATGGGTCCGGGCCCGCGGGATGGACTGATGACTGGACTGGTTCGCCGGACGGGATGGTCGGTGCGGTTGGTCCGGACCGGGATCGAACTGTCGGTATTGACAACCGGCTGGCTCTTGGGCGGCAGCGTTGGTGTCGGCACGGTGGTGTACGCGTTCGGAATCGGTCCGTTGATTCAGGTGATGATTCCTGTCGCGAATCGATATCTGCCGGGATTCCATGCGGATCGACAGGCCGAACCCGACGTTGTTCCGGTGACGCCTTGACCGTGGCCGGTCGAGCCGCCGCGGCGTGCCACAGGCCGATACGGCCTAGGCTTCCCGAAATCTATCCAGGTCGGCGAGTTTGCCGTTGAGCAGGTTGCGCTCCCGGTCGTTGCCGCACAACCCGATAGCGAGTTCGAATTCGGTACGGGCTTCGTTCGTGCGTCCCATTCTCGCGAGCAGTTCGCCGCGGACACTCGACAGGAGATGGGAATTCGGCAGTGCCGCAGATGTTTTGAGTTCGTCGACAACCTCGAGCGCGGCTGCCGGGCCCTGGACCATGGAGACCGCGACCGCGCGGTTGAGGTCGACGATCGGTGATGGGGACAGCCGGCCGAGTGCTTCGTAGAGCAGCACGATCCGGTCCCAGTCGGTGGTGTCGACGGATTCGGCGACGGCGTGGCATTCGGCGATCGCCGCCTGCAAACCGTATGCGCCGAGCCCGCGCCCAACTCCTGCCGCATGTTCGAGCGCGGCCCGTCCACGGCGAATGGCGGCTCGGTCCCAGCGCATTCGATTCTGATCTGCCAATAGCACCGGCTGCCCGCTCGCGTCGGTGCGGGCAGGAAACCGCGCTGCGGTCAATTCCAGGAGTGCCAGCAGGCCGTATATCTCGGGTTCACCCGGTATCAGCCGCGCCAGCACCCGAGCGAGCCGCTGTGCCTCGGCGGCGAGGTCCAGACGGATCAGATTCGCTCCGGAAGTGGCCGAGGAGCCTTCGGTGAAGATCACGTAGATGACGTTCAGCACCGCGCCGAGTCGTGCTCCGCGCTCCTCGGCAGGGGGTAGTGCGAACGGGACCTTCGCCGCCGCAAGGGTTTTCTTGGCGCGGGTGATCCGCGCCTGCACGGTCGCCGTGGGCACCAGGAATGCCTTGGCGATCTCGTCGCTGGTCAAGCCGCCGACCACCCGCAGCGTCAGGGCGACCTGTGCCGCACGGGACAACACCGGGTGGCAGGAGACGAACATGAGCGCGAGCACGTCGTCGTCGATCTGATCCGGATCCCAGAGTGGCTCCGCGCCGGGCAGTTCCGAGGGTGGCGCGCCGGTGGCCGTCCCGCCCTCGCCCAATTCGTGGGCGAGGGCGCGATACCGGTCGTCGCGGGTGGCCCGGCGGCGGAAGGTGTCGATGGCCCGCCGCCGGCCGACGGTGAGCAGCCAACCGGCGCGATTGTCCGGCACGCCGTCGCGTGGCCAGGTCACCAGCGCTTCGGCCAATGCCTCCTGGGCCAGGTCCTCGGCCAGCGCGAAATCGCCGGTGTAGCGGGCCAGCGCACCGATGATGCGCGCGGATTCGATTCGCCACACCGCGGCCACCGCATCACGGCCGGTGGAGTCGACCATGTTTCAGCGGCTCACAGCTGCCCGGTGGCCTCGCGCCAGGCGCGTTCCTTCTGGATCCACTCGTTGTCCTGTGGGAATTCGTCGATGGTGGTGACGCGCCGGATCTCTGTCTTGAATCCGGGGCCGAAGGACGGTGCCCGCTTGGCCCATTCGATGGCCTCTTCCTTGGAGGTGACGTTCAGGATATAGAAACCGCCGAACAGCTCTTTGGTCTCGCCGTAGGGTCCATCGGTGATCAGCGGCGGGTCGGACGCGAAGTCCACCACCACGCCCTGCTCAGCCTCGGCCAGTCCCTCGGCAGCGAGCAGCACCCCGGCGCGGATCATTTCTTCGTTGAATCGCCCGACGGATTCGAGCAGCTTCTCGAAGTCGGTCCCGGCCATGGCCGCATTTCCCTCGTCGCTGGCGCGCCAGATCAGCATGTACTTCACGGTCGTCCTCCTTGTCGCGGGTCCTGTCCGACCCTCTCACGCGGAGGTCGAACGACGACTACGACAGATCGACATGGCTGCGAAAAAGATCACGGAATCTGGACCTCGCCTGATGGCCGAAAATGTTGATTTCCTGGCCGCGGCGCTCTCTCGGCAACCGTGTCGCCGTTCCTACAGTTATCGACATGACCAGCACTCCGTCCGTGCTCATCGTCGGCGCCGGATTCGGCGGCCTCGCGGCCGCGCTCGAGCTGAAGCGCCGCGGCCACGACGCCTTCACCATCATCGATAAGGCCGACGGGCTCGGCGGGGTCTGGCGGGACAATACCTATCCCGGTGCCGCCTGCGACGCGCCGTCGGATCTGTACTCGTTCTCCTTCGCGCCGAATGCGCACTGGCCGAAGCGATTCGCCGAACAGCCCGACATCCTCGCCTATATGCACGATGTCGCGCGCCGCTACGACCTCGGCAGGCACATGCGATTCGGGGTCGAGGTCGACTCGGCGGATTTCGATGCCGACCGTGGCGTCTGGCAGGTGCGCACGAGCGCGGGTGCGGTGCTCGAGGCGGATGTCTTCGTGCCGGCGGTGGGTCAGCTGTCGCGTCCGGTGTGGCCGAATATTCCGGGCATGGATTCGTTCACCGGGGACGCGTTCCATTCGGCGCGGTGGGATCACGATGTCGAGCTGTCCGGTAAGCGGGTCGCGATCATCGGCACCGGTGCCAGCGCGATTCAGATCATTCCGGCGATTCAGCCGAAGGTCGAACAGTTGACGGTCTTTCAGCGGTCGGCGCCGTGGATCATTCCGAAGATCGAAAGCTATTACGCACCACCGAAACTCAATGCGCTGGACAAGCTGTCGATCGCGGCGAGGTTTCCGCTGATCCAGCGCGCGGAGCGGTTCGGCTGGTACTCGTTCTACGAGTTGGTGACTTCCGGCCTGGAAGGCAACGGCCGCATCGCCGATGTGATCTCCGGGTGGGCGGACCGGCATCGGGCCACGCAGATCTCCGATCCCGAACTGCTGGCGAAGATGACCCCGGATTACGCGGCGGGCTGTAAGCGCGGGCTGATGGCGAGCAATTACTACCCGGCGGTGTCGCAGCCGAATGTGCACGTGGAGACCTCGCCGATCGCCGAGATCACACCGACTGGTGTGCGCACCGAGGACGGTAGGCGCTACGAGGTCGATGTGATCGTGTACTGCACCGGATTCAAGGCGACAGAGTTCCTGGCGCCCATGACGATTCGCGGTATCGGCGGCAAGGAGCTGCGCGAGGTGTGGTCGGGCGGCGCGCGGGCGTATCAGGGCCTGACCGTGCCGCATTTCCCGAATATGTTCATCATGTATGGGCCGAATACCAACCTCGGCGCGGGCTCGATCATCTACATGCATGAGCGGCAGGCGCGTTATCTGCGTCAAGCGGTCGAGCATTTGCGCGGGACCGGTGGTTATCTGTCGGTGAAGCCGGAGGTGGAGGCGCGGTTCGACGAGGAGATCCAGGGCCGGCTCGAACATACGGTGTGGACCAAATGCACCAGTTGGTACCGGGAGACCAGCGGTCGGGTGACGACGAACTGGCCTGGCCGGATGAGCGAATACGACAAGCGGACGCATTTCGATGTCCGCGACTACGAGCTGGTTCGCGCGGAAGGTAAGGCATGACGCACTATGACGTGCTGGTGATCGGTTCGGGTTTCGGTGGCAGTGTCAGCGCGTTGCGGTTGACCGAGAAGGGATATCGGGTCGGTGTCCTGGAGACCGGGCGGCGCTTCGCTGATGACGAATTCGCCGAGAACTCCTGGCATCTGCGCGAGTATCTGTGGGCGCCGAAGTTGGGCTGCTTCGGTATTCAGCGGATGACGCTGCTGAACGACACCTTCATCATGAGCGGCTCCGGTGTCGGTGGTGGGTCGCTGGTGTATGCGAATACGCTGTACGAGGCACCGGATACCTTCTACGGCGATAAGCAGTGGGCGCATATCACCGATTGGAAGTCCGAGCTGGCACCGCATTACGACCAGGCCAAGCGCATGCTGGGGGTGACGACCAATCCGGCGACCACGCCGTCGGATCGGGTGTTGCGGGAGGTCGCCGAGGAGATGGGTATCGGCGATACGTATCGTCGGACGCCGGTCGGAGTGTTGTTCGCCGATGCGGAGACTCGGCCCGGCGCCGCGGTCGCGGACCCGTTCTTCGGTGGTGTCGGGCCCGAGCGGCGCTCGTGTACGCATTGCGGCGAGTGCATGACCGGGTGTCGCCACGGTGCGAAGAACACCCTGGTGAAGAACTATCTGTATTTGGCGGAGCGGGCGGGTGCGACCGTGCATCCGTTGACGACGGCGGTGTCGGTGCGACCGCTGGCCGATGGTGGGTACGCGGTCGATACCGTGCGCACCGGACGCTGGGTTCGCAAGGCGAAGCAGACCTTCACCGCCGACCAGGTGGTGTTCTCCGCGGCCGCTCTCGGCACCCAGCAGTTGCTGCACGATCTGCGGGATCGCGGTGTGCTGCCGAATATTTCGCCGCGCCTGGGGTATCTGGCGCGCACGAATTCCGAGGCGGTGTTGGCGGCGCGGTCGCGCGACAAGAGTTCGGACTTCACCAAGGGGGTCGCCATCACCTCCTCGATCCATCCGAACTCCTACACCCATGTGGAGCCGGTGCGTTACGGCAAGGGCAGCAATTTCATGGGTCTGCTGACGACGGTGCTGGTCGACGGGCAGGAGGGGAAGCGACGCTGGGTGCTGGGTCTGCGGCAGCTGGTGCGGTATCGGCGGGATCTGTTGCGCATGCACAATCCGGCGCACTGGTCCGAGCGGATGATCGGGCTGCTGGTCATGCAGAATGTCGACAACTCGATCATCACCTATAACAAGCGCGGTCTGTTCGGTCTGCGGATGACCACCAAACCCGGTGCCGGACAGGCGCCTCCGACGTGGATTCCGGAAGGTAACGAGGTCACCCGGCGGGTCGCCGAGAAGATCAACGGTATTCCGCAGGGCTCCTGGACCGAGCTGGCGAATATCCCGATCACCGGCCATTTCATCGGTGGTTGCGCGATCGGCGACTCCCCCGCCACCGGTGTGGTAGACCCGTATCAGCGGCTGTACGGTTACGAGGGCTTGCACATCGTCGACGGTTCGACGATTTCGGCGAATCTCGGGGTGAATCCGTCGTTGACCATTACCGCACAGGCCGAGCGCGCGATGTCGTTGTGGCCGAACAAGGGTGAACAGGATCAGCGTCCGTCGCTGGGTGCGCCGTATCGGCGCATCGATGCGATCGTGCCGAAGAATCCGGTGGTGCCGGAGTCGGCGCCTGCGGCGTTGCGGTTGCCGATCACTCCGGTCTAGCGGCGACGCCTTTGGGTTCGCGTTGGCTCATGAAGCCGAAGAGGTAGCCGGCGATGCGGCGCATCTGGATTTCTTCGGTGCCCTCGGTGATGCGGTAGCGGCGGTGGTGGCGGTAGATGTGTTCGAACGGGGTGTGGCGGGAGTAGCCGAGGCCGCCGTGGATCTGCATGGCGCGGTCGGCGGCTTCGCAGCACAGGCGGTTGGCCCAGTAGTTGCACATCGATACCTGTTCGGAGACGGCGAAGGTGCGGTCGGTGCACCGGGCAGTTCGGATGGGGCGAGTCGGGGGTCGATGGTGTGCAGGGTGGCCATGGCCGCACCGACCTGTTCGGCCACTCGGTCGCCGGTCCCCTCGGCGTGTACCAGGCGTAAGACCTTGCGCGGCACGGTCTCGCCGTCGATGTGTTCCGACACCAGAAACGGTGCGCCGGTGTAGGCGGTGTCGGTGCAGACGGCGACGACGGGGTGGTACCGGCACACCGTGCGCACGGGCCAGTTCGCGCACAGCGGCTTCGACGGTGACCGGAGTCAGTTCGATGGCGTTCGGTACGAGGGTGGCGACCAGCCGCAGGGTGCGGGTGTTCGGTTCGGCGTCGAATGCGATATTGGTGCGGCGGGCACCGGTGGACAGTCCGCTGATATTCGAGATCTGCACCGGTTGGCCGAATTCTGTGCGTAGAAAGCGGGCGAGTCCCGCCGCTTGCGCTGTCACACGCCCTCCCATGTGTCGTATCCGGGTTCGGCGATCCGCAGATCCGCGCGCACGACGTCGACCAGGGCCTGCCAGAGCGTGTCATCGTCGCCGTCGGGTACCGCTGCGAGCAGATCCTGTTCCTGTTGCGCGGCTTCGGCGCCGAGTTCGATTTCCCGTTGCACGATCCGCGCGATATTGGCACCGACTCGCGCCTGGTGCCGCAATGCCGGATCGAGGGCGCGGGCAGCAGTGTGTCCTCGAGCAGTTCGGCGAGTGCCGCCATAAGTTCGGCGGCGGAGGGACGATATTGCATGGTTACGAAATCCGTTCGCGCATAACGACTTCCGAAGTCTCTGCCGATGCCGGTCGGCATCGCGGACCGTGCGGGCGTGATCGACGGTACGGCAACCCATCCCGTGCCGACGGGGGAATCCGCGGGGACGGGCTCGATCGGAACGGTATACCCGACACCCAGCCGCCGCTACGATGAGACGGTAACTCTCTCAATGGTGTGGAGGAACACGGAATGGGCGCTACCACCGTCGCTCGGCAATGCACATTGTGTGAGGCGCACTGCGGGATTCTGGTGACCGTCGAGGATGATCAGGTCACACGGATCGAGGGCAATCCGGACGATGTGCTGTCGCAGGGGTACATCTGCCCGAAGGCGACCGCGATGGGTGGGCTGCACCACGATCCGGATCGGTTGCGCACACCGATGCGGCGAGTCGGTGACCGGTTCGAGCCGATCGGATGGGACGAGGCGTTCGCCGAGATCGGGCAGCGGCTGCGGCAGGTGCGCCGCGAACACGGGGCCAGCGCGATCGGGATGTACCTGGGAAATCCGGCCGCGCACAGTTCATCGGTGATCTACGGCGCGCTGCTGCGTGCGGTGCTGTCCACGCGGAACTTCTTCTCGGCATCCTCGATCGACCAGTTTCCGCAGGAGTTCGCGGCGTGGCGGATGTTCGGGTCGAATGTGTTGATGCCGGTGGCCGATATCGATCGCACCGATCGACTGGTGGTCATGGGCGCCAATCCGGCGGTGTCGAACGGTTCGGTGACCACCATGCCCAATGCGAAGCAGCGCATTCGAGATGTGCGCAAACGCGGCAAGGTGGTCGTGATCGATCCGCGGCGCACCGAGACCGCGCGGCTGGCCGACGAGCACGTGGCGATCGCACCCGGTGGTGACGTGTACCTGCTGCTGGCGATGTTGCAGGTGCTCGTCGATGAAAAGCTGTGTGATGACAGCGGGATTCGCGCGCAGTGCACCGGTTGGGACGAGTTGCAGGCCCTGGTCGCCGAGGTGACACCAGAGTTCGCCGCCGCGCTCACCGGTGTCGATGCCGAAACGATTCGGCGGCTGGCGCGCGAGCATGCGGCAGCGGATTCGGCCTTGCTGTATGCCCGGATCGGGGTGTGCCACCAGGTGACCGGCACGCTGACACATTGGCTGGTCAACACCATCAACGCGGTGACCGGGAATCTGGATCGGCCGGGCGGGCAGATGTTCGCGACGCCGCCGATCGATGCGCCGCGATTCGGGAAATATCTGCCGGTGGGACACGGGTCGTGGACGGACCGCTCCGGCACCTACAAGTCGTTCCGTTCGGAGTTGCCGGTCGCGGTGCTCGCCGATGAGATCCTGACCGAGGGTGCCGGGCAGATCCGCGCGATGATCACCTACGCCGGTAATCCGGTGCTGTCGACGCCGCAGCGCGGCAAACTCGACGCCGCGCTGGACTCGCTGGATTTCTATGTGGCCGTGGATATGTATGTCACCGAGACGACCCGGCACGCGGACATTATCCTGCCGCCGATCTCCCCGCTGGAGCGCGCGGATGTGAATATTCTGTTCCCGGTGTTCAGTGTGCGGAACAATCTGCGCTACGACGCCCGCGTTTTCGAACCTCCGGCCGATGGACTCGAGGACTGGCAGATTCTCGCGCGGTTGATCACCGAGGTGCTGGCGTTGCCCGCGCGCCGGTTCACCGCACGGGCGGTCAATGCGCTGTTGGCGCAGCTCAGTCCGATGCGGTTGACGACCGTCGGGGTGGCCGCGGGTCCCTATGGGGTGCTGCGGCGCGGTCGCAACGGGTTGTCCGTGGCGAAGGTGCGCGCCGCGGCCGGGGGTATCGATCTCGGTCCGTTGCAGCCGCGATTGCGTACGTTGATCGCGACCGAGGACCGCAAGGTACACCTCGCGCCCGACGATTTCGTCACGGCCGCACGGGAATTGCTCGACGACGCACGCCGCGGCAATGCGCTGACCGCGCCCGCCGAGGGCTACGACCTCAAACTCATCGGGCGCCGCCATCTGCGTAGCAACAACTCCTGGCTGCACAATGTGCCGTCGATGGTGAAGGGCCGCGACCGCTGCACCGCGCTCATGCATCCCGCCGACGCGGCCGAGCGCGCCCTCACCGACGGCACGCCCGTCGCGGTCACTTCCCGCACCGGCTCGATTGTGGTCACCCTCGAGGTCAGCGACGATATCCGCCCCGGCACCATCGCCATCCCGCACGGCTGGGGGCACCGCGAACCCGGCGTCGGCTGGCAAGTGGCCGCGTCCCTGCCCGGTGCCAATGTCAACCTGCTGCACGACCCGTCGCTCACCGACACCTTCTCCGGGAACGCTGCGGTCAACAACACGTGGGTGACGGTCGGCCCGGCGTCCACTGTGCCGACGGCATCGGATATCGATCGGGAGCCTGCGCCGACTTCGTGATGGGGCAGCATCTCGATGCGCGCGTCTGCACGCCGATCATGGTGTTTGGACGGTGACGCGGTAGCCGAGGCGGAGTTCTCTGGCAGGGTGGGCGGCGGCGGTGAGATGGAGCCAGCGATGCAGCCCGGCGCGCGGGTCGGGGACGTAGGCCGCGTGGGTGTGGGTGATGCCGAACGGGAAGTTTCCGGATGCGGCGGTGGCGGTGGCGGTCATCAGATGCATCTCCGACCACAGACATGGTTCGGCAGCGTCCTCGGGCAGGGGGCGGGTGTTCGGAAGGAAGAAGCCGAACTGTTCGGCGGGAGCTCCGGCGGAATGGACGAGCGTGCCGGTCACGAACAGGCGTACGGTTCCGGTGTGCACCACGCAGTGGGGTGTCAAGTGCAGGGGTGGGGCAGGTTGCAGCTCGAGCCGGAAAACCATGCGCCGACTCTACGGTGTGGTCATGTGCGCCAAAAGCACTGGAGCGTGACAAAGTTCGGTTGCTCACAGTCCCCGGTCGGTGCCTATGCCGAATTGTCCGATCTGGGCGAATCTGTCGGATCACACAGAATCGGCGCGGACAGTGATGCCTGGTTCAACCGGCCGGGCAGCTCGTGCGACGGGAAACTCGAGCTCGGTGACACAGCCGTGAACCACGAGCGGATCTGTCAGCGACGGTATCGCTGACAGACCCTGAGTCTGCGGCCGACAGCTACGCGTCGCGAAGCGGTTCGATGCGGGCGGGAACATGTTTGTGCCACGGTGTTCCGGCAATCGCGTCGCGCCAACCGGCGTCGGTGAGTTCGTTCGCTGCCACACCGGTGCGGGTGCCGTCGGGTAGGTCCAGCCCCAACCCGTTGGGCAGTGAGGCGTGTCCGGGCCGCATGCGGTCGTTGACTTCGACCGTTGCGACGGCGCTGCCGCGCCGGGTGGTGATGCGGGCGTGGTCACCGGTGGACAGGCCGAGGGCGGTGGCATCGTCGGGGTTGAGGCGCAACGCGCCCTCCGGATCGCGCCGCCGCCAGCTGTTGTCGCGGAAAATGGTGTTGGCGGTGAAGGAACGTCGTTCCCCGGCCGCCAGGACGAAAGGATATTCGGGGCTGGTATGCGTGGTGGGTGTGGTGGGGAGTTCGCGCAGCGCGTGCAGCAATTCCGGGATCGCCAACGGAATTCGCGTGTGTGGTAGATAGTCCCAGGCGTCGGGATAGTCGTCGACGGTGAAGGTGACCCCGGAGCGGCCCGCGAGGATGGCGTCGAAGAGCTTATCGGCATTCGGATGCCCCGCACGGCGCATAGCGGCCGGATGTAGCTTCGCGACGCGCTGCGCCAGCGCCCACAGCACGGCGGCCGAGCGCGCACCATCGGGCAGGGTCGGGCCGAGGGTTTCGTAGAGCAGGTAGGGGGCCAGGCCCCCGATCTTCTTGTTCGTGGCCAACAGTGCGGCGAAGGCCATGGCGTAGGGGCGGCGGCCGAGTTTCGCGGCAGTGCGTAGTACCGCCAGCTCGGTGCGCCCGACGATACCGAGTTCGCGGATCAGGCGCGCGTAGATCTCGGGTTCGGGCAGTGTGCCCGGTAGCGGGTCGAGTACCGGTGCGCGCAGATGGAACGTGTTGTGGGGGAACTCCAGATTGAAGAAGGTGGCCTCCCACTTCTCGAACTGGCTGGCCGCGGGGAGCACATAGTCGGCGTGACGTGCGGTTTCGGTGAGGGCGACATCGATGACCACCACCAGCTCCAGCGCGTCCAGTGCGGCGCGGAAGGCGGCCGAATCGGCGAGTGAATGCGCGGGATTCGCGGATTCGACGATCATCGCCCGGAACCGGTCCGGGTGGTCGGTGCGGATTTCCTCGGCGATCGAGTTGCACGGCACCATGCCGCCGAGAATCGGTGCGGCGGTCACCGGGCTGCGTTTGATGTCGCGGCTGTAGCCCGCCAACGGCGCCATCCACGAATGTGGTTGCATGGCACCGGGTTTGGCGAAATTGCCGGTGAGCAGCCACAGCAGTTTATTCAAGTAGGAGATCAGGGTGCTGTTGGGGCTCTGCTGGACGCCCAGGTCCTCATAGGTGGCGACGCTGCTCGCGGTGCCGATCCGGTGGGCGGCGGTGCGCAGCAGGGCCTCCGGCACACCGCAGATTTGGGCGTACGCCGCGACATCGATATCGCGCAGTACCGCGGTGACGGTGGCGAGCTGGTCGGTGTGTTCGGTGAGGAATGCGTGATCGAGCAGATCGTCGCGCACCAGCACGGCGAGCATCGCGGCCAGACACCAGGCGTCGGTGCCGGGGCGCACCTGCAGATGGATATCGGCGAGATCGGCGGTTTCGGTGCGCACCGGATCGAGCACGATCATGGTGCGGGCCGGATCCTTGGCGATCTGCTGCAGAACGGTGCGGGCGCGCGGCACACCATGCGACTGCCAGGGATTCTTGCCGAGGAATACCGAAACCTCGGCGTGTTCGAAGTCGCCGGTGGTGTGGCCGCCGGTCAGATGCGCGTCGACCCAGCCCTCACCGGTTTTCTCCTGGGCGAGCGCGGTGGAGCGGTAGCGACTGCCCAGTGCGCGGCGTAGCGCGCCGCTGTAGGCGCCGCCGAGGTGGTTGCCCTGTCCCCCGCCGCCGTAGAAGAAGATCTTGTCGCCGCCATAGCTGTTCTTGACCTCGGTGAGCCGTGCGGCGACCTCCGAAATCGCGGTATCCCAGTCGATTTCGGTGAAACTGCCGTCGGGTTCGCGGCGCAGCGGGGTGGTCAGGCGGGTGCCGCCGTTCTGGTAGTGGTCCAGGCGCAGCGCCTTGTTGCAGGTGTATCCGGCCGAGGCGACGTGGTCCTTGTCGCCGCGGATCTTGGCGAAGCTGCGTCCGTCGAGTTGGATCAGCAGCCCGCAGTTGTTCTCACACAGGATGCAGGCGCTCTTGTGCCATTGCTGTTGCGCCACAGCAGTATCGCGCTCGGGTCGCACACTGTTCTCGGCTCGGCTGCCGTGCTGTGTGGCGGTACTCATCGATGCTCCTGTGGGTTGTCCTCGAGCGGGATAGGCGGCATTGTGCTCATCGACTGGTCTGGTCGACGCGGGTACCGTCGACCCACGCCTTCGGTTCGGCGAGGAACGGTGTGTCGCCGAGCCGGGCCAGATCGTCGAAGAAGGCGTCCTGGGTGCGGGTGGCCGCCGTACTGCTGCCGGTGGACAGGAATGCGGCGAGTTCGTGATCAAGACCGCGTGACAGCGACTTGTCGGCGCCGAAGTAGATGGCGCGTTTGAGCTCCGCGATCACGACCGGATTGCGTGCGGCCAGACGTGCCGCGGTGGCCTCGGTTTCTGCGAGCAACTCGGGTTCGGCGGTCAGCCGGTGCACCAGGCCCAAGCGCAGGCCTTCCTGCGCGCTGAGCGGTCCACCTTCCAAGGTCAGTTCGATCGCCTTGGCCGCGCCGATCAGCCGCGGCAGGCGCTGGGTTGCGCCACCTCCGGGAATGAGGTTCGCGATGGATTCGATCTGACCGAGTTTGACGTGCTCGGCGTCGGCGGCATACCGGATATCGCAGGCCAGGGCGATCTCGTGGCCACCGCCGAGTGCGGGACCATTGATCGCGGCGAGGTAGACCACGCGCGACCGGTTCATCCGCATGGTCGTTCGCTTCCAGCGGTAACCCCATACCATGCCGATGCCGAGACCACCGCCGAAACGCTCCAGCAGCTGCGCCGCACCTGGTACCCGCAGACTGGTATTGAGCACCGGGATCAGCGGCGCCACCGCGCGGGCCGGGAGGAACGGATGCGGCATCGCGAGCATGCCGGTGAGTGCGCTCGGATCGGCGTGGGTCAGGAACCTCCCGGGCAGACCGCCCGTCAGCACGATCGCACCGACCGTGTCATCGGTGTCGGCCGCGCTGGTGAGTAGATCCAGATCCCGTACGACCGCGGGGGTGACGAAGTTCAGCGGCGGCGCGACGACGGTCGCGGTGAGCACTCTCCCGTTGCGGGCCAGCTCGATCGTCTCCAGGTCGAGTTCGGCTGCTCGCGACATCGGCGTCTCCTCGGGTCCACGACGGGGCACGGTGATTACCCGCACCCGACGCTGATTATGGTCCTCACCATAATCGGGGTGTCAAGAGCCTACCCGGTGGAAACGGTCCGTCGCGTAGCCAGAAAACGGGTCTGAGCGTGCAGTTTCCGCACCATTTATCGCGCCGGATCCAGCTGTCGGGCCGGCTACTGCTCCGACGCGCCGACAGCGCTCGCGAGGTGGGCTTGCAATTCGCGGACGGTGTCCTCGAGTGGTGCGGTGGCACGCTCGACGCGACACAGCGCGATCGCCCCCTCGACGGCGGCGACGGTGAGAGTGGCCAATCGGCGCGAACGCACCGGATCGAGGCCGTGCCGGATGAGCAGATCGGTGAGTGCGGTATTCCAGCGGGCGAAGATCTCCGCGGCGGATGCGGCGAATTCCGGTGCGTCGTCGTTGGTTTCGACGGCGACGGCGAAAATCGGGCAGCCCGCACGGTAATCGCTGTCGAGTAGGGTTCGGCGCCAGAACGCGACGAACATATCCAGCGCGGTCGTCGGATCGTACTCGCGGGTGATCGTTTCGATGAACTCCGACATCGAACCACCGGCCGCGCTGAGCGCGTCGGTGATCAACTGGGCGCGACCTCCGGGAAAGTGGTGATAGACCGACCCACGGGGCGCTCCGGTATGTGCCAGCACCCGGTCCACGCTGGTGGCGCTCGCACCGTGGATGCGCAGGGATTCGATCGTGCCCTCGATCATCCGCCGCCGTGCGTCACGCAGCCGTGGGCGCGCCGGAGCCTCCTTATTCGATCGGCGTGTCGCTGCCATGTAGTCATAGTATGGGACCCGCCATAACGGCGAGGTGTTCGTCTATTGCACGCGGCTGGTGTGGAAATCCAGTACCGCGGCCAAGGTCTCCCCGGGTGCCTCGAGCTGTGGGTAGTGGCCGACCTCGGGCAACTCGACCACATCCGGATCCGCCATCAGCTCGCGGTAGCGGCGCACCATGTGCGCACCCGACGCCGGGTCGAGCAGACCGTCGATCAGCCGGACCGGAACAGTCGTGTCGACCAGCGCGCCCACCCAGCGCGCCCGGTTCGCCCTGCGCTCACCCATATAGCGGATCAGCTTGTGCCCGTTGCTCTTCCCGTGCTTGCTGCACCACAGGATCCAGAACTGGTCGAGTTCGTGGGTACTGGGTCGGGTGTGGGGACCGAAGACCCCGGCGAGGCTGCGGCGGAAGACCCGCTCGGTGCCCAGCACTCCGACCAGTGGTCCCAGCGGACTCGCCAGCAGTTTCTGCGCCGGGCGCGCATGGTGGGTCTCCGGAAACAGTCCGCCGTTGAGCAGGCACACCGATTCGATCACCAGCGAGTCGTCGCCGTCGGCGCGGCGCTGTGCGTCGCGTGCCAGCAACTCCTGGGCGACGGTATCGCCGTAATCGTGGGCCAGGATGTGCGTGCGGGTGATCCCCTGTTCACGCAGCAGATTCTCGTGGATATCGGCCTGGTCGGCGATCCGGTAGTCGTAGTTGCGGGGCTTGGCCGACCAGCCGAAGCCGATCATATCCGGGGCGATGACCCGCGCGAACCGCTCGCGCAGACCCGGCCAGATCGCATGCCAGTCCCAGGATGCGGTGGGGAAACCGTGGATACAGAGCAGATTTCCGGCGCCGTCACCGGCGCTGTCCTGCCAGAAGATCTGATGGCCGCGGTGGGTGTGCCGCCGACCGTTCGCCCGCCAGGACGCAAACTCTTCCATGTCTACCTCCTTCGTGCCGACAACTATTGCGCGCGAAGGCTACCGCCACAGGCTTTCCGGGGAACCGATCACGCTGTTCGTGTCACATACCGCACGGTCTTTTCGAGCCGGGTGTTTGCTCTGCGAGAATGCCACAGTGCATGTCGCGATCGGCTTCGTTGTTCTAGTCGCGTCGGCGGCGTCGCTCGCGGCGCTCGCGCGACGGTTCGGGATATCCGAACCGCTGGTGTTGACGCTGGCCGGGGTGGTCGCGTCGTATGTGCCGCATGTTCCGGAGGTCCACCCGGACCCCGAGGTCATCCTGTTGGGTTTCCTGCCGCCGCTGCTCTACACCTCGGCGATCCGCACATCACTGGTCGACTTCCGGGCCAATGCGCGCACCATCGCGCTGCTGTCGGTGGGTTTGGTGCTGTTCAGCACGTTCGCGGTCGCGGGGGTGGTGTGGTGGCTGCTGCCGGTGCCCTTCGCGGTGGCGGTGGCCCTGGGCGCGGTGGTCGCGCCGACCGATGCGGTGGCCGCCACCGGGATCGCGCGGCGCATCGGCATGCCGCGCCGGATCGTCACCATCCTCGAAGACGAGTCGATGTTCAACGACGCCACCGCCCTGGTGACGGTGCGCACCGCGGTGGCGGCGGCCGCGGGCACGGTGTCGGTGTGGAAGGCCGGTGGCGATTTCCTGCTCGCCGCGGGCGGCGGTGCGGCGGTGGGCATCGTGGTCGCCTACCTGCTGGCGATGCTGCGGCGGCGGATCACCGATCCGGTGCTGGACACCACGCTGTCGTTCCTGGCGCCGTTCCTGGCGTATCTACCCGCCGAGGGGATCAATGCCTCCGGTGTGATCGCGGTGGTGACCTGTGGCATGGTGCTGGGCCACGGTGCGCCGGTGTGGCAGAGCGCCGCCTCCCGGATCGCCGAACGCACCAATTGGCGCACCATCCAATTCATTCTGGAAAGCGTCGTGTTCCTGATCATCGGGCTGCAGATGCGCGCGATCATCGAGGGCGCGTGGAACAGCGGCCTCGACCACGGCACTCTGATCGTGGCGGCGGTGGCGGTCATGTCGGCGGCGATGCTGTCGCGGCCGCTGTGGGTGTTCCCGGTTACGGCGCTCTCCCGCAAACTCGGATTGTCGAATGCCGATGTGCCGCTGAGTCATCCGGTGGTGGTGTCGTGGGCGGGTATGCGCGGAGTGGTCACCCTGGCGGCGGTGCTGCTGCTGCCCGCCGACACCCCACAGCTGCCGGTGCTCAAACTGCTCGCGCTCGTCGTGGTCGCGGGAACGCTACTGCTGCAAGGGACCTCGCTGCCGTGGGTGGTGCGGCGGCTGCATGTGCGCGGTCCCAGTCGCGCGGAAAACGCACTGCAGAAGGCGAACCTGCTACAGCAGGCGAGCGCGGCCGGACTGGCCGAACTGGATAAGCACATCACCCCCGATACGCCGCAGAGTGTCATCGACTCACTGCGCGACCGGGTCACCTGGAAGACCAACGCCGCGTGGGAGCGCTTGGGCCGCTCGGAATCGGAGCTGGCGACACCGACCGCCGAATACCGTCGGCTGCGTCTGGAAATGTTGCGCGCGGAACGGGAAACGGTACTGCGCGTACGGGATTCGGGGGGCGCGGACTACGAGATCCTGCAGTATGTGCTGTCCCGGCTCGATCTCGAGGAATCGATGATCGACCGCTTCGACGAAACCGAAGAGGAGCGCATCGAACCGCTGGCCGCGCCCGCGGCGGCCGACACCTGCGCGCACCTGCAGCAGGCGCCGCTGGTACGCGAGCCCACCGAGCCCGACGAATGCCGGGAATGCATCGCGGAGGGATACACCTGGGTGCATCTGCGCATGTGTCTGACCTGCGGGCATGTCGCCTGCTGTGATTCCTCGGTGGGCAATCACGCGACCAAACACTATGGCAGCACCGGACATCCGGTGATGCGCAGCGTGGAACCGGGCGAGGCGTGGCGGTGGTGCTATGTGGACGAGCTACTGGGCTGAACGGCGGGTGTGGGAGTAGATCAGCCGCGCATACTGGGCCAGCAGCTGGTCCAGGGAAATGTTCTCCCCGCCGTCGGCGATCTGCTGGTATCCGATCAGCATCGACATGCCGAGTGCGGTGACCACCGCGGTGGTCTCCTCATCGCCGACAACGCCTTTGATGGCCTTGTGCACGGTGCGGCGGCGCGATTCGTCGACCCGCTTGAGCGCCAGATTCACCGATTCGTCATTGGCGGCCCAGGCGCGGATCGCGGCCTCGGCGGCGTGGTGCAGGCCGGAGGCGAGATCGGACATGGCGCGGATGTCGTCGTCGGGATTGCCCTGGTTGAAGTTCAACGTGCGCAGAATGATGACCTGGCGGTTCTCCCAGTGCTCGAGCAGCGCGTCCACGAAGCCCTGCCAGCTGCCGAAATGGTGGTAGAACGAACCGCTGGTGACGCCGAGTCGGCGGCACAGCACGCCGATATTGAGGCCCTTGAAGCCGAGTTCGGCCAGCACCTCCAGAGCGGTGTCGAAGTACTGCTCCTTGGTGACCACTCGTGACATTCGCAGGCGCCGTTTCTGTTCGTGCGGGCAAGGCGGAGGACCAGACAGTACCTCATCGTATTGCCGTCGCGCTGAAACCTCGACGAAGTCCGTGCGGCGGCGTCGCGGTCCCGCGAAAGTACCCGTGACCGGGAGAAACATGCAGGGCCGGAACGGGAATGGGCTTGCGGGAGGGTGCCCTTTCATTACAGAGCGGTTGCTCTGTTATAGTCGTGGCATGCCCCGCCCGCGGACCCACGACCCCGACACCGTGCTCGATGCCGCGGAGTCGCTGGCGGTGCGCTCGGGTCCCGCCGCGGTCACCATCCGGGCCGTCGCGACGGCGACCGGGGTGTCCAACGGCGCGATCTACCACACCTTCGGCTCGCGGGCGGAACTGCTCGGACGCAGCTGGTTACGGGCGGCGGGGCGGTTTCTGCGGATGCAGACCGAGTCGGTCGAGGCGCATCTGGCCGCCCCCGACGCCACCCCGCACTCGTCGGAGGCCATCGAGGCGGTGGTGGCCGCGGCCGAGACACCGGTGGAGTTCGCGCGGCGCTACCCGGATTCCTCGAAACTGCTGCTGACCGTCTCGCGCGCGGAACTGCTCGGCGACGAACTGCCCGAACCGGTCGCCACCGAACTCGCCGGAACCGATGACGCGCTGGTGGGACTGATCATCCGCCTGTCGCGCGCCCTGTGGGGCCGCGGTGATGCCGCCGCGGTCGATGTGATCACCACCTGCATCGTCGATCTGCCGACCGGCATCCTGCTGCGTCGCGACCGGATCGCGAAACCCATTGCCCGCCAACATCTGCGTGCCGCCGTGCGCGCGGTACTCGCCGTCGGCCCACCCGATCGACACCCGGAGTAAGGAATATCATGAGCACACTGAGCTACCACGAAAAGATCGCCGTCCTGGACCTCGGCGATGACGAAAACCGTTTCACCCCAGAGTTTCTCGACGCCGTCAACGCCCACCTCGACACCGCGCTCGCCGAAGGCGCACACGGCTTGGTGACCACCGCGAGCGGCAAGTTCTACTCCAACGGCCTCGACCTGGACTGGCTGGTCGCCAACGGTGACCGCACCCAGTGGTACATCGGCCGGGTGCAGGCCCTGTTCGCCCGCGTGCTCACCCTGCCCATCCCCACCGCCGCGGCACTGCCCGGTCACGCCTTCGGCGCCGGCGCCATGCTCGCCCTCGCCCACGACTATCGGGTGATGCGCGCCGACCGCGGCTTCTTCTGCCTGCCCGAGGTCGATATCCGGATACCGTTCACCCCGGGCATGGCCGCGCTGATCCAGTCCAAGCTGACGCCCAAGGCCGCGGTGGCCGCGATGACCACCGGTCGCCGCTTCGGCGGCATCGATGCCTCGGGCCTCGATATCGTCGACGCCACCGCCGGCGAAGGCGCGGTCGCCACCACCGCCCTCGCGATGCTCGCCCCGATCGGCGGCAAGGACCCCGACACACTGGGAGCGATCAAGAACACCATGTTCGGCCCGGTCGTCGCCGAGCTGACCGAATCCGGTTCGTAAACGGTAGGGTTTCGCCGACAATTCGACAGAGGAGCCCGACATGACCGAGGCCGCCACCCTGCAACGCCAGGGCCATATCGCGATCATCACGCTCAACCGGCCCGAGGCGATGAACGCGGTGAACTCCGCGCTCTCGATCGCCGTCGGCGCGGCACTCGAGGAGTTGGCGGCCGACCGGGACCTGCGCGTCGGGGTGATCACCGGGGCGGGTCGCGCCTTCTGCGCGGGCGCGGACCTCAAGGAACTGGCTCGCGGCAACGGAATTCACGATCCGCGGCATCCGGAGTACGGATTCGCCGGGCTGGTCCAGCATTTCATCGACAAACCGCTCGTCGCGGCGGTCAACGGCTTCGCCCTCGGTGGTGGCACCGAGATCGTCTTGGCCTGTGACCTCGCGGTGATGAGCGCCGACGCCGAACTCGGACTGCCCGAGGTCACCCGTGGGCTGTTCGCCGCAGCGGGAGGTGTACTGCGGCTGCCGCGCCAGATCCCGCCCAAGATCGCCCACGAGATGGTGCTGACCGGAGCTCCGATCGATGCCGCGGCGGCCGCGCACTGGGGACTGGTCAACCGGGTCGTCCCGGCCGATCAGGTGCTGCCCACCGCGGTGGAACTCGCCGAAACGATCGCCGCCAACGCGCCGCTGTCGGTACGCGCCTCCAAGCGAATCATGCACCGCGGCAACGAATTCGGCTCCGACTGGGATTCCCCGATCTGGGAGATGAGCTTGCGGGAGGCGGCGCCGATCTTCGCCAGCACGGACGCGCTGGAAGGGCCGCGCGCCTTCGCGGAGAAGCGTGCGCCGCGCTGGCGCGGGGAATGAGCAAGCGCTACTCGTCGGATCCGGTCGTTTCCGTCAGGTGTTTGTCGAAGAACGCGAAGATGCGGTGCCAGGCGTCGCGGGTGGCCTCCGCGTCGTAGCCGAGACCGGCGACCCGCAGGATCGGGTCGATACCGAAGACGTTCGCGAACCCGTGCATGGTGCCCGGATAGGTTTTGATGTCGTGTTCGACGCCGAGGTCGGTCAGCGCGCGATCGAGCTTGCCGCCCGCGCCGACGAGTGAGGCGTCGAGCCGGGCGTAGCTGGCCACCACCGGACAGGCGCCATCGAGTTGGGCGCGGTAGTCGCCGTAGAGGCCCGGATAGAACGGTGCGGACGCGTCGAAACCCATTGGTGCGGTGAGCAATGCGAAGCCGCCGCCCATGCAGAAGCCGATGACCGCGGTCTTGCCGGTGCAGTCGGGATCGGCGACGAGCCGGTCGCGGGCGGCCAGGATCTCGCCGATCGTCGCGCTGGCGCCGGTGAAGACCAGCGACCGCATCACCGCACGGATACAGCGCACCCGGCCCTTGGCGAACAGGTTCGGGGCAATCGTGAGATAGCCGTAGTCGGCGAGCATTTCGACATTGCCGCGCAGATCCGCGCCGAAGCCGACGCCGTCGTGGAGCACCACGACTCCCGGCCACGGGCCGTCCCCGCTCGGCCGGGCCAGAATCGCCTCGACAGCGCCGTCCGGTGCGTCGAGCTCGATGGTGTTCATGCCAGCAATGTAGGCCACTGTCCCAGACGTGTACAGCCATCGGTGGCTATCGCGTGGCGAGCCCCGTGGCGCAATTCGGATTTCGGCGTTGATCGGGAATCGCCGCGCGTCGTGGCCGCCGTTGGTTTAACCTCTGCCGACGCGGTGTCCCCGGTCAGCGCGTGGTTCGAGCGAAAGGCGAGGTGTTCATGTTCCGGCTGCCGTGGCGCGTGCTCGCCGCCGCGACCACCCTGGCGCTCACCGTATTCGCGGCCTCGCCCCTCGTCGCGGCCGACAGCGGTGACTACGCCGAATTCGATCCCGATCCGACCGGCGACGCCTACCTCGATCAACATTTCCCCACCGACGGGCTGCCCAACGGCGCGATCCTGTCGTCGCGATCGGTGCAGATCCTGCCGCCGCTGGCCGCCACCTCCGACTTCGACGCCTGGCAGGTGTGGTTCAAATCCACTGCCGCCGACGGCACGTCGATCGCCGCGATCACCACGATCATGAAACCGAAGACCTGGAACGGGCGCGTCGTCGGCAACAACTACGCGATCGACAGCGTCGGGCTGCGATGCAACCCGTCCTACCAGCTGACCCATGAGGTCTCCATCGAGGCGCCCGATATCACCCGCCAATTGCTCGGGCGCGGTTACGCGGTCGTGATGACCGACTACCAAGGCCCCAAGATGGCCTACGCGCACGGGCCCACCCAGGCCCGCGAAGTGCTCGACGGAATCCGTGCCGCACAACAGTTTCCGGCGGCCGGACTCGCGGGCAGTCCCACCACGATGATCGGCTACAGCGGCGGTGCGATCGCCACCGTATGGGCGGCACAGCTGCAGCCCAGCTACGCCCCCGAGTTACGGATCCTCGGCGCCGCCGCCGGAGGCACACCCGCCGACCTGAGCCTGCTGCGCAAGACGATGGACGGAAAACCGCCCGCCGCGGCGCTGTATCTGATGGCGGCGCTCGGGGTCGCCCGAGCCACACCCGAGGCGTTCGATCTGCTCAACGACCTCGGAGTGCGCACCGCACAGGAGAACAAGAACCTCTGCTCCAACGCCGCCCTCCTCGGTGCCGCCCCGGTGGCGCTACGCACGCTGACCAGAGTCGACCCGTACCCGACCGAGGTCGTCCAGCGGATCTACCGCGAAACCAAGGCCGGCGGACCGACCCCGACGATGCCGATCTACTTGTGGCACGGCATCTTCGACGAATGGATTCCGGCCTCCGGTGCGCAGGCACTACAGCAGCAGTGGCAGAACGCCGGTGTGGACATATCACTCACCCTGCTCCCATGTGACCACCTCACCTGTGCCTTCACCCCCGGTGCGATCGATCGGATCGACACGTGGATGGGCGTTGCCTGAGCGCATCGGCCCTCATCGAAGAAGCGCTCGCGCGCCAGACCTCGAGTAGTATGCGCGGTGGTCGTGGACGCCTGTGCCGAATGCGAACATGTGAGCGCGCCAGGTTCACGCCATACCGACCGGGGCGCGGGCGGTGGGAGTGCCTATTTTCCGGGCCCGGTGCGCCGTGACGGCGGCCCGTATGCGAATCTCTAGGTGTCGACTCAGGGAAGGGGCTGCTCATGACGCTCGGTATGGTCCTCGGCGACTTCGGTGCTAGCGCTTCGACGCGGGACCGCTAGTCCGTCCTTCCAGCCACGGCTGACTCGGCCGTTCGCCCGCTCCTCGTCGAAGTGCTCTCCGTGCCAACGCACGTCCGATCACGAGGAGCACCCCATGTCGACCATTCGGTGGACCGAAGCAGACACCGACCACAGCGCGCGGTGGCATTCCGAAAGCGCGGCGGCCGCGCCCGAGCACATCATCGTTGCCGATGACCGCATGCGCGCCGAAACCGCCTATCGCCTGGCCTGCCAGGGCACGGCGCTGCTGTGGCGCGGAGATTTCCACAACGCGCGTCAGCTGCTGCGGGCATTGAGCCGCCGCATCGACCGCAAACCCGTACCGGCGAGCGCAGGACCGGCCGAATCCTTTCACCTGTATCGACGCGCGCGCGGGCAGCGCGCGCGGGTGTTGGGCCGACTGATCGTGCAGTTGGAGCCGGACCATTCACTGGCATTGCGGCGCGCACCCGATGTGCGGCAGGCGTGTACGCAGGCGTACGGGTCCGCGCGGGAGCCGATGGTGATCGCGTTGACCGAATTACTCGGCGCGATCGGGGCGCACCAGTGGCGCGAAAACGGTGTGCCGGTACCGGCTCTCGGCGCGCGGATCCACCCGCACTACGGGGTGTTCTCCCCGGTGCGCGGCGAATACGTCGATCTGGTCGCCCAGGCGCCATTGCCGGTCGAGCATCGTAGGGCATTCGACCTCGGAACCGGAACCGGTGTGCTCGCGGCCGTGCTGGCCCGGCGCGGCGTCGGCCACATCGTCGCCACCGACATCAATCCGCGTGCACTCGCCTGCGCCCGCGACAATGTCGACCGCCTCGGGCTCACCGATCGCGTCGATGTCCAGGGGCCGGGCCTGTACCCCGACGGCCGCGCACACCTGGTCGTCTGCAACCCGCCCTGGCTGCCGATCCGTCCCACCTCCGCCATCGACCAAGGGGTCTACGATCCGGACGGTGTCATGCTCCGCGCCTTCCTGAACGGCCTGCCCGCTCACCTCGCCCCCGGCGGTGAGGCGTGGCTGGTGCTGTCCGATCTGGCCGAACGCCTCGGCTTGCGCACCCGCACAGAACTTCTCACCGCCATCGACTCGGCAGGGCTGCACATCGTCGACCGAATCGACACCCGGCCCCACCACTGCAGACCCCGCGACCGCACGGACCCGCTGTACGCAGCCCGAGCCGCGGAAGTGACATCGCTGTGGCGCCTGGTCTCAGGGCACCGTCCCAGCACCGGGAACTCGTCAGGGCCACAAGCTGATCCGTGGGGAAATCGGGTGAAAACGACGCGCGCGGGCCATGCGGCAACTTACGGTCTGGAGAACGTGTGGCCGAAGTGATTGTGGTGTGTGATGACCGAACCGAATACCTCCTGTGCCGCCTTTCAACGGGTGGCGGCGATCGATCCCGACGCGATCGCGGTGCGCTCCATCGGTGGCGGGCAGGCGTTGACCTGGCGCGAGTACGCCGAGCAGGTCCGGCAAATCGCGGCGGGACTGCATGCGCTCGGGATCGGGCGCGGGGATACGGTCGCGCTGATGATGGCCAATCGGGTCGAGTTCTATCCGATCGAGGTGGGCGCGCAGCACACCGGCGCGACGTCGTTCTCGGTGTACAACACCCTCGCGCCGGAGCAGTTGAATTATGTGTTCGGCAATGCGGGCAATCGGGTGGTGATCTGCGAGCAGCAGTATGTCGAGCGGGTCCGCAACTGCGGTGCGCGGATCGAGACCATCGTGTGCATGGATGCCGAGCACGCGGGCACGATCAGCCTGGCCGAGCTGAAGGCCAAGGGCCGCAATGGTTTCGACTTCGAAGCGACGTGGCGTTCGGTGCGGCCCGACGATATCGCGACGCTGGTCTACACCTCCGGCACCACCGGAAATCCGAAGGGCGTCGAGATCACCCATGCCAACCTGACCGCCGAAGCGCACGCGTTCAACGCCGTACTGCCCGTGGAGTTCGGCGACCGGCAGATCTCCTACCTGCCGACCGCCCATATGGCCGACCGGTTCACCGCCTTGTATCTGCAGGAGTACTACGGCGCCCAGATCACCGTCGTACCCGACCGCAATCAACTGCCCGCGGCGTTAGTGGATGCGCGCCCGACGATTTGGGGCGCGGTGCCACGGGTGTGGGAGAAGTTCAAGGCCGCGGTCGAATTCTCGGTCGCCAATGAACCCGACGAAACCACAAGGGCCGCACTGCAGTGGGCGCTCGGCGTCGCCGCGCGCAAGGCCGCCGTACTGCTGGACGACGGCACCGCCGATGCGGAGCTGGCCGCCGAGTGGGCCGAGGCCGACAAGCTGGTGCTGTCGAAGCTGCGCGCCGAACTCGGCCTGGACCAGGTGAAGTGGGCGATGTCGGGTGCCGCGCCGATCCCGCCGGAAACCCTCGGTTTCTTCTGCGGCCTCGGCATCCCCATCTCCGAGATCTGGGGCATGTCCGAACTGACCTGTGTGGCCAGCGCCAGCCCACCCGCCGAGGCGCGTCTGGGCACCGTCGGACGCATGCTGCCCGGTTCGGAGGCCAAAATCGCCGACGACGGCGAATTCCTGGTCCGTGGACCGCTCGTCATGAAGCGCTACCGCAAGGAACCGGGCAAAACCGCCGATGCCGTCGACGCCGACGGCTGGCTACACACCGGCGATATCCTCACCCGCGACGCGGACGGCTACCTGCGAGTGGTCGACCGCAAGAAGGAACTCATCATCAACGCGGCCGGCAAGAACATGTCCCCGGCCAGTATCGAGAACACCATCAAGGCCGCCACCCCACTCGTCGGCTCGATCGTCACCATCGGCGATGCCCGCCCCTACAACACCGCACTGATCGTGCTCGATGCCGAATCCGCGACCCCGTACGCGGCCCAACGCGGCCTGCCCGACGCCTCCGCCGCCGCATTGGCCGCCGACCCCGGCGTCATCGCTGACATCGCCGAGGGCATCGCCGTGGGCAACGCGAAACTGTCCCGAGTGGAACAGATCAAACGCTTCACCATCCTGCCCACCTTCTGGGAACCCGGCGGCGACGAAATCACCCTCACCATGAAACTGCGCCGCAAACCCATCGCGACCAAATACGCCACCGAAATCGAGACCCTCTACGCCCCAACGCTGTCCGAGACAGCGCACGCACCCGCCGCCCAGGTCGCCTCCGAGGTCTGACCTGGACCGATCGGGGTAGGCAAGCGTCGAGAGCGCTGCCGCGAAGGCGATCTCACGCCTCCGCGCGCAGGGCTTCGACGGGGCAGGTGTCGACGGCGAGCCCGACATCGTCGAGGTCGGGGATGGGGACGGGGTCGGTCAGGACGCGGACCTTGCCGGCGTCGTCGACCTGGAAGATGTGCGGTAGGAGGGCTTCGCACATGCCGTGTCCCTGACAGCGGGTTCGGTCGGCGGTGATTCTCATGCGGGCCGCCGGGTTTCGACGCGGGCGGCCCGCAACCGGAGCGGGAGCCCGTCGAGCGGGACCGGGCCGGTCGCCCAGCCCATCGGCGGCGCATATCCGGCGGGCACCGACCACCGGTAGCGCAACAGCATTCGATGCATGATCGCCTTGACGGTCATACCGCCGAAGTACAGGCCGATGCATTTGTGCGCGCCGCCACCGAAGGGTGCCCAGACATAGCGGTGGGCTTTGTCCTCCTGGCGTTCGGCGGTGAACCGCTCCGGATCGAAGACATCCGGGTCGTGCCACCAGCGGTCGATACGCATCGCCGAATGCGAGCCGATGACGACCAGCGTGCCCGCCGGTACGAAGTGGCCTTGAATCGCGGTGTCGCGCACCGTCTCCCGGATCTGCTGGCCGACCGGTGAGTACATCCGCAGGATCTCCTTGAACACCAGATCCAGGGCGGGCAGCCGGTCGAGATCGTCGTAATCGAGCGAATCCTTGCCCAACGCTTGGGATTCGGCGCGTAGCCGGTCCTGCCACTGCGGATGCAGACCGAGTTGATAGCCCATCATCGCCAGCGCGATGGTGCTGGTGTCGTGCGCGGCCATCAGCACGAAGATCAGATGGTCGACGATGTCCTGGTCGGTGAAGGTATGCCCCTCATCGCTGGCGGTGTGGCACAGCACGCTGAACAGGTCGTCGCCGGTGCCCGCGCGTCGGGCGGGCATTTCCTGGCGGCAGTAGTCCTCGAGTACCTTGCGGCCGCGTAAGCCCTTCGCCCAGACTCCGCCGGGCAGATTGGTGCGCACCCAGGCTTGTCCGCCGCGCACCGCATCGATGAACGCGCGCTCGAGCTGTGCTGCCTCGGGGCCGAGGCGGGCGCCCATGAACACCTCCGACGCCGTGCGCAGCAGCAGATGTTTGGTGGCCGGGAAAAGCTGAAAGTCATCGGCGGGCAACCAGTCATCCATACCGCGGGCGATCGCCGGTGTGGTGATGTCGAGATAGCCGACCAACCGTGGCCGGGTGAAGGCCTGTTGCAGGATGCGCCGGTGGTAGCGGTGTTCGTCGAAATCGCGCAGCAGGATGCCGCCACGGAAGAACGGTCCGATGAAGAAGTCGTAGCCGCCCTTGGCCGAGTACACCTTGTCCCGGTCCGCGAGCACCTCCTCGATCCCCTCCGGGCTCACCACCGTCACGACCGGTCGCCCGAGTAGTCCCGACCACTGCACGGAACCGTATTTCTCGAAGCGCCGCCGGGCGAAATCGAGGTTGTCCGTCATGGCTGGGAGTGCGTGCCCGATCACGGGTAAGCCGTAATCGCCTAATATCGGCCGCAATTCGCTTCCGGCGGGTGGTTCGGCAAGGACTCGGGTCCGCGACGGATAGCGCTCGGCCAGCGCGGATGCGGCGTACTTTGCCCGTCGGCCCATCGTCGACATCATGGTCGTCCTCTCGCACCCTTGCGAAAATCATGTGATCCACACCATACAGGAATCGATGGTTTCCGTAAACGGTTGTTTCCTGATTTGCCTGCGGCATACTGAGCCTGTGACACGGGCAGCGACCGGGATCTACCGCGGCACCTCCGCCGAGCAGCGGCGCGAGGAACGTCGCCGTCGCCTGATGGATGCGGCCCTGGACATCATCGGCACCCAGGGGTGGGCGACCACCACGGTGCGCGGAGTCTGTGAACAGGCCAAGGTCGGCCCGCGCTTCTTCTACGAGAGCTTCCCGGACCTCGACGCCCTGGCCGCTGCCGTGCACGACGAGATCATCGACACCGCGATCCGCAGCTCGCTCGAGGCCCTCGCCGCGGCCCCCGAGGGCATTCCGGCCAAAATGCGCGCGGCCGTCACCGCCATCGTCACCTCCGTTATCGATGACCCGCGCCGTGCTCGCATCGCCTTCGCCGAGGCCCACGGCAGCGAAACCCTGATGCGCCGCCGTGCCGCCGCCATGCGCACCATCGCCGACGTCGTCGCCGATCAGGAACGCGCCCTGCTCGACCCACCACCGGGCAGCGACACCCTCGTCCGCGCGGTCTCGCTGATGATCACCGGCGGTGCCGCCGAATTGGTTCTCGCCTGGCTCGAGGGCGGCATCGATCTCACCCGCGACGAACTCATCGACCTCTGCGTCGAATTCGTCCTCACCTTCGCCGACAACCTGGCCACCATGGCCGCCCGCCTCCCACCCAGACCAGCTCCCTGAACCGCGTTGCCGTCCGGGTGCCTCGCCGAAGCAGAGGAGTCCGAGCAACCACGATCGCAGTGCAGTGGCGGTAGTCGGGAAGGTGGCATCGGCTGCCGCGACCGCCGATCGAGTGAGCGGTCGTAAGGCGTTGTGGGAGTGGCGGTCAGAGCGGGAAGGTAAGGCGCTGGGGGCTGATGTAGTCGACCGGGTCGTGCAGGGGGCGCAGGTCCGGGCGGTGGTCGGTGGGGATGCGGGCCAGTTCGCCGCGCAGTGGGATGTCGTAGGTGGCGGCGGAGGCGGTCAGGCCGGGGAACCAGTTGTCGTGGTGGGTGGGGACGAAGAGTTTGGGGCGGATGGCCTCGATGTAGCGGCGGGGGTCGCGCAGACCGTTGGTGATCTGGTTGAAGCCCTGGACCGCGCCGATCTGCAGGTCGGTGGCCGGGAGGTCGGCGAAGACGTCGAAGACCTGTGGGGCCTTCTCGGTCAGCGGGCCCGCGGAGTCATGCCAGACCAGCGAGAATCCGGGCACGCGGAACTGGTAGAGCAGAGTGCCGCCCTCCGGATCCCGCAGGCGCGGCACACTCTGCAATACACCGGCCAGTGTGGGTGGATGCCGCATCAACGCGCGCAGCTCCGGTAGCGGGAAGAACGGCGCGGACCCACCGGGCCGCTCAGGAGCGGTGGGTGCCGAGTGCACATGTCGGACCGCGGTGACCTCGACCGGTCCCACAGTGAACTCGTGCCGTTCCCCGGGCGGCGACACCCCGTCCCCGAGCGCGACCGTCCGGAATGTCGGATCCGCCACCTGCGCACGGATATTCACACCGTGATCGGCGGTTCCATAGACGACCGCCCCCGACGCCTGGGCGATCCGACCGGCATCAGCGGCATGATCGAAATGGCCGTGCCCGATGAAAATCGCCTCCGGCGCCAGATCCGCCAGATCCTGTGCCGTCGCGGGCACATAACCGGTGCTCGTCAGTCGCGGCACCCACGCATCCAGCAGAAACACCGATCCGGCCATGGCGAACGCGTAGGTGGTGCACCCGACCCAGGACAACACCACGCGATCCGCACGCACCGCACCGGTGTCCGGATCCACGACGTCGGCACCGAAGAACCGCACCCGCGCGGCCACGGTCCGCGGATCCGCAGGTGCCGCCGAGGCCTGCAACCGCCCTGCCGCCCCAGCGCCGAGCGCAGACCACCGCCCCACCAAGCCCCGGGGATGAATGCCGCACACCCGTGTACAACATCATGGATCCACTCCCCGAACAACCCACACCCCGATCCCGACGTGCCCCGCCGCCACCGTCGGACCCGGTATCGCTCATCACACAAGCGCTTTCGCCGCCACACGCCCGATCACCGATACCCGCGCAGTCGACCAGCTGTCACGCGTGGGATACGGCCGCCTGCACGCCGAACCCGATCAGTACGACCCCGGTCGCTCGATCCATCGTTCGGCGCACAGCAGGCCGTTCGAACAAGGCACGAGCTCTGGCCGGGAGTATCACATAGCCACGAGAGTGAGTATCGCGTGGACGAGCACCAGCAGCGTCATACCGACGCGCACGGCCAGACCCGCCACCGCGCGCTTCGCCGCAACAGCCATAGGACCGAGCACCATGGTCGACACGGCGAGCACACCGAGCATCTGAACAAGCGCCGACCGGGTATCGCACCAGCTCATAGCCCCGCTGCGCAACCGCGGGACTACAGCCGCACGCCCAGCAGACCGTCTACGGCGGTCGCGATCAAGGCCGGGGCCGCCGGGTCCTGGCCCCCGTAGTTCAGGGCCTGGTTGGCCCAGTTGTCCACGGCGGCCAGGGCTTTCGGGGTGTCGAGGTCGTCGGCGAGGTGCTGGCGAAGGCGGGCGACGGTGTCTTCGGCGGCGGGGCCCGACGAGCGGGCGGTGGCACGGCGCCACAGGTCCGAGCGGGCGGTGGCCTCGGCGAGGACGGTGTCGGTCCACATACGATCTTGCCGGTAGTGACCGGCCAGCAGGCCGAGGCGGATGGCGGCGGGATCGACACCCGCGGCGCGCAGCTTGGACACGAGCACCAGATTGCCGCGCGACTTCGACATCTTCTCGCCGTCCAGGCCGATGAGACCGGCGTGCACGTAGTGACGGGCGAAGCGGCGGCCCGCGATCAAGGACTCCGCGTGGGCCGCGGAATATTCGTGGTGCGGATAGATCAGGTCGCTGCCGCCGCCCTGGATATCGAATTCGGGGCCGACGCGGTTGAGCGCGATCGCCGCACACTCGATATGCCAGCCGGGGCGTCCCGCACCGAACGGCGCCGGCCAGGAGGGCTCGTCGGGACGTGCGGCGCGCCACAGCAGCGCGTCGATGGTGTCACGCTTGCCGGGACGGTCCGGATCGCCGCCGCGCTCGGCGAACAGCCGTTCCATGGTTGCGCGGTCGTAGCCGGACTCGTAACCGAACTGTTCGGTGGCATCGGCGCGGAAGTAGATGTCGGGATATTCGGCATCGTCGACCGTGTACGCCGCGCCCGATGCCAACAGCTTCTGCACGAACTCGACGACCTCGTCGACGGACTCCACGGCGCCGATGTAGTCGCGCGGCGGCACGATGCGCAGGGCGGACATATCCTCGCGGAACAGATCGATCTCGCGGCTGCCCAGCTCGCGCCAGTCCACACCGTCGCGGTCGGCGCGCTCGAAGAGCGGGTCGTCGACGTCGGTGACGTTCTGCACGTAGTGCACCTCGTGACCCGCATCGCGCCACAGCCGGTTGACCAGGTCGAAGGTCAGATAGGTGGCGGCATGCCCGAGATGGGTGGCGTCATAGGGGGTGATCCCGCAGACGTACATTGTGGCCGTAGGGCCCGGGGTCACCGGGCGAACCTGCCGGTCGGCGGTGTCGTACAACCGCAACGGTGGCCCTGCTCCGGGAATTGTCGGTAGGGCGGTATCGGACCAGGACTGCATGGTTCGAGGGTAAAGGTGTGGCGGCGGCCATTGCGCCGCACCCTGCTCCCAACGGTAGGTTGGGTGGTAACCGCGCCGGACCTGACCTGCCCCGATGTCGCCGAAGCCGGATGTCAATGTTTGTCGTCTGGTGGATCGAATTGCCGCGAGTGGCGCAGGTCACTGCCGCCGAGTTCGCTGTGCGAGCAGTGGTGCCCGAATTCGGCCGGGGCCGAGTGTGATCGCGCTAGGTTGGTCGGGTGACTGTGCTCGGTGCGGTGTCGATGCCCCAACTTTCCCCCGAACATTTGATCGCGGTGGCGGCCGCGGCCGATGACAGCGGTCTCGAAGAACTGTGGTTGTGGGAGGACTGCTTCTGGGGCGGTGGAATCGCCAGTGCCGCAACGGTATTGGCGCGGACCGAGCGGGTGCGCGTCGGGATCGGGGTCATGCCGGTGCCGCTGCGGAATGTCGCGCTCACCGCCATGGAGGTGGCGGCGCTGTTGCGGCTGCACCCAGGCCGGGTGATTCCGGGTTTCGGACACGGTGTGCAGGAGTGGATGGGACAGATCGGTGCGCGCGTCGAATCGCCGATGACGCTGCTGCGGGAAAACTTGGATGCGCTGCGCGGCCTGCTGAACGGTGAGAAGGTCAGTGCCGCAGGCCGATACGTGCGCCTCGACAATGTCGCCCTGGACTGGCCGCCCACCACACCGCCACCGATCACCGCCGCCGCGACCGGCCCGCAGACGCTGCGCCTGTCCGGCGAACTCGCCGACGCCACCATCCTCACCTCGCGAACCACCCCCGACGGCGTCCGCGCCGCGCGTGCGCGCATCGAGGAAGGCCGCGCGAAAGCCGCACGCACCGAACCACATCGGGTCATCGTCAACCTGCTCACGGCCACCGGCCCGGACGCGGCCGAACGTCTGACCGCCGCCCAGCAACGCAATTCCGGCGAGCACCCGCCCGAGGCGGGCGCCGCGGGTGACGCACACGCCATCGCCGACGCCGTTCGCCGCTACGTCGAGGCGGGCGCCGACACCGTCGTCCTCGAACCCACCGACGACGACCCCGACATGATCGACTTCGTCCGCTTCGCCGGAACCGAGGTGCGTCCGCTGGTGAGCTGAGCGGGGTACGAGGCGGTTCGGCATCGAGCTGCCCGTGCACTTCGGCATTCGATGCAACACGGCATCATCCGCTATCGCGGGCAACGCCCCAGGTCAGAACGCGGGCCACGGAATCGGCCGCGAGGTCCTCGGCATCGGCATCACCGGATTGTCCAGCAACTCCTGCGCGCGGTCGCCGAGCGCCTCGATCTCCGCATCGGTGATATGCGGTGCGAGATCATCGGCGAGCGCGCCGGGCAGCTCCTTGGCGAAGGCGGCGATATCGGCCATCAACCCGTCACAGATGGGATTGCCCGCCCACCCCCACAGCACCGTGCGCAACTTGTGCTCACTGTGCAGGCAGATGCCGTGGTCGACGCCGTAGACCTGCCCGTCGACACCTTCCAATGCGTGCCCGCCCTTGCGGTCGGCATTGTTGAGCAGCACATCGAGCACCGCCATCCGCTGCAGCCGCGGATCGTCGGCATGGATCAGCGACACTTCGTTACCCGCCGGATCCTGGGCACGCAGCACCTCGCAGAACCCGTCCGGCACCGCACCCAGCGGCACCAGATCGACCAGATCGAGCCGGTTGCCCTGATCGGTGTGGTTGTCCACCGACTCCACCCACCGCTGCACCATGCCCGGTCCATAGGGGCCATCACGCAGGATCGTCTCCGGAATCACACCCCAGCCGAGCGCATCCGACACCCGATACGAGGCGACCTCGCGCCCGGCCAGCGTGCCATCCGGGAAATCCCACAGCGGCCGCTCCCCGCGCACCGGTTTGTAGACCACGCGAACGCCGTCGGTATCGCAGACCAGGGTGACATTGCTCGCGGTCGTCACCCGCCCGATCACCGTCAACTCCGCGGTGTGCCACCGAGGCTCGGCCACGGACTACTCCTCGAGCTCGGCCGCGCCGAAGATATCCCCGCGCTTGTATCCGTTGGTTCGCACACACATATGCCCGCGCGCCGAAAGCGGTTCCCCGCACAGCGGGCACGGCGGCCGACCCGCCGCGATCACCCGGGTGGAACGCAACGCGAACTCCCGCGCCTGGATCGGGGTCAGGAACACCCGCACCGCGTCGGGCCCCTCCTCGGTGTCATCGAGCACCACCGATTCGTCGACCTCGGTTTCGGTGATCGCCAGCAGCTCCACCACCACCGCACCCGCGTCGGCGTCCCAGCCCAGGCCCATGGTGCCGACCCGGAACTCGGCGTCGATCGGGGTCACCAGCGGGTCGCTATCGGAGATGTCCTCGGCCTGCGGCGGCACCTCGGCGCCGAAGCGGCGCGCGACCTCGTCGAGCAGCAGACCCATCCGGTCGGCGAGCACCTTGACCTGTTGCTTCTCCAGCAACACGCTCACTACCCGGGGTTCCTGCACGGCCTGCAGGTAGAACGCGCGATCGCCCGGCTCACCGACGGTCCCGGCGACAAAACGATCGGGGGTGCGAAATACGTGGATTGCGCGAGACATCTGCACCTCCTGATACGTGACCCTGATCGACTACCCGCGGCGCTGGACTCCGCAACACGCCACCTACTCGTTTACAAGGAATTTCAAAGCTCCGCATTCCCATTATCCGCACTCGGGGTACCACCGAGCTCCCCACCGGGAACCGGACCGGCCTCGGGCGCTGCCGGAGTCCCGGAATCCGAGGCGGGCCGTTGCGGTTTGCTCGCCAAACCGGACAGATCCGCCCCTGTGTCGTTGAGTCGAACCACATACGGCGCGGTCGGGGTGTAGCGCACGATGCTGATCGAGGCCGGTTCCACCACGATGCGCTGGAAACCGTCGAGGTGCAGGCCGAGCGCGTCGGCGAGCACCGATTTGATCACGTCACCATGCGTGCACGCCACCCACAAGACGTCGTGACCGGCCCTTTCGGCGAACCGTCGATCGTGCTCGCGTACCGCGGCCACCGCACGGATCTGCACCTGTGCCAGCCCTTCGCCGCCGGGGAAGACCGCGCCGGAGGCGTGCCGCTGCACCACCTTCCACAGCGGCTCGTTCAGCAGATCCGCGATCGCCTTGCCGGTCCAGTCGCCATAGTCGACCTCGATCAAACGATCGTCGTATTCCGGTTCCAGACCGAGCTTTTCCGCAAGCGGTGCGATCGTGCGCTGACAGCGCAGCAGCGGCGAATGCACGATGTGCTCGATCGGCAGGGCGGCGAGCCGTTCGGCGACGGCGCGGGCCTGGGTGTTGCCGTGCTCGGTGAGATCGACGCTCGCACTGCGTCCGGCGAGGGTGCGGGCGGTGTTCGAGGTCGAAACACCGTGCCGCAACAGGATCACCGTCATGACACCAGCCTAACGATCATGTCGCCGACACCACTCCACCGGCGAGCAGGCCCATGACCGTCAGCCCGAGCACGATGCGGTAGCCGACGAACCAGTCCAACGAATGTTTGCCGACGAACTTCAACAGCCACGCCACCGAGGCATATCCCACGACGAATGCCAGAATCGTCGCGACCAGCAGTTGCGGACCGCTGGCATTGAGACCCTCACCGGCCGGTTCGAACGCGTCGGGCAGGCTGAACAGACCCGATGCCGTCACCGCGGGAATGGCCAGCAGGAAGGAGAACCGCACGGCCGCTTCACGCTCCAGTCCGAGGAACAGACCCGCCGTCGCGGTCGCACCGGAACGCGACACCCCAGGAACCAAGGCCAGACATTGTGCCAAGCCCATGATCAGACCGTCGCGGGTGGTCAGCTGCTCGATCGGGCGGATCTTGCGTCCGTAGTATTCACCGGCCGCGATGACCAGCGCGAACGCGACCAGCATGAACGACACCAGCCACAGATTACGGGCGCCGGTGCGGATCTGATCCTTGAACAGGAACCCCAGCACACCGATCGGGATCGTCGCGATGATCACATACCAGCCGATGCGGTAGTCGAGTTCGCGTTGGGCCCGCTCGTCCAGGACGCGCTTGTGATCGGCGGTGATGACCGGAAGTCGCATGGTTGGCTGATCGTGCAGCGCCAGCTCCGGCTGGCCACGTTTGGTCAGCTGATCGCGCAGCCCGGCGAACCACGCGACGATGATCCGCCAGATGTCCTTGGCGAAGAACACCAGCACCGCCGCCTCGGTGCCCAGCTGGGTGACCGCGGTGAACGAGGCGCCCGCGTCATCGCCGAAGAACACCGCCGACACGATGCGCAGATGCGCCGAAGAGGAGATCGGCAGAAATTCGGTGAGACCCTGCACCAGACCAAGAACCAAGGCCTGCACCCAGGTCATCGACTCACCGACCACGAACCAGCCTCCACTTCCGCCCGAAATATCCGTTCCTACTGGGCAATTGGTCCGGCGATCGATCACATCGCTGTGACCACCGCCGCAATCACGCAGCGACAGTACAGTGTCGAGTTCGCGGCGGCATGCCCGGCTCGACCGTGCGACCCACGGTGCTGGTGGGCGTCGAGTTGCGTATCCACACTCTAGGCTTGGCGCCGTGACGATTGCGCGGGCACGGTGATGGAACAGCGGACGGTCGGCCGCAGCGGCCTACGGGTGTCCCGGATAGGACTTGCGACCCACACCTGGGGTGCGCATACCGACACCGATGATGCGGCGGTGCAGTTGGTGGCGTTCGCCGAGGCGGGCGGCACCTTGGTCGATACCTCCCCCGCCTACGCCGGCGGTGCGGCACAACGGATTCTGGCCGAACTGCTCGGCGATCTGGTCTCCCGCGACGATCTGGTACTCAGCGGCTGCGCGGGTGTCGCCCCGTGGATCAGGCCCGCACCGATCGGACCGACCGTGCCCGAGCCGGAGCCGGTGCGTCCGTCCGTGGACACCTCGCGTCGCGCGCTGCTGCGCCAGCTCGATCGGACGCTGCTCGAATTGGGCACCGACTATCTCGATATCTGGCATGTCGCGGCGTGGGATCCGGCGACCCCGCTCGACGAGGTCGCCGCCACTCTCGAATTCGCGGTGCGCTCCGGGCGCGTGCGCTACGCGGGTGCGCGTGGGTTCAATGCCTGGCAGGTCGCCAGCCTCGCCGCGGTCGCGCCGATCACCGTCGCGCAGACCCCGTACTCGCTGCTGACCCGGGACACCGAAACCGATTTCATTCCGGCCGCCCGGCATCACGGTGTGGGACTGATCGCCACCGCGCCGCTGGCCGGGGGCATTCTCACCGGCAAATACCGTGACGGGGTGCCCGCCGATTCACGCGGCGCGGATGAGGCGACCGCCGCCGAGATCCGGCACCGGCTCGACGACCACGCGACCCGGGTGGTCGAGGCGCTGGTGACTGCCGCGGACGGACTGGCCACCTCACCATTGGCCGTCGCCCTGGCCTGGATCCGGGACCGTCCCGGCATCGCGAGCATGATCGTGGGTGCGCGCGATATCGGGCAGCTCACCGGAGTGCTGGCCGCCGAGACATTGGAACTGCCGCGTGCCATCGCGGCCGCGCTCGACGATGTCAGCGCACGCGTGGCGGGGTGAGTCGATGAGAGAGGCTAGCCTTACCTGCATGAGGTTTCTCGACCGTGTCCGATCCGGCGGGGTGCGTTCCCTCCTGGCCGTGCTGGCACTGACCCTGCTGCTCGGTTCGGCCTGCGGTACCGACAGCGACGCCACGGGCAGCAGCGGCCGCGGGCCGGTCACCGCGAAACTGGAAAACCTCGATCCGGTGCCGATCGGGCCCGAACCGACGCCGACGCTGCCCGCGACCGTCCGATCCTTCGACGGGGCCGAGGTCACGGTTACCGATGCCAGCCGCATCATCGCCGCAGACCGCTTCGGCACACTCGCACAGACGGTTTGGGCGTTGGGCATGGGGGCCAAACTGGTCGGCCGCAGCACCGCGGCCGGGTTTCCCGCGGTGGCGAATCTCCCCATCGTGACCGGTGGCAGCGGTTCATTGAACGTGGAATCCGTGCTGGCACTGCGTCCTTCGATCTTTCTCACCGACAGCACCAGCGCCGCCCCGCAGGTGCGCGAGCAGCTGCGCGCGGCCGGGGTGACGGTCGTCTACTTCGATCCGCAGCGCACCATGGACGGGGTGGTACCGCAGATCGAGGCGGTCGCCGCCGCGCTCGGCGTACCGGATCGCGGCCAGGCCCTGGCCCAGCGCACCCGCGACGAAATTGCCGCCGCCAGCGCCGCAGTGCCCCAACAGGACAAACCGCTCACCATCGCCTTCCTGTACCTGCGCAGCACCGCCATCACCATGCTCGCCGGACCCGGCTCCGGCGCCGACGCGCTCATCGCCGCGCTCGGCGCGCGCGATGCGGGCACCGCGGCCGGATTGACCGAGCCGTTCGTCGCGATCACCAGTGAGGCCATGATCGCGGCCGCACCCGACGTACTGCTGGTGATGTCGGACGGGCTGAAGTCGGTCGGTGGCGTCGACGGGTTGGAAAAGGTGCCCGGCATCGCGCAGACACCCGCCGGGCGCAACAAGCGCGTGGTCGATATGGCCGACTCGGTGGTGTTGAGCTTCGGCCCGAACACCGGCCGGGTGATCGCCGCTCTCAGCGCGGCCGTGTACGGCACCAAGCCCGCATGAGCGGCGCGGCACATCGCAGCATCGGGCAGGTGCCGGTGTGAACGAAAGGGCCGGTGACACATCAGCGACGGACTCGGTGATGCCGCACAGTCCGCATCCGGTCGTGCCCAAATCGCGGGGGCGGTCGCGGATCACGATCGTGTTCGGGGTCGCGGTGACCGTGCTGGTGGTTTTGGCGTTGGTGTCGTCGGCGATCGGGCAGGTGCCGACGACACCGGCCGAGGTGGCGGGCAGCGTGTTGCATCGGATCGGCTTGGACTGGGGGCCGATGCCCGCGCACCCGGCCGGTGAGGTGACGCTGTGGCAGGTGCGGTTCCCGCGCGTGGTGCTCGCGATCCTGGTCGGCGCGGCATTGGCGACAGCGGGTGCATTGTTGCAGGGCGTGTTCGCGAATCCGCTCGCCGAGCCGGGCGTGATCGGAGTGTCGGCGGGGGCGGCGGTCGGTGCTGGCACCGTGATCGTGATGGGTGGTGCGTTCGTGGCGGCGTGGTCGGTGGCGGCGGCCGCATTCGTGGCAGGGCTGTCGACCACAGTGCTGGTGTATCTGCTGTCGCGCTCGAATGGGCGGACCGAGGTGGTCACGCTGGTGCTGACCGGTGTCGCGATCAATGCGTTCGCGGGTGGTTTGATCGCGTTCCTGCTGTTCATCGCGACACCCGCGGCCCGCGATCAGATCGTGTTCTGGCAGTTGGGCAGTCTCAACGGAGCCACTTGGGATGCGGTGCGCGTCGTCGCTCCGCTGGCCGCTCTCGGCATTCTCGCCGCGGTGCTCATCGCGCCGCGTCTGGATCTGCTCGCCCTCGGCGAATCCGCCGCACGCCATCTGGGTGTCGACGTGGAGCGTTTGCGGCGCAACGTCATCGTGGTGGTCGCCGTCCTCGCCACCGCGGGCGTCGCCTTCACCGGCATCGTGCTGTTCGTCGGCCTGATCGTGCCGCATGTGGTCCGCATGCTCGTCGGACCGGCCCACCGCATCCTGATCCCGTTGAGCGCCATCGTCGGCGCGGTCGTACTCCTCGCCGCCGACGTCGCCGCCCGCTCCCTGGTCCACAATGCCGACCTCCCCCTCGGCATGCTCACCTCCCTCATCGGCGGCCCCTTCTTCTTCTGGCTCCTGCGCCGCACACGCGCTCGCGCGGGAGGTTGGGCATGAGCGCAGGTGTGAGCGGGGTGCTCGAGGGATTGAGTTCGGTGTTCGCGCGGACGCACGAGTTGCCGGTACCGCCGAAGCGAGGTGCGGTGACGCTTCGAGCCAACGGTGTAAGCGTCGACCGGCGTGGGGCTTCGGGGGCACATACCCGGCGGGTGCTCGAGGCGGTGGACTTCGACGTTGTCGCGGGTGAGATCGTGGCGCTGGTGGGGCCGAACGGGGCGGGCAAGTCGACATTGCTCGCGGCGCTCGCCGGTGAGCTGGAACTCAGCGCGGGCACGATCGAACTCGATGGGCGGGCGCTGGGTCACTGGTCGCCTCTGGATATGGCGCGACGCCGGGCGGTACTGCCGCAGAGCCACACGGTCGGATTTCCGTTCACCGCCCGCGAGGTGGTCGCCATGGGGCGTGCGCCGTGGGTGCGGACCGACCAGCGAAACCTCGACGACGAACGGATCGCCGCTGCCATGTCCGCCGCCGACGTGGAACACCTTGCCGTGCGTGCATTTCCGACGCTGTCCGGTGGTGAACGCGCCCGTGTGGCCCTGGCCCGCGTACTCGCCCAGGACACCGCAACCCTGTTACTGGACGAACCCACCGCCGCGCTCGACCTCGGCCACCAGGAAGCGGTGCTGCGCCTGGCCACCGACCGCGCCGCCGCGGGCGCCGCCGTCGTCGTCGTCCTGCACGACCTCGGCATCGCCGCCGCCTACGCCGACCGCGTCGCCGTCCTGGAATCGGGCCGCATCGCCGCCGACGGCCCACCCCGCAAGGTCCTCACCACCGAACTGCTCACCCGCGTCTACCAACACCCCGTCGAGGTCCTCGACCACCCGGTAACCGGTGCCCAACTGGTCCTCCCCGTCCGCCGCTGACCCGTCGACCCGCTGCGCTGCGGAGTCATCACAGGAGCGACAGCCGCACCCGCGAACAACGAGCGCCCAATCGGTCCTCCGGCTGACCCGGCGTTCGGATTCGGCTACCGATAGTCGGTCTCAGGCCTGGTGCCACAGCAGCCGCAGCGCGCCGTTGATCACCCACACCGCGAAGAACACGACTCCGCCGGTGCGGTGTCCGATCAGCACCGCCGAACCACGCGAACTCCAGAAGTCCGCGCCACGGGCCGGTGAGCGGGTACCGCGCGTTCTTGCCGCCGCCTGCGGCGAACAGTGCCCACACCACGATGAATACCGCGGGGGCGCCGATCCCGGCGATGACGCGCACAGCGGGGTTCGCGTCGCGGGTGCAGCCCCAGATGGCCGCTCCGGCAAGCACACCCAGCTCCAGCGGGAACATCAGGGCCGGATTGGCGCCTTTGAGCACAGTCATTCTCGATCCTCTCGCCCGCGCGCCGAGCAGCCGGTTCAGCGCCAGATCAGCTTCAACACCGCGGGCGTCAACAACATGCGGATCACGGACGCGTCCAGGACCAGCGCCGCGATCATGCCGTAGGCGATGTACTTCATCAACACCAGATCGGAGAAGCCGAACGCACCGGTCACCACAATGAGAATCGCTGCGGCGGAGGTGATTACGCCGCCGGTGTGGGCGATACCGTAGCGGATGGCCTCCGGTGGCGACGCGCCGTCCGCGCGCGCCTCGGCCATCCGCGACAGCAGAAATACCTCATAATCGGTGGACAGCCCGAACACGACCGTCACGATGAGCGCCAGCACCGCGAACATCAGCGGTCCGGGCGTGAAGTCGAAGATCCCGGCCCCGTGTCCCTCGACGAACACCCAGGTGAGCACGCCCAAGGTGGAGGCCAGACTCAATGCGCTCATCAAGACGGCCTTGAGCGCCAATACCATCGAACGGAATGCCAGATACAGCATCACCAACGCCGCGGCCGCCAGGAGCCCGACCAGCAGCGGTAGTCGCACGAGCAACCCGTTGATGCTGTCGCGCTCGAGCGCGGGCACCCCGGTGACCATGATGTCCACCCCGTCGGGTTCCGGAATCGCCCGCAGCGCATCGATTACCGCGTCCGCATTGCGCTTGTCGGCGAGACCGGCGTTGAGCACATTGATCCCGCCCTTGGTCGGCGCACCGGGTTCGAAGCGGCCCGTCAGACCAGGAATCCGGCTCGCCTCATAGCGAATATCGCTGAGCTGCTGCGGGTTCGCGCCCACGATCACCAGCTTGATCGGCTCGGTGCGGAAGCTCGGGAACAACGCGTCGAAGCGCTCTTGTGCGACCCGTGCCGGATTGTCCTCGGACAGATACCGTTCGCTGATCCCGCCGAACTCGATATTGTGAATCGGAATGATCAATGCGAGCAGTCCGAGCACGATCGGCACCACCACCGCCCACGGCCGCCGCATCGCCCGCGTCGCCAACCGCGAGAAGAATCCGGCATCGATCTGCGCCTCGGTCTTGGTGTGTGAGAAGCGATGCCAACCCCACAGGTCGATGCGCCGCCCGACAATGCTCAGCACCGCGGGCAGCGCTGTCACCGACAGCACCGCCGCGAGCAGCACCGAACTGATTCCGCCATAGGGCACTGACCGCAGCACACCGTTCGGGAAGATGAATAACGCCGCCAGGCTGATCGCGATGATCGCGGCCGAGAACATCACGGTGCGCCCGGCCGTGGCGACGGTGCGCGCCGTCGCATCCGCCACGCTGTGCCCGGCGGCCAACTCCTCCCGGAACCGGGTCACGGTGAACAGTCCGTAGTCGATCGCCAGCCCCAAACTCACCAGCGTGACCACGGCGCTGGCGAAGACGTTGACCTCGATGTGATCGGTGAGCAGCCGAATGGTGCCCTGGGTACCGAGCACCGTCATCCCGCCGATCAGCACCGGCAGCAGCGCCCCGACCACCCCGCCGAAAACGAAATACAGCAGGATCGCCACGATCGGCAGCGCGATGATCTCGGCCCGGCGAATATCGTCCTGCATGCCCTGATTGATGCCCTCGACAATCGGCTGCAGCCCGGCCAGCTGCACCGTGGTGCCGCCGGGGCCAGCGCCCGCGCGTCCGGCACCGAGCTCACCCTTGATCGCCGTGTAGTTCTCGACCGTCGCGGTGCCCTCCCCGCGCAGTCCGACGCTGGCGAAGGCATGGGTGTGCGAGGCGTCGGTGGCCTGCGCGGCGAAGGGGCTGTCCCAATAGCTGTCGATCTTCTGGATCCGGTCGGGGTGACCGACGAGCAGTTGTTTGAGCGAATTGGTCACTGCTGCACGCACGGTCGGGTCGTCGACGGTCGAGCCCTCGGGCGCCGTGTAGAGCAGGATGATGTCGCTGTCGGTATCGCGGCCGAAGGTGGCATCGGCGATCTTGGCGGCGGCGACCGATTCACTGCTCTCGTCGAACCAGCCCTCCTGGGTCAGCCGGCTCGCCAGATCCCGGCCGTACCAGCCCGAGAGCAACACCGCGACAATGGCTGCGCCCAGCACCAGATAGCGGTGGCGGTGGATGAGGCGTCCCCACCGCAGCGAACCGGATTCGATCATTCAGCCGCAGGCCGGGGTGCGGTAGTCGGCCGAGCGCAGGATGCCGCACAGGTCGGTGCGCGAGATCTTCCACTTGCCGTCGAGCAGCACGAAGTGCACGACGGTGGTGCGGACCGCGGTGCCGGTGCCGTCCTTGTCCAGCCGCATGGTCGCGGTCAGCGTGCCGTCACGGTTGTCGAAGACCGGATCGGTCACCCCGTAGATGGCGCGCGGATTGTCCTGCAGCGCCTTGTACATGTCCGGGATGGCGTCGCGGAACGCCGCACCGTCCTCGATGAGGTCGGTGCGTTCGGAGTCGGGCAGCGTGGGATCCAGGGCGCGTTTGATCTGTGCGTCCAATTCGGCTGCCGTCGGCAGCGGCCGGTGCGCCGCGCTCGAGGAGGCCGCGACCGAGGACGACAACGAGGCATTGGCCGAGGAACGCGCGGCATCGACCGAGGCCTCGTCGGGTCCTGTGCTGCATGCCGCGGCCACCGCGACGAGGGTGGCCGCGGTGAGTGCGCTACGGAGGAATCGTGGGGTTGGCATCACCATCTACATACCATCAATAACGGAACTGATCCGGCCCAGCAGGGCCCGCACGGTTGTCATATCACGTTCCGGGGCCGTGTCCACCGGCTCCGCATCCGGAATCATGTCGCGCACCAGCGCCACGATGCTGCGTTCGTCGTCGAGGTCGATATCGGTGGCGCGCGCCTGCGCGACGGCGACCACATCCTCCGGTCCGGGCACATCACTGTCGAGGTCGGCGCGGTAGATCTCCAGCTCCACGGTGGAACGGACCGTGCGGAAGGCGTAGGGCCTGCCGTCGGCCGTGGTGCCGAATCCGTGAGCAAACGGACCAACGGTTATGTCATCGATGGCAAATCCCGATGGATGGTCGGCTTTCAACCGGATCTCCCTGAATTGGACACTATTTCAGACCAACGGTAACCCCGATCACCGACATTCCCCGCCAGCGACTACCCCGGTAGGCCGGTCACGTGCGCCATCATGGTCAGATGGTGCGGTAGCAGATGATTCGTCCTAGTAAGGAGTTCGGTGCATGCGCCCGTATGGTTCACTGCCCGCAGCACTCGCGGGTGTGGCGGTGCTGGCGCTGATCGCCGGATGTTCCTCCGACTCCGATAGCGACAAACTCGAGACCCGACCGGCAGCTACTGCGGCGGTCGCGCCCGCGCAGAGCGCGCAACCTACCGGGGATGTGTGGGGGCTCGGCAACCCGATCGGCGCACTGTTCGCCGAGGCGGGCACCGGCCAACTCGTCGCACTCGACGCGAGCCGTGACGCCAGCAGGATGATGTTCGTCATCGACCCGGCGACATTCACCCGGCTCGACCGCACCGGCGGGGCGGATCCCGAGATGCGCACCCTCTTGCTGCCCGCCCCCGGCGCCGGTCTGGCGCAGGGCAAGCCGGGCGAACTGCTGATTCCCGCCGACCATCAGATCATGCGTGTCGACATAACCACCGGTGTCGTGACCGAGATGCCTGTCGACGGCGACGCCAAGTCGGTGCGGTATCGCGATGACGGCACGCTGTTCGTCGGCACCGCGGACGGCAAGGTGCGCGAATTCGCACCCGACGGCACGGTGCGGGAAACTATTTCCGGGCTCGCCTCCGCCGACGCCCTCGCCCTCACCGGCGACCGTGTCTCGGTCCTGGACCGCCGCCAGACCTCGCTCACCCAGCTCGACTTCGGCAAAGACCGCCTGGGCCTGGCACTGCGCGCGGGTGACGGCGCAACCAATCTGGTGACCGATCCGTTCGGCCGCATCACCGTCACCGACACCGCGGGTGGCGAACTGCTGGTCTACACCGCCGGACCGCTCGTACTGCGTCAGCGATTCCCGGTAGGATCGTCGCCTTACGCGCTTGCCTACGACCAACGGTCCGACACCGTGTGGGTGACGTGCACGCAGAGCAACGAAGTCGTCGGATTCGACCTGTCGACGGGTATACCGAAAGAGGTGGGCCGTTATCCGACGGTTCGCCAGCCGAACTCGGTGACCATCGACGAGCGCAGCGGTGACCTGTTCGTCGGTTCCGCGACCGGAGACGGTCTGCAACGGATCCGCGCGGACCAGCGGAAGAAAGGGCAGTGATGGCGCCACAATCTCGCGCAGCGCTACCAGCGAGCTGGGAAACCACCAGTGACGACTATGAATATGTGCCGCTGCGGCTCCCACCGGAGGTGACCCGGGTGACGGCGTCGATGCGGCTGGCCATCCAGGCCGAATTCGGCGGCTGGGAGCTGTCGCGGGTGCGGGCCTACACCGACGGCAGTCGGCGGGTGCTGCTGCGGCGTCGAAAAACCGCACTACTACCCCAGCCCGAACCGGGAATGTGAGGCCATGTATTCACTGCTGCTGCGCCTGATGTTCCTGCTGCCGCCGGAACGCATCCACCATCTGGCGTTCACGGCCATGCGGCTGGCCGCCCGGTTCGTGCCGTCGCGTTGGGCGATGGCCAAGGTGCTCACCACCGACGATCCGATCCTGCGCAACCATGCCTTCGGCATCGATTTCCCCGCGCCGCTCGGGCTGGCCGCCGGATTCGACAAGAACGCCGACGGCGTGAACGCCTGGGCGCCACTGGGATTCGGATTCGCCGAAATCGGCACCGTCACCGCACAGGCCCAACCGGGCAATCCCGCGCCGCGTCTGTTCCGGCTGCCCGCCGACCATGGCCTGATCAACCGGATGGGCTTCAACAACCACGGCGCTGCCGCCGCGGCCGAACATCTGCGCAACCGCCGTCGCGGGGTTCCGATCGGCGCGAATATCGGCAAAACGAAAATTGTCGAACCCGTCGACGCCGCCGCCGACTACGCGGTGAGCGCCTCCCTGCTCGGTCCGCTGGCCGATTTCGTCGTCGTCAATGTCAGCTCCCCCAACACCCCCGGCCTGCGGGATCTGCAGGCCGTGGCATCCCTGCGCCCGGTCCTGCAGGCCGTTCTCGACAGTGTCGAGGTCCCGGTGCTGGTGAAAATCGCCCCCGATCTGTCCGACGACGATGTCGATGCCGTCGCCGACCTCGCGGTCGAACTCGGTCTGGCCGGGATTGTCGCCACCAACACCACCATCCGCCGCGACGGCCTGCGCACCGCCGCCGCCGAGGTCACCGCCATGGGCGCTGGCGGCCTGTCCGGACCCCCTGTTGCCGAGCGGTCCCTGGAAGTGCTGCGTCGGCTCTACCGCCGCGTCGGTGATCGGCTGGTGCTGATCTCGGTCGGTGGTATCGAAACCGCCGACCAGGCCTGGGAGCGCATCCTGGCCGGTGCCACCCTGCTGCAGGGCTACACCGGTTTCATCTACGGCGGACCGTTCTGGATGCGCAACATCCATCGTGGGATCGCCCAGCGCCTGCGCGAAGGCGGTTACCACTCGATCGCCGAGGCGGTCGGTGCGGAGCATGTGACGCACACCTGATCCCGACCGGTCGTTTCGTGCGGTCGATGCATTGTTGCGGGACATGCCATTTCGCGTATGCGCGGCCTAAGCTGGTGTGCGGCAAGACATATCGAACGCAGCATTCAGAGGGGGCGGCGCATGGTCCCGCACGACCCGGGAACGGATGCCGAACCGGCTGGTCCACACGCGCCACGGGGCGTGGTCACCGTCGTCGGAGACGCGGTGATCGACCACATCTACCGCACCGAACAGATACCGTCCCCGGGTTCGTGGGTCAGCGGGCATTTCGATGCTCGCGTGGGCGGCAAGGGTCTCAATCGCGCCGTTGCGGCGGCGCGGCTCGGGCTGCAAGTCCGATTCGTCAGCATCGTCGGTGACGATGACGGCGGCCGCCGCATCCTCGAGTACCTCGATCGTGAAGGCGTGGACACCGAATTTGTCAAGGTCGGGCCGGGCGCGACGCCGGTAACCGCGGCATTGGTCGCCGAGAACGGCGACTCGGCCTTCATCGGAGGTCTGGTCGGCGCCGAATTGGATCGGCGCGACCTGCTGAGTGCCATCACATCCTCCGACGTGGTGCTGCTGACCTTCGGGCTGCCCGCCGCCGTGCTCGAGGCGGTGCTGTCGATCCTCCCGACAACCGCCGATCGGCCGCGTGTGCTCGTGCATCCCGCACCGCCGCTCGACCCGCCCGAGGGATCGAGGCGCCTGCGTGCCTACTTCGACAAGATCGACTATCTGATCGGAACCCCTTGGCACCTGGACAGATTGATGCTCGACGACCCGGCCGTCGCCGGGGAGTCCGGCGCGAATATCGCCCAGCGGGCGTGCGCGACCCTCGGTGTGCGGTGCGTCTGTGCGGTCGAACACTTCGCCTGCACCGTCCGATCGGATGACCTGCGACTGGATATCCCGGCAAGTCCGCTGGTCGTCCTCGACGACTCACCCGGTGCCGGTGCGGCATTCGCCGCGGCGTTGGCCTATCGGCTGGTGGCAACAGGGCAGCTCGCGGACCGTCGAGATTTCGAATGGGCGACCGCCGCGATGGCGGCAACGGAGTCCTACAGCGGGTTTCCCGACTCGATGCCGACCGTCGGCGATATCGACCGGATCATCGCCGGAGCTCGATGACGACCGTCGATCTCGATGACATCGGCCGCCTCCCCTCCGTGCGGCCGATGCATCGTGGCGCGGCACGCTACCGGAACACCCGCGGTGGCCGGTCGTGCCGCGACATCCGGTGTGAGGTGAAGCTACGCCCGGTGGCTTCACAGCTCGCCTCGTCGAGACCTTGATCCAGGCGGGCGATTATCCGCTTGGACAGCAGTATCACCGCCTGCTCCCAGATAATGCCGACGGTGCCGGCCAGGACGGCCGCATCGGCATGGGCGTGCCGGTCGTGCACGATGTCCGGATCGCTGAGGATCTCGTCGAGTTCCATACCGGCCATTGCCTGTTCGCGGTTGAGCCGCCGGTCGGGCAGCCAGCTCAACCGCCACACCGCGGCCTCGGAACCGGTCTCGCGGTAGGCGGACTCCGGTGATATGTCACTGATCATGGTCCATTCGGTGGCCTTGACGGTCATGGGTGCCTCCGGTGTAGCAATTCGAGCCCGATGAGCTCGAGGGGTATTCCGATCTGACCGGCGCAATAGAAGGCCCGTGCTTGAACCGTCGAGTCGTGCCGGGAATCCGGGGTGCTGAAGATCTCCGCGAGGTCCATCCCCGCCAGAGCCTGTTCCCGCGTCAGCAGCCGATCCGGCAGCCAGCTCAGCCGCCACGATTTGGCCCACTTGTCCGCCAGCCGGTAGGCCGACTCCGCGGTGAGATCGCTGGTCATCGACCAGTGAGTTACGTAGATGGTCACGAATGCCTCCTGTCGAGCATCCGCTGGTGCAGCGTGTGCAATGCCTGCTGCACGGTGATACCGAGTTGATCGGCCAAGGCCCGCGCGGGCGCGTCGTGGTCCGATGCCGGGGCCGGGTGGCTCAGCATCTCCTGCAATTGCATTCCGGCCCAGGCCTGTTCGCGGGTCAGCTGGTCGGGCAGCCAGCTCAATCGCCATGCGGGTTCCTCGCGGCCCGCCCGCCAAGCCCATTCTTCGGGTGTGACGCTGCTGGTCATCGACCGGCTGCATTCGTAGATCGTCACGGCGCTCTCCAGGGGTGCCAGAGCCGTCGCCGACCACATTTTGGGCGCGCTGAGCCCCGGTCGACCGCTGTCGCACGGTCAGCCGGGGCCCGCTGCTGTCGGATGGAGCAGGCGACGAAGTCGATTTGATCGGGTGGAATATCGTCCCGGCGAACTCGATACGTTCGCCTAGACGGTGGCGTGGTTCGCAACGAGTTCGGTTTCGGTACCGCCGGCCCTTGGCTCCCCGCGCCGCCGTGCGTGCCGTATCAGCAGAATCACTTTCATCACCAGGGCCCTCCCGAGTCATCTGGCGGACGACACTTGGTCGCCGTAACTCAGTGTGGCATTTGCCATTCACTACGGTCAATTGCCGTTGTAAGTTGGTAATTGCCGGTTCACTCAGCGGCTAAACCCCGGACGATTGGGCATATCGTGAGAGTGGCACAGGGAACGATCGCAGCGTCATGGAGGACAGGCCCGCCTATGGTCCAGCAGGACTCACGCACGGTTGCCATTCGCAACATTCTCACCAGGCTCAGCAAACGCTCGGGGCTGAGTGCGGATCGATTGCGCACCACGGAGATCGACGTCGCGCCCCTGCTGGATCTGTCGGTTGTCAAGGAGCGAGCGGACCGTGAGGGGATCTCGCTGGAGGAGGCCGTCCTGCCGGTGATTCGCGATCTCGCCCGGCATTTGGCACCGACGCACCGGCTGATCGCAGACGCCGAGTTGTCATTGGGACTTCTGCGCGAAAAGCAGCCGCATGGAATCGATCTGGTGCGCCTCTACGCGGCCGATCTCGGCGAGCGGCGTGAATATCTCACCACGGAGTGGGAACTGCTGCATCGAACGGTCGGGGCAAACGACATCACCCCACCGCCGAGCGTGCGTTCCCTGCGAGCGACGCCCGAGCGCCGAGCGTTCACCGCGTTGGCGGGACAACTCGTGGCCGCGTCGTCCTATGCGGGGCGATCCGGATATCGGTTCACGCCGGAACCGAAAGTGTTGGTGACACTGCCGGATTCGCAACCGCAGCGTGGGGCCGTGACAGTAATCGGGGACTCGGTGATCGATCACATATATCGCATCGGGCAGATTCCGGTGGCCGGCAAGTCGACGCCGGGTGGATTCGAGATGCACGCGGGGGGCAAGGGGCTCAATCGTGCGGTGGCAGCGGCACGGCTGGGACTTCAGGTGCGATTGGTCTCCGCTGTCGGTGCCGACGATGCGGGCAGATATATCCGCAGCTTTCTGGAATCCGAGAATGTCGACACCCGGCTGGTCAAGGAAGTCGCCGGGGCGCAGACACAAGTGACGGCGGTGATGATCACCAGCACCGGGACATCGAGCTACATCAGCTGCAAAGATGAGCGGATTCGGTTGGGTGCCCATGACCCGCGTGATCCGGAGGTGCGGGCCGCGCTCGCCGCCTCGGACGCGGTGCTGCTGACCTTCGAACAGCCGGTCGATATCGTCGAGCGGATCATGGCCACTATCCGCGGCCTGAACCCGCGTCCGTTACTGCTGGTGAATGCCACACCGGCGATCGAAAGCCCCCAGTATCTGTACGGCTACCTCGACACGGTCGACTATCTGGTCGGCACTACGGCTGAACTCGGCAAGATGCTGCCCGGAGAAGACATCGGTTCGGCCGAGAACATCGCACAAAGGCTACGTATGCTCGGCGTTCGGGCGGTATGTGTGATCGAGGGCTTCCAATGCACTGTTCGATCCGATGCCGTTAATACTCGCATTGCCGACTTCCCTGCCGCGCTCGCCGACTCGCCGGGAGCGGCGGCCGCGTTCTCGGCCGCACTCGCCCGCAAACTCGTCGGCGCAACCGGACCTGTCGATCAACGGGTATTCCGTTGGGCCACTGCGGCAATGGTCGCGACCCAGTCATTCGGCGACGTGCCGGACGCGATGCCCAGGGAGCGCGACATCGATCGAATCATCCATATCGCCGCCGACGAGCCGACCACGGGCTGAGCGCTTACGATGCGTCGAGGCCCCGCCGACACCGGGGCCCTCGAACGATGTGTAAATTAGCTCGCACCTGTCATCGGACGGACGGTCATGGCGACCGGCGAGGCTACATCACCTGCAAGTTCATCCCACCTATCGGAGGACCAGCGTGAATGAAGCGGCGTCTAGCCTCGATGAGACCGGGCACCGCTTGACCCGCCGGGGTCGCGAACTACAGGTCGGCGTCGTGCCGATACTGCATCACGTCGACGGCGGGCACGCACTGGTCTTCGGGCAGGCCACGGATGGATCGCCGGGAATCAGCGATGGCTGTCTGGTTCGGATCCACTCCCGCTGCCTCTATGGCGACGCACTGCGTTCCGATGACTGCGACTGCGGTCCCGAGCTCGATATGGCCATGGACATGATCCAGGACGAGGGTGCGGGGGTGCTGATCTATCTGGAGCAGGAGGGCCGTGGTGCCGGGCTGATCAACAAGGCGCGGGGGCTGCAGACCAGCGAGCGCTTCGATATCGACACCTTCGCCAGCTATGCGCGGCTGGAGCTGAGCGCGGATTCGCGATCCTATGAGTCGGCCGCCCGATGCCTGCGCGATCTCGGGCTCACGTCGGTACGACTGCTCACAAACAATCCCGAGAAGGTGGAACCGCTGGAACGAGCCGGAATCGCCGTGACCAGGGTGCCGCTGCACACCTGGCCGCGCAGCGAGCGGGCCCGGAAGTATCTGCAGGCCAAACGGCGTCATCGCGGGCATCAAATCCCGAGGCTCCCGGCTGTTTCGACGGTTGAGCAGGTCAGGTGGGACCGGCGGGCCCGCACCCATGTGGCGTCTTTGGCGATTCCCGTGATGGCACTGCCCAGTGCTCTGCTCGGATACTTTGGCGCCGCCACGATTTCGGCTGCCACCGGATTGGTGGTGTTGGGGCTGTGTATGTGGCCCGACGCGCGCGGAATTCACCGCCCCGGTCGACGCATGCGCCCGGGGCGGCCGGTGGTCGATGTCGAGCAGCCACGTTTACCCCAACCGGATCAGGTTGATGCGCTCGTCGATTCCTCCGCGTCCGGACAGCACCAGGCAACCCCTCGGCGCACCGGCCGCCGACGCGGTCGCCCGCTAGCGCACGTCGGTGCCGACCAGCAGGACACGTAGCCGCGAAAACGACACGGACACAAGACCGCCGGGCTGATCGATGCACCGCGGAACGCCGTGCGGCAATGGTGTGCATCGGCTCTCACGCCGGCTGTGATGACCTGCGGGATCCCACTCGTCGATCTGCGAGCAATCGGGCGGCATTCATGGTGGAAGTGGTGCACAAAACGGCACGCAGCACTGGTCTTCCGCGTCATGAGCGATGCCTGTTCGGCAAGGCGCGCAGCCACATTCGCAAACTCTTCGCAGCTGTGATTCAGGCCACACAGTCTGGTTGGCGTGCGGCGCAGTACTATTCAGATCAGCCGGTCGATGATCTTCCGCTCCAACTGCTCGGGGTGACCGATATCGAAAGCACCTGCGCGACCGGCCAGCGCTTTCGTCCGTGAGCCAAGGCATCTCGGGTCTCCGGACGGTACGGGCATCGGTGGCGCGAGCAAACCGATGTCGCTCGATCGACTTCGTGCAACCAAGCCGCCGCGGTCAGCCGCCGCGCCCCATGGCGCCGCGATCGGGCAAGGACACCAGGCTACGCATCCGGGTCGCGGAAAACGGAGGTCACAGGTGGAGAACTCGAGCACCCTCGATGACACCGCCCATGGGTTCACCCGCAAGGGGCAGACTCTGATGGTTCGGGTGATGGAGGTGGCCGGCGGCGGCGAAAACGGGCATGTGCTCGTCTACGGAGAGGTCGCCGATGGATGTCTGGTCCGTATCCACTCGCGGTGCCTGTACGGTGACGCGCTCGGCTCGCAGAACTGTGACTGCGGGCCGGAGCTGGACAAGGCGCTGGATCTGATGTGGGCGGACGGCGGCGGCGTGCTCATCTACCTGGAGCAAGAGGGGCGAGGCAGTGGACTGATCGCGAAGGCGCTCGGCCATCGGGAGAGCGAGCTACGCAAGATCGACACGTTCGCGAGCTATGAGCTTCTCGGATTTCCCATGGACAGCCGCACCTACCTCCATGCAGCCAAGAGCTTGCAGGATCTCGGCCTGACCAGGGTGCGGCTGCTCACGAACAATCCCGCGAAGGTCGAGGAATTGCGATCGGCCGGACTGGCGGTGGACAGGGTGCCGTTGCACACCGATCCATTGAGCCGAGAGGCGGCGCTATATCTCGAGGCAAAACGTCGCCGACGCGGACATCTGCTCCCGCGGTGTGATCTGCTGTCCGGACCGCCCATGGAACCCGTATCCGAACGTCATGGCCGCTTCGCGCGCGCCTGGTCGCGACTCGGACCTGATCTACGCCAGCGCCACGCCGTCCGGCGCGTCCGAGTCAAAGTGCGGTCCGGTGCGCTTCGCCGGATCTGGTTGTGTGGCGCGAATCTGCCGTGGGGCCGCGACAAGGGGACCGATCCGTCCGCGTCCAAGTAACGGACACGATTACCCCGGTCTGGCTACCATGAGTGAGCCGCGCCACAGAGTGCGATCCCACCGCGTGACACGATGAGATAGAGTCTCCTGCAATTTATCAACAGCAGCGGGTCTCGAACCGTGTGAAAAACACGCGGTCGCGCCGGGTGCGGTGCACGCCAGAGATATCGGGAAACGGGAAGATGACGACAACAGAAATCGGTTTCGCGCACGAGTCCGGCAAGACGGTGTACACAGTGCCCGAGGCATTCCAGGAGACCGTGAAGCAACGGCCGGATCAGATCGCGCTGCGGACGGTCGGTGGCACCACGGAGATCAGCTGGCGCGAATACGGCGAGCGGGTCCGTACGCTGGCGGCCGGACTCGCCGGACTCGGCGTCGGCCACGGCGACACCGTCGGCATCATGCTCACCAACCGGCCCGAATTCAATCTGATCGATACCGCCGCACTGCATCTGGGCGCGACCCCCTTCTCGATCTACAACACCAGCTCCCCCGAGCAGATCAAGCATCTGTTCACCAATGCGCAGAACAAGGTGGTGATCACCGAACGCGCCTTCCTCGACGTGATCAAGGGCGCGGGCGTCGAGCTCGAGCACATCGTGGTGGTGGACGGTCCGGCCGCCGATACGGTCGCCCTGGCCGACTTGGCGGCGAATCCGGCCGCCGACTTCGATTTCGAGGCGGCCTGGCAGGCGGTCACCCCCGACGATCTCGCCACACTGATCTACACCTCGGGCACCACCGGCCCGTCCAAGGGGGTGGAGATCACCCAGCGCAATGTGCTGGCCCAGATCATCGCGCTGGTCAACGGCCCGCTGCGGGTCGGTTTCGACGACCGGGCCATCTCCTACCTGCCCGCCGCGCACGTCGCCGACCGCATCTCCGGACATGCCATCAGCCTGCTCACCGGCATCCTGATCACCTGTGTGCCGGATCCGCGCGAGATCGCCGCGGCGCTGCCCGACGCGCGTCCCACCATCTTCTTCGGCGTGCCCCGGGTATGGCAGAAGATCAAGGCCGGTATCGACGGCAAGCTGGCCACCGAAGCGAGTCCGGTGAAGAAGGCGCTGGCGAACTGGGCCATCAATACCGGCGTCGCGGCGGCGCGCGCCGATCTGGCGGGTAACGGCCGCAGCCCGGTGCTCGCCGCACAGCACAAGATCGCCGACGCGCTGGTGCTGTCGAAACTGCGCGCCGCGCTCGGGCTGGACAATCTCAAGGTCGCGGCCTCCGGCGCCGCGGCGATCCCCGCCGAAACCCTCGAGTACTTCCTCGGACTCGGGTTCACGGTCTCCGAGGTGTGGGGCATGTCGGAGACCACCGGCGTGGCCACCTACACCGAACTGGCCAAGCCGCGCCCAGGTTCGGTCGGCCGGGCCGTCGAGGGCCTCGAGCTACGGCTCGGTGAGGACGGTGAATTGCTGGTGCGTGGCGCGATCGTCACCCCGGGCTACCGCAAGCAGCCCGACAAGACCAAGGAGGCGCTCGACGCCGATGGCTGGCTGGCAACCGGCGACGTCGCCACCATCGACGCCGACGGCTACGTGCGCATCGTGGACCGCAAGAAGGAACTGATCATCAATGAGTCGGGTAAGAACATCTCCCCGACCAATATCGAGAACGCGGTCAAAGCGGCCTCCTCGCTGGTCGGTCAGGTGGTGGCGATCGGGGAGGCCAAACCGTTCATCTCCGCGCTGATCGTGCTCGATCCGGACACCGCCGCTATCCGGGCCAAGGAAATCGACGCGCCCGCGGACGATCTGGCCGCGCTGGCCATCCGCGAGGAGATCCTCGACGAGGTGCTGGCCGCCGTCGTCGCGGGCAATCGCAAGCTGTCGCGGGTCGAGCAGATCAAGCGGTTCACCGTGGTCGGCAAGCCATGGGAGCCGGGCGGTGACGAGCTGACCCCGACCATGAAGCTCAAGCGCAACCCGATCGCGGCGAAGTACGCCGAGGAGATCGCCGCGCTGTACGTCACGCCGCTGGCCGAATCGGTCGTGAACGTCTCCTGAATCTACCGACACGACTGTGGCCCTGAGCAAATGCTCAGGGCCACAGTCATTTTCGTCCGCTGGTGTGCGCGCACGCATGGTCGTCGGCAGACTTGTGCCGCTCCTACGCGACCTCGTACTCGGCGACGATGGTCGCGCGGGCGAGGGTGTGAGAGAAGAGGTTGAAACCGAGGAAGGCGGGAGTGCCGTTCTCATCGATCTCGAGTCGGTCCACGTCGAGCGCGTGCACGACGATGAAGTAGCGGTGGTACCCGTGTCCGGCCGGCGGTGCCGCTCCGACGTATCCGGGGAACCCGCCATCGTTGCGCAGCGTGACCGCACCGTTGGGCAAGGCCCCGCCCTCGCTGCCCGCGCCGCGCGGCAGCGAGGTGGTGCTCGCCGGAACATTGGCCACCGCCCAATGCCAGAAGCCGGATGCGGTCGGCGCGTCCGGATCGTAGACGGTGACGGCGAAACTCTTTGTCTCCGAAGGGAATCCGGACCAGGACAGCTGTGGCGAGATATCCTTGCCGCCGGCGCCGAACACCCCGCTGACCTGATCGTTGTCGAATGTCTGGCCATCGGAGACATCCTCGGACGTCAGCGTGAAGCTGGGCACCTGCGGGAGCGGGGCGTAGGGGTTGTAGGAGTAGTCGGGCACGATGGTCCTTTCGATCGTCAGCTGTTCAACAGGAAGTGTTCCAGCACTCGGGTGCCGAATTCGAGTGCCTGTACCGGAACGCGCTCGTCGACACCGTGGAACAGCGCCGTGAAGTCCAATTCCGGTGGCAGCTGCAGTGGTGCGAAACCGAAGCAGCGAATACCCAAGCGGGCGAAGGCCTTTGCGTCGGTACCGCCGGAGAGCATATAAGGCACGGTGCGCCCCTGGGGGTCGTGGGCGACAATGGCGTCGTTCATCGCGTCGACCAGATGTCCGTCGAAGGTGGTTTCGTAGGAATCGAGTTTGGTGATCCACTCGCGCTCGACATCCGGGCCGATCAGCTCATCGACCTCACGCTCGAACGCGGCCTGCCGTCCCGGCACCACGCGACAATCGACCACCGCCTCGGCGGTCTGCGGGATCACATTCGCCTTGTAACCCGCCTGCAGCATGGTCGGATTCGCGGTATCGCGCAGTGTCGCGCCGATGATGCGGGAGATGGTGCCCAACTTCGCGAGCTGACCCTCGATATCCGGACTCGACGGATCGAACTCCAGGCCGGTCTCCTCGGCGACCGCGGCCAGGAATTCGGCGACCGAATCCGAAAGCACCAGCGGGAAGGTGTGTTTACCCAGGCGCGCCACGGCCGCGGCCAGAATCGTGACGGCATTGTCCTCGTGCAGGAACGAGCCGTGACCGGCGCGGGCCTTGGCGCGCAACCGCATCCAGCCGAGCCCCTTCTCGGCCGTCTCCACCAGATACAGCCGTCGGTCGGTGCCGTCTGGGCGCGGCACGGTCAGCGAGAAGCCACCGACCTCTCCTACCGCCTCGGTGATTCCCTCGAACAGGTCGGGCCGATTCTGCACCAGCCAGTGTGAACCCCACTTGCCGCCGTTCTCCTCATCGGCGAGGAACGCGAAGACGATATCGCGCGGCGGCACCGTCCCCTCGATCTTGAACTGGCGCGCGACGGCCAGCATCATGCCGACCATATCCTTCATATCGATCGCGCCGCGCCCCCACACGTAGCCGTCACGCACCGCCCCGGAGAACGGATGCACACTCCAGTCCGCGGCCTCGGCGGGCACCACATCCAGATGCCCGTGGATCAGCAGCGCACCGCGGCTCGAATCGGCGCCCTTCAGCCGCGCGAACACATTCCCGCGCCCCGGTGCCCCCGACTCCACGTACTCGGTCGTGTACCCCGCCTGTTGCAGCTGATCGGCCACCCATTGGGCACATTCGCGCTCGCCCTTGGTGGTGGCCAGATCCCCGGTGTTGGAAGTGTCGAACCGGATCAGCGTACTGACCAATTCGACCACCTCGGATACGGCGAGAGATGTGGTGTTCGGACCGGATGCTTCGCCAGTTGCAGACACGTACCCTTTCCTACCACCTGACCCCGCCCGCCCGGCGCAATGGCTGTCACGCCCGGCACCCGTCGCCGTCGCGAGGTGCGCAATCGTGCGTGGGTCCAGGTCGATTCACGCTGATCGCAACCACGGACGTCCCGTGCCGAGCCTTCACGCGGGCGGGTGGACTCGCCTGGCACCGATCCGGTCGATACGATCGCGGCCCCATGTGCCCAGCGGCTCCAGCGCCGCATTGAGGGCCCTGCCCGATTCGGTCAGCCGGTACTCGACCTTCGGCGGCACCTCGCGGTAGATCTCGCGATCCACGATGCCGTCCTCCTCCAGCTCCCGCAGTTGCTGGATCAGCATCTTCTCCGATACGCCCGGGAGGCCGCGGCGCAGTTCGCCGAAGCGGCGCACGCCGTGATTCGCCAACTCCCACAGGATGAGCGCCTTCCATTTGCCGCCCACCACATCCATTGCCGCATCGATGCCGCAGAAGTACGGTCCGGACCGCTTGCCGACCATTGCCACCCTGTTTCCGCAGACATGTTGGTAAGTACTGGCTCGAATAGTAGGTACTCGCCCACAGCTCGGGAAAGGCGACCGGACGATACCGAGAATCACCAGCTAAACCCGCGATTTGGTCAACGCGGCGACATCCGATAACCTTGCTGAGCACACCGGTCCGGGTGGCGGAATGGCAGACGCGCTAGCTTGAGGTGCTAGTGCCCTTTATCGGGCGTGGGGGTTCAAGTCCCCCTCCGGACACCAGTGCTAACCCCACGGAGGGTGGCACCAACGATTGCGAGTTGTTGTTGGTGCTGGTAGCGGACTTCTAGGTCCAGTGCCCGATACAGTCGGACCTTGTCGGCGGGGTCGCCTGCGGTCAGCACGGCGCGGATGTCGCCGAGCGCGTCGATCAACTTGCGGATTTCGGTGTCGGTGAGCCGCTGGATTTGGGGCAGGCTCTTCAACTCGGCTTCGGCTGCGGCTTTGTCTGCTTGTGCTGTGTTCATGGCCGCGACGAGGGCTTGTGGATCGACTCCGGCCTCGATCGCGGCAAGGTGGCGCGCGAGTCTGGCTTCGGCGTCAGCGACGCGTTGCCGAAGTATCCGTCGATGGGTGTCGATGTCATCGGAATCTTGCGCGGACACGAGGGACGCGATGGTGTTTTCGCGGTGTCGGCGGTCGAACAGGCCCGCCAGCCAGCCGTCGATCGGCCCGACAACGACATCCTCGCGCAGGTTCACCGTTCGAGGATGGTCGCGTAAGACATCGCTGCCGGCAGCGATGGTTTTGGCGCGGCATCGGTAGTACACGGCGTCACGAACCAACTCCGCCTGCATCTTTCGGCCACACCCCTCGCAGCGCACAAGTCCGCTCAACAGGTACGGGCGCAGACCGCTGGCTGGTCTGTCGCGTTCGAGTTTCGCGCGAGTGCGGTTGCTGACGCCGGCGCGCTTTCGCCGCAGCAGTTGAGCCTGGGTGAAGGTTTCGACCGAGATGATGGCCGGATGCGCGGGTTTCTTCGACCGAACGATGCGGTGGGTGGGCGAGCGCCGGAACCGGATGATGTTACCGGCGGCAGCGTCGTCGGGATCGAGGAGTTCTCGTGTTTGGTCCAGCGACCGAACACGGCATAGCCGGTATAGCGGGGATTTTGCAGAATCGCGGCGATCGTGGGGGCCTGCCAACCGTCTTGGGCGCGATGCCGATTCTGCTCGGGTCGGTGCGCTGATGGACATGGCACGCCGTCTCGGTTGAGCGCTATGGCGATGGCTCTATCGCCGCGGCCAGCGATGTAGTCACGAAAGATCCGCTGCACCACCGGCGCAGTGCTGACATCAAGTGAGAGGATCCGCAGTTTCAACCCATCGGAGGCTCGGTTGGGGTTCGGGTGCGCCGGACCGTCGACCACCACATACCCATAGGGCGCTCGACCGCCTTGGTGTCGGCCTTCGTTGAGGACTTGAGCATCCATGCTGGCGCGGGTGCGCTGCTGGACATGCTGGCGTTCGGACTCACTGAGCCCGCCGAGCATGCTCATCATCATCGAATGCGTGACATTGCGTGAGTCGAAACGCCCCCCAAGCTCTGGTACCCACACCTGCACCCCATGGGCTTGCAGACGCGGCGCGACCAAACTGAACTGGTTACCGAACCAGCACCGCGTTCCCTCGCCGACAACGATCGCGGTCCACCCTCGCGCAGGATTCTTCAGATCCGCCAACAGCCGCGCGGCTTCCCGGCGGCGATGCCAAGGCACCGACCTCGATTGGCCGATATCGAAGTAGTCAGCGACGATCGACGCCTCGGACACGAACTTCTCCGCGTTGCCCCGCTGCCACCGGAATTGGATGGTATCCGCTGGTCGGTGACGACCCTCTGGCCTCCAGACCGGCTCGAAGAGATCGAACTGGACTCCGTTCCGGTCGGCGATGGCGTCTACGAAGTAAGGAAAGGCACCCGCCATCCCACCTCGGTGTAGCAACGGCAACTCCATGTCGGTCGCCCGAAATCCGGCTGAAGATGGCCCGTGCACTGTATACGGATTGTATTGTCCGGCAACATGTCTGAGGTAGCGGTACCCGGTCCGGCCGGTTGGATGCGATACGCAGTGTTTGTCGATGTTCCGAGCACCGTGCGACGAAGGCGGTGACGCGTCCTTGAGCTTCGAGGTGCCACGGCGACCAGACTTCACCCTCCCTTCCAATGGCGGCTTAGTGATGTTCGACGGCATCACCACCATCGCCAAACTAGGCAAGCAACGCCAGCACCACGACCGACAGATGCATTGCACCAAGCCCGTGTTCCACCGAGCATGAACAGCAAACACCCAGACACCCCGAGAACAGACGAGCTCTCCGATACCGAATCCCTCTGGCCGGTAGTAAGCCGTCGGGATCCAACTCGAACGCCGGAGTGCCGCCGTCGCAGCGGCGAATGTAGCGGTCGACCTGAACCAGGAACTTTGCCATCCGCCACCATGTTTCATTCGCCAACCGCCTCGTCCAAGCTGCGTGATCGTCGGGGCCGGTATCGCGGCAACCCGCACGTGAGTGCGGTAACCGCGTCGCCGGCCTGGGAACCCTGACCAGATCCCCGCCGACCCCCTACAGGTGTTGCCGCGCAGTCCCTTTCAGCGGTAGACCCGTACACCGACACGGTCGTGCACGACCGCGGATCCCCGGCGGGGATGCCGGCGTTGATCGGAGAGGTACTCGCCCCCAACGGCATTCACCAACCGTCACTTCCGATTACAGTGACGAAGTCGATATTGGCCGATACCAACACCTTCCGCGCGCGGGCGGTGTGTCAATTTCCACTGATCAACTCAGGTCTGACCGATGCAGCCAGTCAGGAGCGCGCACGTGCCGTATGAGATCGATTCCGCTGTCTTCCCGCATCTGGATGCGGACCTGGACCGCGTCCGTGCGGTCGTCGGACCTGTGCGGTTCGAAGGCAGGCCGGAACTGGCGGGGCTCACCGGCGAAGGGCCGGACACCACGGGCCGTCTTGTCCGTCCCACGTTGACCTTGCTGTCGTACTACCTGCTCACCGATCCCGCGGCCCCGGCCGATGACCGGGCAGTGCGTGCGGCTGCCGCCGTGGAGTTGATGCACCTGGGCTCGCTCCACCACGACGACGTCATCGATCACGCCTACCAGCGTCGCGGTCGTCCCAGCGCCAATGCGGTGTGGGGTTCGCACCTGGCCGTGGTGGGTGGGGATTCCGTGACATTCTCGGGGGTGCGCATGCTGGCCGAACTCGGCGGGCGTGAAGTTCTCGCGGGGGCGATCGCGGGTGAGCAGATGTGTGTGGGCATGGTGATCGAGGCCGCCGATGGCTATGTGGCCTCCCGCAGTGAGCAGGCCTACCTGGACTCGATCGCCGGCAAGACCGCGGCGGTGCTCTCGGTGGCGTGCCGGGTGGGCGCGATGCAGGCCGGGCGCGAGGAGCGGGAAGAAGAGGCCCTGGCCCTGTTCGGCCGACACTTCGGGATGGCCTATCAACTGTGGGATGACATCCTCGACCTGACCGCTACGGCCGAGGAAATCGGCAAGCCCGTCAATTCGGACCTGCCCGAGGGCATCTACACACTTCCGGTGATCCGCGCGGCTGCCCGCGACGGAGGTCTCGCCCGCTTGCTGCGCAGAGCGATGACGAGCGAGGAAGCCGAGCGTGCCCGTGAACTCGTCATCGCCTCGGGCGCCGTTAAGGAAGCCCAGGCGCTGGCTGATGAGTTCATGGACCAGGCTGAAGGTCAGCTTGCCGCTCTGCCCGTCGACCCGCGCGCTCGTGCCGCGATGGCTGCCTACACGAGGTCGATACTCGATCGGCGAACTTCCCGCCCCTCGGTCCCCCGGCAGCCGGCCGAGCCACCCCAGGCCCGCGGTGAGGTGCTCTCGCCGCAGGCCGTGACATGGCTGAAGAGCTGGCTGGTGGATACCGGCCTCGCTCTCTCCGCGGCCGAGGCCGACTACCACCGGTGGTCCGGAATGTTCCGGTTCCAGGCAAAGGTCTCGGCCCCGGCGAGCGTGGCCCGCGAACAGGCCGCCATCGGCTTGGCGGTGCTGGCCTTCGTGTGGGATGACCTGTTCGAGGATCCGCAGTTGAGAGACCCCGAAGCCGTCACCGCGCTGCGGCGTGGCCTGATGGCGACACTGCGCCAGGACCCGCAGGCCCCGTGGCGGCCCGGCGCGATCCCGACGGCCTGGGCGAGTTTGTGGCCGCGCCTGCGCGAGGGGCGGACCACCCGCTGGCAGGAGCGTTTCCTCAGCAATCTCGAGGAGTGGGTCGTAGCCGCCGAGCGCGAAGCGCACCATCGCATCAGCGGCTACATCCCCTCCGTCGCCGACTACCAGTCACTGCGGATGTCGACCGGCGGGATCGACGTCGGCATCGCCGGCATAGAGGTGCACCAGGACCGGGAACTGCCGTCGAAGCTGCGGAACCACCCCGTGATCCGCCGTCTCAAGGAGCTGATCTTCTGGGTGAGTTTCGCGGAGAACGACCTGGTGGGACTCGATCAGGACGAGGCCGACCACGTCCCCTACAACCTGGTCAGGGCGATCCGTCACGAGACCGGGTGCACCCGTGGCGAAGCCATCGAGCAGGTGCAGCGCCAAGTCGCCGAGCAACGCGCCCAGATCAACGCGGTGATCCGCTACCTCCCCGCGCTCTTGCGCATGATTCCCGGCCTGTCCGGCCAGGCAAAGGAATACGTCTCGATCTACGAGAGCATCACGAACGTGGCGCTCCGGGGGAATCGGAGCGATCGGCACACGCAGACCGGCACTTCCGTGGCGCCCGACTTGGAACGTTTGCGCCGTGAAATCTACCTTCCGGCAACCGAATCGATTCCTACCGTGCCGTAATCCACTGCAGCCAAACGGCTTTCGAGAGATCGTCGAATATCGTGGATGCTGGCATCCACGGACATGCCATCGTCGTAGGTGGGGAAATTGGCCGAAAATAACAGGTGCGCAGGGATAGTCGGCGGCGGAATCGGCGGGCTCACCGCGGCGATCGCGTTGCGGGCGGCTGGCTGGGAGGTGACGGTTTACGAGCAAGCCGCCGAGTTCACCGAGGTCGACGCCGGGGTCATGCTGACCGCGAACGTGCTGGCCGGCCTCGATCTGATCGGGGTGGGCGAACCCATCCGGGCCGAGGCCATGGCGGACCACATCGGCGGGCTCCGTAACCGGCGCGGCCGCGAACTGGTGCTCGGCCGGGTGCGGGACGTCCTCGGCGGCGACGATCTCGTGGTGGTCCATCGCGCCGATCTCATCGCTGTCCTGGTCGGCGCGCTCCCGTCCGAGTGCCTGCGTCCCGGCTCCAGGGTTATCCGCGTCGACGCGTCCGGAGACATCGAAACTGCCGAGGGCACTGTTCAATTCGACCTCGTGGTCGCGGCCGACGGAATCCACAGTCTCACCCGCCGCCACGTCTGGCCCGAGTTGCGCGGGGTTCGGCATACGGGGATCACCGGTTGGCGATGGATCGTCGATGCTCCGCCGCCGGACTGGGTGGGCCTGGTGTTCGGGCATCGGGCCGAGTTCGGCATCCTGCCGATGACGGGCAACCGGATCTACGCCTTCGCGGGCACCCACACCGGTATCGACGGCCTCGACCATTTCAAGAACTGGCCCCACCCCGTCCCGGACATGGTGGCGGCAGCGGACCCGCAGCGGGTTCTCGAGAACGAGCTACTCGACATCCGCGTCCCCAAGTCGCTGGCACGTGGCCGGGTGGCGCTCATCGGCGACGCCGCGCACGGGATGCATCCCACGCTCGGGCAGGGTGCCGGGATGACGATCGAGGACGCCGTCACCCTCGCCGCCTACGCACCCGATCTCGCCGCCTATTCCCGGGCCCGGCGGCGCCGGGTCGCCCTCATCAGCTGGCTGTCGGGGCACGCGACCCTGGTCAGCGAACCAAAGTCCAGGTTCGTGGACGCCGTCAGGGACGCCATAGCCTGCCTGGTGCCGAACCGGCTGGCCATCCCGGCCGGCAAACTGGGCACGAAGCTGCTGATCACCGGCTGGCGGCCACCACCGATTCCGACCGAACCTCCATGGCCGGTGAACGCACACGATCAAGGATCTCAGCGATAACAGGTCGTGCTGCCGCGCGGATGGTCTGTCGCCTACGCGTACCTCGACACCGGAAGCGATCGGGTGCGGGCCGCGTTCGGCCCCGCTCGTACGATTCTGGCGATCTCGATACCGATTTGGTTGGTCATCGGGATTCTGTTGCTGGTCGGCGGGATTCAACTGTCCGAACAGCGTCAACGTCGACGGACATCCGGTCTGCAACTGATTGCGGCACCGTTCGAGACTGTTCGACGTCTTACCGATCTTGAACAGGTCGTCGTTGCTGAGCCGGAACGCATAGATGTGTGCCAGGAGAGGATGATCCCTCCCTGGAACCCGCGCTGAACACAGCAGGCGGCCATCCCACACCGCCACGAACGATCGCAAGTGTGACACACAGTACCGACACGAAATCAGCTGTCACACAATGGAAAACAGACCGCACGCTATATTCCTCGGCCACTGCCGATAAATGCTGTTGCACCGCGCCCGTGTTCCACCGACCATGAACGGCAAACACCCTCGAGGGCGCGCGTTTGTGCCCCGAGCCCTTTCGACGGCGAGATAGAATCTGATCGCACGGGTCTGGTGGGGATTTGGGGGTGACGGTGGGCTTGTATTTCCGGAAGTCGGTGAATGCCGGTCCGTTTCGGGTCAACTTCTCGAAGTCCGGCGTCGGCGGCAGTGTCGGGGTTCGCGGGTTGCGGGTCGGTTCTGGGCCGCGCGGCACGTATGTTCATGTCGGTGCGCACGGCGTCTACTACCGCCGGGTGCTGGACTCCCCATCTCGCGCCCGCGCCGTCGCGAATCGGCCTGCGGCCAGCTTGAGGTTCGACGCCGCGGATATGGCCGATATGACCGGGGTCGAAGCCTCGCAGCTGCTGCCGACCGGACCGGGCGAACTGATCGAGCAGCTACGTGCCGCAAGCCGGTATCAGGTGCTATTGCCGTGGACGGCAATAGCATTGATGACGACGATCGGTGTCGCCGCAACGTCGAAAGTGCTGTGGATGCCGATCACTGCCGTAGTTCTGGGCCTGCCCGCGTTGGTGTGGTTGTGGTGGTGGGAACGCGGGAAACAGACTGCGACGGCTGTGTACGAGATGAGTGGGCCGGTCGCGGACTGGTTCACCGAGTTCTGCGAGGGTTATCGCGCGATGGTCGGCATAACCGGGGCTTGGAGGGTCGAGGCATCCGCGACGATCGTCGGCACCTACGGATACAAGGTCAGCGGCGGAGCCGATGCCGCGGTCAAACGCAAGCCTGTAGCGCGCAGCATGAAAGCACCCCGGGTGCTCACCACCAACATCGCCGTACCGACGATCTCTCACGACCGGCAAGCATTGCTGTTCCTGCCCGATCGAATCCTGGTGCGCTCCTTCGATGATTGGAGCGATGTCGACTACCAACACGTGCGCGTGACGTGTACTCGACAGCGAGTCATCGAGTACGAGCAGCCGCCCCGCGACGGCACCCAGGTCGATACGACATGGCAGTTCGTCAACGTACGCGGCGGACCCGACCGTCGATACCGCCACAACCCCCAGCTACCAATCATGGAATACGGACACCTTACGCTGACCACCTTCAACGGCCTGAGCTGGGTGATCGACTGTTCCCGCCCTGAGGTCGCAGAGAGATTCGCAACCGCGCTGTCGAACCGCCCCCAGTAGCACTGAGAGGGCGATGCCACACAACGGGATTCCGCAATCGAAACACTATTCGGTGCGCACCTCTCGCGCCAGCAATGGCTGAGGCATTTTTCACGGCGAGCGCATCGAATGCGGTGAGGATCTCCAATATCCAGCACCGATTCAGGATCGGTATCGCTGCGATCCCCATGGATGTGACCGGATCCCGATGACGGGACCTGGTCTCATTCATTGGGAACAGGCCAGATGGTCGCGCGCGACCCACGTGGCTTATCGGCCTCCGGAATACAGGGTGCTGGCAGGCTGGCCGTCGAGGCGCCCGCGCAGCCGACGCAAGTGGTGCCAGACGGCATATCCGCGCAGAACACGTTGATGCTCAACGGATTTGCGCTCGTTGATGGCTTGGTCGATCCAGCGTTCGAGGGCGGTCAGACGCTGGTCTCGGGGCGTCAGGGCCCCGGCTGCCACCAAGATTGATCGCAGGTGTTCGACAGTGCCGCTCGGCGGCATCGCTTCGAGGGCCTCGTGGGAGATGGTGTGGTGAGCGGCGACGGCTCGGAGGGTGTCGCGGACGCCGGTCTTGTTCAACCAGTCCAGTGCGTGGTCGGGGCGGTCGACCTGAACGAGAGTTTCGCGGAGTTGTTCCAGTTGCTGCGCAACGGCATCGCCATCAGCGGTGAGGATCTGACGGAGCTTGCGGTCCAAGCAGCAGCGTGCGCACTCGGTCATGGTGAGTTGCCAGGTGATCCCGCAGGTGCCGCAACGGTTCCAGAACGCCGGATCAGGGTTGACGCATCGGGCGCATAACGGTTTCTGCCGCGTGCCACCTTGCAGTGGGGCGCTGGTGCCGCAGCCCGAACACACGATCCATGGTTCGCGGCAGCGGACGCATATCGGCTGACCAGTCGCGCGCGAGACGCTGCCTCGCCCGGTGCGCCCGCAGATGCCGCAGACGATATCGGCGCGCGGGCGGCAGCGCGTGCAGACCGGCCCGGCATCGGTGAGCGCGGCGACGCGACGGTGGTCACCGCAGTTCACGCACTGCTGCCAGCTCCGCGGGTCGCGCCACCAGCAGGCTTGGCAGACGGCGGGGCCGTTGTCGTTGCGGCGGGCCGGAGGTTTGACCTGGCCGCAGCGGCCGCAGGGCATGGCCACCGCCTTCTTGGTGCAGCCGGCGCATAGCCGCAGGCCGTTGAACGGACGGCCGAGCTTGCGCTGCCTGCCGCAGCGAGGGCAGGCTGGCTCGATCACCGTGGTAGCGCCAGCTTGGACCAGAGCGTGGATGAATCGCAGGACACCCGGCGATGCTGCCGAAGCTCCTTGGCCGGTGAGCAGTTCGGGTCGCTCTGCCAATTCCTGCGCGATCCGGAGCTGGCCCGCGGGATGTGCCGCGGCCTCGCGCAGAGCCGCGACCATCGTGTCCGGAACCAGCGTGGGCTCCATCCCGGCGAGCAGCATCAGCAGCGGGCTGACCTGCTCGGCGAGTCGTGACCGGTCGATCCTCTTGGTCACCGAGTGATCCTGGCGCGCTTCGGGCGCAGATCCCCCAAACCGTCTGCCGCGGCACCGCCCGCTGCCGCGGCACCGCCCGCCGCCTTCTTCGGCCGACTCGCCGCGCTTTGTGTAGTGACAGGCTCGATCAGGTCGTCCATCGAACAATCGAGAATATCCGTCAACGCCATGAGGATCTTCAGACTCAGTCGCTCGGGACGCTCGGTGACCAGCCGATAGACCTGGCTGGACGACAAGGTGATCTCTCGCTCGGCCAGCGGACCGATCAAGTCCGTGGTCTGGAACATGCCGCGGTCGGCCATGATCCGACGCAGGTGCCAGCGGTAGTCCAGCTTCCGGGACATCAGGTGTCCTTCCCGTTCGGTGCGGCCGGCTCCAAGGCCGGTGCGAGCGCCTTGCGCAGCGCGGTGTTCATGAAGTCGTCGGACACGTGCGTGTAGATCGCTGTCGAACTGTCGCACTCGTGCCCAACCTGGACCTGGATGAATCTCCGGTCCACACCATCCTCTGTGTTGTGCGTGACCCAAGAATGTCGAAGACTATGGGGCACAAGGGTTTTCGGTAGTCCCAGAGCATTGCGGTAGGAAACGAACCGTGCGTTGATCTCCGGGGGTCGGACGCGGCCGCCGCGCTCGGTCACCCATAACGCCGGATGCTCGGGGCAGCCGAACTTCGGCCGGACATTCTCCACGTAGTCGGCCACCGCCTCCACTGCCCAGCCGAAGATCGACAGCACGTTCCGGCGGCGAGGCGGCTGACCGCGTTTGGCCTTGCCGTAACGGACATGCAGCGTCCCGTACCGACCGAACTGCGACGCCTCCGGATTACGTCCCCAGTCCACGACATCCAGCCGCGAGGTCTCGGTCCTACGCAGCCCCCAGCCATACATCACTTTGAACAAGGTCGCGTCTCGATACGCCGCCAACGCACCCTTGCGCTTCGCGCGCACAGCGCGGTCGACCTGGTCATCGGCATAATCCAGGAACCGCTGCAACTCCTCACGGGTGAACGGCCGCGCCTCCGGGTCACCCTCGTAGGACTGCAGATGAGCGATCGAATTCCACTCATGCACGATCATCACCGGATGCTCGCCGGGCCCGAACTCGGCCTCACACGCCAACACCCAGCCATACCGGCCATCACAGAGATACTCGTTGAACAGGCGCAAAATCCCCTGATAGGCACGGATAGTGGACGGAGCCAGATGCCGTTCACCGGTCAACGACAGCGACCACTCATCCACATGCGATGGCATCCACCGCCACGGGTACTCGTTGGTGAATTCCACGAACCGGCGCACCAGCCGCTCCCGCTCGGCGATCGTCTCCAGCCGCAATCCGCGAGCTGTCTGCTGCGCGCGCCAGCCCCGCATCATCGCCTCGACCATCGCGTCCTCCGGGCGCAACTGCACCACGCCCGACACCAGCTCCAGGTGCGCCGCACCTGCCAGATCGACCTGCCGCAACCCACCTCCAAGACTCGCCCGGATAGCGGGATGATCATGCATCAAACGGGAGACACGCAACAATCGGCAGGTCAAAGGCGCATATGCCGATGACGGCGCGTTAGCATCAAACCTTGGAATCCATCAGGAAATTGGGACGTCCTCGCCCGTCTGATGCAATTCCTGAGGGTTGGCATAGGCGCTGGCCCGATCTCGAGTAATCACCTCGACTTCCGGATGCGCGGCCAGCCAGGCGGCCAGCGGGTCGGCGTCGCGGCCGTCGAGGACATCGATCGGCCGGTGGGTAGCCATGTCCAGCAGGATCGTTGCGTACCTGCGGCCGCGTTTCACGGCGAAATCGTCGACGCCCAAGACCTTTACGGCACCGACCGGCGGATCTGGCAACCCACGGACCAGCCGCAACAAGGTGTCCCGGCTGGCCGGGAGCCCCAACCGACTCGCCAGCCGCGCACCAGCCCGCCCCGCCAGGGCCAATCCGATCGTGGTCAGCATCGAGGTCAACTGGTTCGTCCGCCGCGACCACCTCACCGTGAGTCCATCGACCTGCTCGGCGAAAGTCCTGGCCGCACAACTGGTGTTCAAACAGAAGAACCGTCGCATGACCAATCGCAGGATCATCATGCGGCCAGCGATCGAGGCATCGGCCAACCGGCGCCGATACCGGGAATGCACACGCACCGAAACCGTTTCACATCCCGGACAGCGGGCCGCCGAGGTGGCAACGGCCGCCTCCACGACCACAGCATCGCCCTCCGAACAGACATCGCCGATCACCAAATTACCCAAGTGTGGCAACAACTTTCGAACCAGATCAAAGCACGCCCGCCACCATCACCCATGCAGAACCAGATCCGACGCCAACACGCCGAACAGCGCAATCACACTGTTTGCGCCAGAACCCATCACCCTGGCAGGCGACAACAGAACCGATGAAGACAAACGCAGTCCAAAAGTCCTGGGTCAGTGAGGACGATACGGAGATGTGGCGGTACCTCAACGAGCTTGCTCAGGTTGAGCACGGCGGCTTCGTCGACGCGCCAGGTCTGCTCTGTCACGATTTCGAAAGGGTCGGTGTCCAGCAGAATCAGCCGTCGCCGTTGTCCCGGTCGATGAAAAATCTGTCCAGTCCCCTCACTGAGCCTTTCCAAGTGAGGATCTGCGCGGTCCGGCCGATTCTGCGCCGGGCTTGAGCCGGGGCGAGGTGAGAACGCTGTGACACGCCGAATAGTGTTGGGGTACAACGAAAGAGCGCGGAGTCGCTGTATGCAGTCTTGCGACCAAGCTAAGACTGGACCTCCGACGTACGGCCTGGTCGCGAACACGACACCTCCGCACTGCGCAAGCACATCGAGATCACACCCGCGCTGACCGCCTGGACCACTGACGCCGAGCGGCCGGTGCTCGGCTACGGGGCTCAAGCCCGGCTCATCACCGTCGCGGCCAAGAAACCCGCTGGCGCGGAACTCACCGACGAGCAGAAGACCGCCAACAAGGCCCACAACGCTAAACGCGTCATCGGTGAACGCGGAAACGCCCAGCTCAAGACCACCTACAAGGCATTGCGCCGAATCAGGCTGTGCCCCTGGCGCATCGGCGACATCATCGCAGCAGCACTTGTGCTGCTGCACGTTACCGGCAACCGCACCACCTGACCGTAAACCGACCGCAGGGAACCGATTCCGTACTCAGAAAGACTCAGTCGGTGTGGCAATCAAGGTCGAACCCGGCAACAGCATTGAACCGCCCAGCGAGTACATCAAAGTCGCCAGGGCGGTTCAAAAGGCACTGCTCGCAGTGCTATTGCCGTTCGGTCAGCGTCGCGATGACCGGAAACTTGGTGTTGAGGGTTAGTGCGGAAGTCGGGGTGAGGTCCGGGTTCTCGATGGCCAACTCGAACCGTCGCATAATGGTCGAGAGTGCGAGCTGCATCTCCATCATCGCGAACGCGTTGCCGATGCACAGGTGCCCGCCCGCGCCGAAGGGCAGGTACACGTTCCGGTCACGGGCAGCTACCGCGTCGGCGGTGAAGCGGTCCGGGTCGAAGGTGTCCGGCTGGTCCCAACACTCCGGGTTCCGGTGTGCGTGATAGTAACTGAACATCACCGAAGTGCCTGCCGGGATGCGGTAGCCTCCGATCTCATCGTCCTCATCGGCGCGGCGTTGTCCCATCCACGCCGGCGGTTTGAGCCGCAACACCTCCTCCATCACCTGTTTGCTGTACGACAGCGCGGGCAGGTCGGTCATGGTGGCGTGCCCGCCGGGCAATGCGGTGTCGACGGCATCGCGCAGCTGCTGACGCACCTCCGGATGCAATTGCAGCAGCAGAATGGCGGACGTCAGGGCCGAGGAGCTGGTCTCGTGACCGGCGAAGAGCATGGTGACGACCTCGTCGCGCAGCTCCCTGTCGGTGAGGTTCTCGTTGGTATCAGCGTCCGTGGCGGCCATGAGCATAGCCAGCAAGCCGCTGCTGTCAGTGTCGCGCAACTTGTTGATCACCGCGTAGACGATGGCATCCATATCGGCGATCGCCCGCCAGAATCGGCGGTGGCTCGGCGTCGGAAACTTCAAGGGGACCAACGGCATCCGCACGAACTTCCCCAATTCGGCATTTACCCGCTGCGTCGCGCCGGAAAAGCCGGTGACCTCCGGGCCATGGGGATCCAATCCGAACAGCGCCCGCACCACGATCCGCAAGGTGAGATGGCTCATCTGCTCGCCGACGTTGATCGTCCGGCCGGCTCGCGCATGTTCGGCCCATTCGTCACACATGGAGTCGATCTCGGCCACCATGATCTCGCTGAGCGCATTGATCTTCTTGTGGTGAAAGGCGGGCTGGACGAGGCGCCGGTTCCGTCGCCACCGGTTGTGGTCAGCGATGGTCGCCAGCCCGCGCCCCACGAACGGTTCGATGATGTCGTACATCTGGGTCTCGCGGGTGAAGTTCGCCATGCGTTCCTGCAAGATGTACTTGATGTGGTGCGGATGGGTGATCCCGACCATGTTCCCGTTGATCAGCTGGAACTGAAATACGTTGCCGTGCTGAGTCATAGAGTCGGAAAGGAACGTAATCGGGTCAGTGACGAAGCGCTTGGTATTGCGGACGCGGCCTGTTACCACCGGGGGCAGCCCGGTGACAGTGGCGGAATTGGACGACATAACAGCAAGTAAAACCGACAGCGTCGATACCTGTCGCAGTTTGGAAAATGTGACCGAAGGCGGACTCCCCCAGCACTTTACACCCGGCGGAGGTGCGTAACCCGCGCCGAACTACGTGGATCCGACTTTCAGGGCTCTGCGCAAAATCAGCCTGTGCCTGCGGTGAATGCGATGTCGGGCGGGGTGTCGTGGCTGGCCAGGAATTCCAGCTCGGCGCGGTAGCGTTCGCGCAGGGTGGCCCTGCGCACCTCACGCCAGGGGTTGTCGGTCATTTCTCGGTTACTCCTATTTCCTTGTGTGACTTCGGTTCTCGGCGGGCCACTGGAAATCCAGCACGTTCCGATAAGCGGTTGCGAAATCCCGGTCCTCGGCGTCGGCGGTCTGTTCACCGTTGAGGTAGATGCCGATGTACCAGGAATTGCGGTCTTCGCTCTCAGTGGCCAGGGATCCTTCCCAGCGGTTCGTCGCCATCGAATGGCCCGAGGCCAATCGAGCCGCGATGGCCATGCAGCCGCCGCCGATGCCGGTCACCTCGGCGTCGAGGCCATCAGCACGCAGGATGTCGATCTGAGGCTGATACAACGTGGCGAGTGTGGTGGCGAAGGGGGACTTGAACCCCTGACACCACTCAGGAGTTCGTGATGTCTCGTGATTCCCGCTAGGTCCCACTCCTGGGCAGAACGATCCCTCATCCCAAGTGCGCGAACGTTTCTTGGATTATCAGCGTTCCCCAGGAAACCGCCGGTCAGAACCGGTCCCACCCTTATGGTGCCCCGCCGGGCACAAACCTGCGGCAACCGGACCAGAACCGTCACGCCACCGCTATGTGCCGATGACCAGCAGTTTTCGGTGTCGCAGGAGGTTGGCGTACTGGTCGATACCCCCTCCGGACACTTACCATAACCCCAACTGTGCGGGTCGAGAGATGTCTCGACTCGCACGAGTCGTTGTGCGGGGTGGTAGGTCATCTGTAGGTTGAGGTGCCGGTAGACCTCGGCTTTGTCGAGCGGATCCGCTCCGGACAGCACGTGTCGGATATCTCCGAGTTCGTTGATGAGATCGCGGATCTCCTCGCTGGTCATTCGCCGTTGCCGTGTGATCGGCTGGGAACGGGCGAGGGCTTCGGCGCGGCGGGCTTGGACCTCGGCTATCCATTGCGCCACCAGATGCGGGTCGGCACCGGCTTCCAATGCTGCCCGGTGTCGCGCCAGGATCCGGTCACAGTCCTCGATCGCCTGTGCGACGGCCGCCGCCGACGGGTCGAGGTCATGGTCGGGTTGGGACCGGTAGAGGGCGTCGATGGTCTCGGCGACTCGGTGCGGGGCGAAGCATGTGCCCAGCCAATCGTCGAGCGGGCCGAGTAGATCCCGTTCGGCCAGATACACATTGCGGGGATGGACGACTTTGTTCGCCAGGGCGTACTCGTTGGGATACCGGCATCGGTAGAGCAGCATGTCCCGGCTTCGCTGGCCTTGCATCCGCCGCTGGCACAGCCCGCACCGCAGCCGACCGCGAAACATGTAGGTGTGATGGGTGCGGTGCCGTTCCCGCGTCCCGCGGCCTGCTCCCTTCGCGGCCAGGACCTGCTGGACGCGTTCGAAGGTGTCGGTGTCGATGATCGGGTCGTGCACCAGGTGATCGGAGAAGACCCACTGGTCACGGTCGTTCCATCGCATCCGGGTCTCATGTCCCAAAGCGATGTCCTCGACATCGATGAGGATTTCGTCTTTACGTTGTTTGTTCCACACCTGCCGCCCGGTGTAGCGAGGGTTGGACAGGATCGCCCGAATCGCGCCCTTGGACCAGGCCACCCCGGGGCGGTGCCGGTTTCGTGCGGGGTCGTAGGCCGACGGCGAGGGGACATCGTCGCGGGTCAGCGCCTCCGCGATCGCGAAAATCCCTCGGCCACCGAGGTATTCGGCAAAGATCCGTTGCACGATCGGTGCGGTGACAGGATCGGTTTCCAACCGATGCAACCGCTTCCCGTCGGCTGCCTTGGCCGGATTCGGATGCGGCCCCGCGTCGGCCAGCTGGTATCCGAACGGAGGCCGCCCGCCCAGGAAGCGGCCCTCGACACTGGCTTGGGCGGCCATCGCCGCACGAACCCGTATCTTGATCCGGTTGCGTTCGCCCTTGCTCATACCCCCGAACACCGACATCACCAAGTCGTGTGCCTCGGAGTCCGGATCGACGGCACCGCCGACCTCGGGTACCCATAACTGCAGTCCATAGTGGGTGAGGACCGGGAAAGTCAGGCCGTACTGGTTGCCGTAGAACGCTCGCTGCGGCTCGCCGATCACCACCGCGTCGAAACCACGATCCGGGTCACGCATCGCCTCCAGCAGCCGCATCGCTTGCGGTTCCTACCCGGCGAACAGACACCCACACAGCGGTGGCCAGGATCGCGGCGGGGTCGTCGTCGACGGAATCGCCGCGCCAGGCGACATGACCATCCGGGCGGACCAAGACCAGCGCGCGTTCGTAG